>DAOTYA010000147.1:0-15819 GCA_034435075.1 Anaerolineae bacterium
CCGATTTAGAGAAGGCCCTCGCAGCCGTCGGGCGGCGTGTGAAGCGGGTCCTGGTGGTGGATGATGACCCGGACACGCTGGATGTCCTGGTTCGCCTGCTCCGCGTCTGCGACAGTATGATAGAAGTAACGACAGCCTCCGGCGGCAAAGAAGCGCTGGAGGCATTGCGACAGGCCAGACCCGATTTGATCCTGCTCGATATCGTGATGCCGGAGATGGATGGCTGGCAGGTGGCCGAGGCGATCAGACAAGATGAAGAAATTTCGGGCGTGCCTTTTTACTTCGTATCCGCCCAGGACCCGCCCGGCCTGCAGCCAAGAAGCGAAGGCTGTCTGGTCATGTATGGGGAAGGCTTGTCGCTCAACAAGCTGTTGCATTGCTCGATGGAGATTGCGCGGCTGGTTTTGACGCCAGAGCAAGCACCCGATCCAGTGCCTCGACAAACTCACCAGGTCGCACCGGCTTCGCCAGGTAGAGCGCAGCGCCCAGAGAGCGCGCCAGTTCTTCCTCCCTGACGACCGAACAAACAATGATGGGGATAGAACGGGTCGCCTGGTTTTCGCGCAGATGTAACAGCAACTCCCACCCGTCCACATCGGGGAGCATCACGTCCAGCACGATAATGTCGGGAATGGTGGCCATAGCCACTTCAAGCAGGGAGTGGCCTCTGGCTGTGGAGATAATGCGATACCGGGTGCCCTCGGTGGAACGGCGGTAGAATTCGACCATATCGGGGTTATCGTCTGCCACCAGCACGGTAACTCTGCCCAAAGAGGGCAGCTCGGCACGCCAGAAAACATGGCGATTATCCAGTTGCGCCGTGATCGAGATTTCCTTTGGCGCCAGCAAGTTTCGAGTAAAGTCCTCCACATCGGGCTGGCTCGTTGTGGTTATCGGTGCGATCAGATTGATGATGACGTTGCCTTCCTCCAGCGTGGCGAAGATTTTGATCTCCCCCGATGACATGCAGGCAGCCAGCCGCCTGACCGCCGCGATCAAGACCTGGCGTAGTGCCACCGGGTGGACTGCCGCGACCAGGTCAGGCTGAACGAATTCCACTACGAGCCGGACGCTGCCCCCTACTTCTGGCAGATTCCACAACCCCACTACTCCGTTGATCACCTCCGCGACATCGCTTCTTACGTCCGGAGCGCCGGCCAGTAAAGACGCCAATTCAGATTCAGCCTGCGCGCGCCAATCTACTGCCTGTGCGTCAGACCTCTCTTCTGCCGGTTTGGACTGCTCGACGGTCTGTTCCCAGATGCGTCTTGCCAGTTCGTGGATAGCCTCTTTCTGTATGCGCCAGGCTGTGGCTACGCTGATATTCAGTCTCTCGGCAGTTTCCTCCTGCGTCAACCGCAGCACGAACCGGCTGTACAGCAAGTCGTATATCTGCCGGGGGCGGGCATCTGGTGGCATCCCGGCAGGGGGGGCCATTTCGCCGATCGCGCGCATCAGGGCAGACTTAACCTCAAGCGGGCCGGCATGAGGGTCGCAACCCACCGTTACACATAGCGATTCCGGGGGGCGATAGTCAGGATCGTACAGGTGGGTCAGCGCGTCTCGCAGTTGCTGCTCGAACTCCTCACAGGTGACCATAAGATAGAAAATTGATAGAATCCTGGTATGGACTTTCCGATTCCAGTATAATACAATTTTGGTAGTGGTTCTGGCATAAGTGGCGAGGTTGTAGCCAGACCGAATATTAGTTTACCATGTCGCCTTAGAAAGTCAAAGCCTGGTCTGGGCCGTATCTCAGGATGCCGGAGATTTCGGCTGCTTTCAAGTCTGTATGCATTCATAAAGGGAGGTGTGCTATAGAAGCCAGGTCCTCTACCCTAATTTCTCCACGGGGGAAGTCCAGGTGGAATAGGGACAAGGTTTACTCTAACCTGTCCTATCTACTCATGGTATTACCAGGGGCGATATGGCTGTTTTTGTTTTCGTATCTTCCTATGCCTGGCATAATTTTGGCTTTTAAGGACTACAAGCTGGTAAAACCGCCTGCCGATGCCTTAATCAAGAATACGTTTATTCATAGCCTGATCAAAAGCCCCTGGGTCGGCTTGAATAACTTTAAATACCTGATATTACCCACTAATATCAATGTCACGCTGACTTACCTCCGTAATACGGTTTTGTATAATCTGCTCTTTATGGTTGTGGGGTTGGTTCTTTCTGTTGCCCTGGCAGTTATCATTTTCGAGCTTAAGAACAGGTTTTTGGCCAAAGTCTATCACTCCATTTTCTTTTTGCCGTTTTTTATATCATGGATTGTGGTCGCCTATGTGGTCTACGCCTTGGGAAGCTTTAATGGGATTATCAATAATTTTATCGTACCGCTGGGATATGCACCAATAGAAGTTTATAAGCAGAAGATCGCGTGGCCTTTTATCTTCCTGCTCGCTAATATATGGAAATATACTGGCAACGGTTCTATCATCTATCTGGCGACTATTACCACTATTGAGCGCGAGCTTTATGAAGCCGCTGCAATTGACGGCGCCGGGAAATGGAAACAATTCTTACACATTACCTTGCCCCATCTGACTCCTGTTATTGTGCTGCTACAGATCCTGGCGGTGGGGCGCATCCTCGGTTCTGATTTTGATATGTTCTATACCCTGCCGAACGGATCGGCGTTCGTTAAGGATGTCACATATACGCTGGATATATTTGTGTACACTATGCTGTACAGCTCATTGCCGCTTGGCTATCCTGCTGCAGCGGCTCTCGTGCCGTCTGTTTTTGGTTTCGTCCTGATCCTGATCACGAATGCAATTGTGCGTAAAGTCAGGCCGGAAATGGCGTTGTTTTAGAGCCTATCCGAAAAACCGTACAAGCGGCATCCCTATGCCGCTTATACCAATGCATTAGGAATGTGTCGGTTACGTTTTCCGGATAGGCCTTAGATGGCCGGGAGATGTTTTGACGCTGGCATGATGGATGCCAGCATGGCAGCGAAAGTCTTCAGTTTTATTTCAGTAAAAGGTGACCCAGATATGGATATCTTGAAGCGGAAGAAAAAGCAACGCGATATGCTGGCCCTGCCTGCGGGGGTTAATGCGTTCTTTACCGTTCTGCTGGGGATACTCTGCATTTTGACGCTCATTCCCATTTATGTTATTGTCATCTCTTCGATTACTTCTGAGTCTGCGCTGGCAGCGGATGGTTATCGTCTGTGGCCAAGAGAATTTTCGACTCGTGCCTACAATTTCCTGTTCGCTCGCGGCTCAATTGTTGTGACTAGTTACCAGAATACAATCATTGCCACTGTGGCAGGTACAATCATAACAGTTTTGATGGTTGGGTTATATGCTTATCCGCTGGCGCGGCCTAATTTCAAGTTCAGGAATTTCTTTACCTTCTACGCTTTTTTCACCATGCTATTCAGTGGTGGATTGGTCTCCTATTATATGGTGACCAGGCATATTCTTCGTATTCAGAACACTCTCTTGGCCTTGTTCCTTCCCTCTTCGTTTAGTCCGTTCTGGGTTCTTGTCATGCGCACCTTCTACAAGTCGAATGTGCCCAGTGAGCTAATTGAGGCCGCTCGGATTGACGGGGCAAATGAGTGGCAGACGCTTTTCCGGATTGTCATGCCGCTGGCTGTTCCTGGTTTGGCGACGGTTGCGTTATTCAGCGCAGTCGGCCTCTGGAATAATTTCTTCAATTGTTTGTTACTGGTAGACGAGGCAAAGTACTACAGTCTTCAGTTCACCATCTACACCACGTTGAACAACATTCGCTTCCTGCTCGAAAATGCCGATAAGATGCCGGGGATCGTCAACATTGCCGAGCTGCCCTCACAGACCTTCCGCATGGCTATGGTGGTTGTGACGATAGGACCCATAGTTGTTGCTTATCCTTTCTTTCAACGCTACTTTGTACGTGGTTTGACCATTGGTGCGCTTAAAGGGTGATCGTCTTTCCACTTGGATTAGGTTGGCTATCTCGCTTGTTGCTTACTGATTTAGGAGATGAGCACGAATGATGGATGCGTAACTACGTTTCTGTCATACGTGTTCACTCGTATAAAGTTTCCAGCATCTATAAAAACTAAACTATATGGAGGAGAAAAATGTCTAAAAAACTATCTAGGCGTGACTTTTTGAAGCTGGCTGGTATAACTACTTTCAGTGGTGTTTTGTCATCTTGTGCCAAGGCGACGGGAACACCTACAACTGCTCCTGCTGCTGAGGTATCCACGACAGAGCCCTCTCAGTCCAAGGTAGAGCCTACTCCAGTGCCTACCCCAACTCCCGAGCCTGTTACTCAGCCGACACCACCTGCTGAGATCGCAGTCCTTGACTACTACTGGGTAGGCGGTGGTGATACCGAGGAGCGCCCATTAGTTGAGAAAGCGATAAATGAATATATAGAGCCGCTTATTGGAGCAAATGTGGTCTTCCATATTGTGGGTTGGGGTGATTGGGTCTCCAAGGCTATTACCGGTATTCAGGCTGGCGAGAAAATGGATATTTTCTTTACGGCTGACTGGTGGTTCTACATGCAGTTAGCAACCGATGGCCTGTTAACTCCACTGAACGATGATAATGGGCCAAACGGGAACCTGCTTGAGAACTACGGTCAGGAAATCCTGAAGACCCTGCATCCTGCGTTCATTGTCGGTACCCAGATTGACGGCGTTAACTACGCAGTCCCGACCAATAAGGAACTGGCCGTCCCCGATGGGTTCGTTTACAATGTGGGATTAGCAGAGGAAATCGGTTTCACCCCCGAAGAAGCTGCCAAAGTCAAAAGTTATAGAGACCTGGAACCGTGGTTAGAAAAGGCGAAGGCTGCCCGTCCGGACGAGTATCCTTACCTCGTTGGTGATCGCCGTGATGGCTTTTCACCATATATACAGGATTTCGCCAGCGGCGTTTCCGGTCGCCTGATCAATATGAAGATCGGCCCTGATGCTAACGGGGTGTTCGATGAGACGGTTGTGTCCGTTATGGAAACGGATTACACCAGAGAACGCCTGACTATTATGCGCGAGTGGTATCAGAAGGGCTGGATTCACCCTGATGCCGGTCTGGCCACCTTCGATAGCGGCCAGTATTTTGGTGCGGGTAAGTTCTTCATCGAACCGATGCCGTTGAAGGGGAACAATATCAAAGCTCAGGAGCTTGCTAATGCTTCTGGCAATCCTGACCTGCGCCTGGGCGAAATCTACGGCCAACCCAAGGTCGTTACCACCGTTCATACCGGTGGCTCTATGCTCGCCATCCCCGCGATGTCCAATTATCCGGTGCAGGCTATGAAGTATATAAACCTCCTGCACAGTGATCCCAAGCTCGTCAACATGCAATTGTACGGCGTGGAGGGGGTGCACTGGGAGAAGGAGCCTGATGGCCGGGTGAACCTCAAGAATAGCAACTGGTACAGTGCACATGCTGGTCCGTGGACGGTGGGCGACATTACCTTGCAATTAGTGACCAACAAGGAAGATCCGAACAAGAACAAGCTGCTGATCGAGTACTCCAAGGACGCGCTCGAGCATCCTTCTCTGGGCTTCCGCTTCCGCACTGACCCTGTCGCAGCCGAGCTGACGGCGGTGGGTGCAGTCTACGACGCCATGGACGCTGCGCTGCAGGTCGGTTATGTTGACCCGGCTGCCGAACTGGACAAGTACATTGAGGATTTGAAGGCTGCTGGCCTGGAAAGGGTCAAGGAAGAGGTCGAAAAGCAATACGCGGAGTGGAAGGAGAAGAAGGCAAAGGTCGGGTAAGCAAACCCAGGTCAGTGGTGCTGATCTAATCCAATCTTCAGGGGCCGTCCTCTAAAGACGGCCCCTTTATTTACATTTACGCCGGATGGTACAAAATCATTTGGATGCAGTTGCTCTCATCTGGCGTCGCATCTCAAGTGAGTCCATAGGTGGGTAGCGTTGCCGCTTCGGTGCTTTTGATAGAGAGGTTCTTGTGCATTTGCTCGGCTTGAGTTTTGGTTCTGTCATGCACAACTAGAGTTTTCCAGTTAACGTTAACTCTTGTCGCAGTTGCACTTGCCGTGGCCATATTTACTTTTGTATGGAATTGGGGCGAGTTCTTTGGTCCGTTGATTTACGTCAATGACGTTGACAGAATGCCACTGGCTTTAGGAGTGCAGATTCTCAGTGCCACGAATAGCGCTGGGCAAATTCCGCCCTGGAATCTGGTGATGGTTGGTGCGCTTATGCTGACCGTGCTTATGGTGTTGATTTATTTCTTTGGCCAGCATTTTATGGACCAACTTGGTCTGTCGGGCGGATACAGGCTTTAATCATATGGCGTAGGGTTGTTTAAAGAGTGTTACCGGCAACGTAAATTGATCGCCGGACTTCGAGGCATTTGCGCGCTTCTGAAAAATGGGGGTAATCGGTGAGCGTCACGAGTTCGGGATGGGTGACGTAGTCCGCAGTCCTGAGTCAGCGACCGGCGATTGTCACGAGTTTGGGACGGTGTCCCGGCCCCTGCTATGACAGCTCCGACCGGGCCATCCTCGAGCGTACCATATGGGGACATGCCCATGTGCGTAATCAACCGGGAATTTGGTCATTCAGAGATTGGGTGTGCTGCGCAATGCCGCCATCGGGCAGGTCCTCGGAGCGTCCTCTGCGCTCGATGCCTGCCACGCTACTTTGAACTCCCCGATGGCCTGTTCACCGTCGTCGCTGGGGCTGCACTGACGACATCACTCCTTCCATTTTGATCGCCCGTATCACCCTTGGTGGCCGTGAGCAGGCTGGCGGCTCGTCTTGGCGGTGGTCAAATGGTTGCTGCTGTTTGTAGCGGCGGTGAGCGTGGCGGAAGTATGTGCGCCTCCAAGGTCCCGCATTGGTCGCGCCAGGGTTCGAGGCCAGGCAGGTCCACGGGCCTCAGCGGTACAGGCAGAGGGGCACTGCAGGAAGCACACTGCTGCTGCACTCCCTACAGTCACCACCTGAACGGTTTGGTATACAAGTTACCCCTGCTGGTCCTCGTCCACTACAGTGTAGTCATACGTGATCTCGGCTGAGCCACGCAACGTCGCAGCCACAGAACAGTATTTCTGTTCCGAAAGCTCGATCGCCTCGCGCACAGCCTTTTCCTGGAGCTCACGGCCACGCACAAGATAATGCACGTGAATCCTGCGGTAAGGCCAGGGCGGCTCTGTCTCCTGCTCCCCCGTGACGGTGATCTCCAGGCCGGTCAGATGCTGCTTTTTCTTCTCCAAAATGTTGACCACATCGTAGGCAGTGCAGCCGCCTAACGCCACCAACAGCAACTGAGCCGGGCTCATGCCTGTGCCGTTCTCATCGTCTTGCGCTGACATGACCACAGCGTGCCTGGTACTGTCTATACCGACGAACTGCTTTTTGCCAAACCAGATAACGTGTGCGACTTTGCTCATTGCTCTGCCTTCTCCAGGAGTGATCTCAACTGACGGGCTGTGCCAAATGCCTGTCCTCGCCAATGGTTATTCATATATACCAGCGTCAGCGACGCTTCGGCATCCAGTTGCCGGATTTTGGGAACCCATTCCATCAGCTCTTCATCGCTGTAGGCGTAATCATACCGTTCCCAGGCCTCCTCATGCTGCCACCATTTCTCCCGGTTGCGGCCGTGGAAGCGCACGTATGCGATCGGACCTGTCACCACAGCGATGGGAGGGATAAGATCGCTGAAGTGTGGCTGGTCCACACAGCAAAAGCCCAGGTTGAGAGTGCGCAGTTCGGCAAAAATGCGCTCACTGACCCACTCACGCGAGCGGAACTCGACCACGCATGCCAGGTCGCCAAACCACTCCCGCACCCGCTTCAGATAATCGAGATTAGCCCGACTGGCATGGAACGAGTGAGGAAACTGGAGCAGCACACAGGAGAACTTCCCCTCATCTATCAGCGGAGTGAGCGCCTCAGTGAATTGTTGAATCTGTTGCTGAGGCTCTTCCCGTTCGTGGGTAATGCCCTGGTAGGCCTTCACGGAAAACAGGAAGCCAGGGGGGACCTTCTCAGCAAGCCCCTTGAGCGTGTCAACATCCGGGATACGGTAGTATGTAAAGTTAAGCTCACAGGTAGGGAATTCACGGCTGTAGAAGGTGAGCCATTCGTGGCGGGGCAGCTCCGGAGGATAGACTGCCCCCACCCAGTCCTTGTAGCTGAAACCGCTGGTGCCAATCAACACGGTCATACGCACCTCCACGGCATTAACCGTGACCGCCGTTTTCGAGCGTCTTTTCCCCAAGGATCGCGCGCGCCACAAGCAGTCCCGAGGCCGCGGCCTGCACCAACCCCCGTGTGATGCCTGCCCCATCGCCACAGGCATACAGCCCCTGGACTTCTGTTTCTAACGAGCGCGTTAACTTGAGGCGGTTGGAGTAGAATTTCACCTCTACCCCATACAGGAGCGTGTGGGGCGAACACACGCCCGGCATCACCTGATCCAACGCGCGGAGCATTTCCAGAATGTTGACGATGTAACGATACGGCAGTACCAGTCCCAGGTCACCAGGTGTGGCATTTTTGAGCGTGGGAGTCACAACGGAACGGCTGAGCCGCTGAGCATTTGTGCGCCTGCCAGCTTCCAGATCACCCAACCTCTGTACCAGCACGCCACCGCTGAGCAGGTTCGCCAGCCGGGCAATAGACTGACCGTAAGCCACCGGATCATCAAATGGCTCGGTGAAGTTCTTGCTCACCAGGAGCGCAAAGTTGGTATTCGGGGTCCTGCGGTCGGCATAAGAATGGCCGTTCACAGTAGTCACGCCACCGGCATACTCCAGCGTTACCTCGCCATAGGGACAGACGCAAAATGTCCGCACCAGGTCATCGAAGGCTTTGGAGTAGTAGAGGAACTTGAATTCATACAGCAATTGTGTGACCGGCTCCGTCACTACCGCTGGCAGCTCGACCCGCACACCCACATCCACCGGGTTGCGCACCAGGCTCAGGCCCAGTTCAGACGCTACCTGCTTGAGCCAGGATGCTCCCTCCCGCCCGGGCGCGACCACGACCCGGGGAGATACCACCACATCACCCTGCTCCAGTTCCACACCGCAGGCGGCACCCCCGTTCACCAACACTCGCACCACAGGGGTGCGCAGGTAGATGCGCACCCCTCGCCGCACCAGGTCCGCGTACATACGGGCCATGATGTCCGAACAATGTTCGGTACCGATATGCCGGATAGGCACCGAGACCAGGCGCAGCCCGGCCAGGAGATTCTTTTTTGCCAGGTTTTCAAACTCATCTCCGGGCCGGCCGTACACCGTCCTGGTCGCTCCGTAAGAAACGAAGACGTTGTCCACCTCGTCAATCAGAGCCTGTGTCTGTTGTTCGCCGAGCAGTTCGGCCAGCAGCCCGCCAGCGTTGGGGGAGAGGGTCAGTTTGCCATCGCTGAAGGCACCCGCGCCTCCCCAGCCGGTCATCACTGCGCAGGGCCGGCAATGGGCGCACTCCATCCCCTCACGGGCCGGACAGCGACGTCTCTCGATAGGGGGGCCTTTGTCAAACATAGCCACCCGTAACTCAGGGTGCCGACTCAGCTCAAGAGCGGTGAAGATACCAGCCGGCCCCGTGCCTACGATGACTACATCATACTCCTGAGCAGCCATCCACTATTCCCCGGTCACATCCCTGTCCTTCCGTCCCTCAGCAAGCCCTGCCTGACGTCCCATCTGGTAGGCCGCCATCACCACGTCTCTGAAGGCACGGGAACGGATATAAGCATGCTGCTCGCTGGCGACTTCGAGCAGCCATACCAGAGCATCCCGGTCCGCCGGGTCTATGGTGCGTTCCCAGCCATCGCCAGCGAATTTCTTGATCAACTTTGCCGCACGTGCCAGTTCTTCAGCAATCTCGACCACTTTACCCCTGTAAAGAGAGTATACCCGTTCTCGTCATTCTGCGCAACTATGTGCTCGATGGTGGGTGTCTGTCATGTTTGTGCGTCCCCCCTGGCTCGGGCTGTTCCCCAGACCGCGTCCGACGTCGCCGACTGATCACAGTGTAGGGCAACTGCTCGCAGTTGCCCTACAAATTTGCGTCCCCCCTGGCTCGGGCTGGTCTCCGGAGCGCGCGCCCGACATCGCCACGACTGGCTATAGCGGCACGGTCGAAGACCGGCGCAGCCTGAGACACTGCGGAGTTGACTAATCCCCGGAAGCGAGTATCATAAAGTGCAGATGGTGGTATCCGCGGTCACACATTTGCTCAGACGGCAGGAGGGGCGATGGGCAAACCGCTGCGTATCCTGATCGCCAAACCAGGGCTGGACGGCCATGACCGGGGGGCCAAAGTTGTCGCACGCGCCTTGAGGGATGCCGGCATGGAGGTGATCTACGCCGGACTCCGCCAGACACCGGAAATGATCGTCGAGGCAGCGCTACAGGAAGATGTAGACGGCATAGGACTGAGCATCCTTTCGGGAGCTCATATGACGCTGGTGCCCAAAGTGCTCAGGGGATTGCGTGAGGCTGGCCTGGAGCACGTCAAGGTCTTCGTGGGTGGTATCATTCCCGACGAGGATGTCCCGGCGCTGCGAGAAATGGGGGTGGCGGGAATTTTTGGACCCGGCTCGAGTACCCAGGCCATCGTCGAGTTCATCCGTCAACAACTCGCCGGGAGCTGACGTGGAGCTGGTCACTCAGGCGCTGACAGGAAACCGTTATGCACTGGCACGCCTCATCTCGCTTATCGAGGATGACGGGCCTGAAGCCCGCGCGGCGTTGGAGGCTGTTTATCCGCATACCGGCCGGGCTTATGTAGTCGGCGTGACCGGCGCGCCCGGCACCGGTAAGTCAACGCTGGTCAACGAGCTGGCCAAACTGTGGCGCAGCAGGGACACCACAGTGGGCATCGTGGCTGTGGACCCGAGCAGCCCATTCTCAAACGGCGCACTGCTCGGCGACCGGGTCCGCATGCATGATCTGGTTGGCGATCCGGGCGTCTTCATCCGGAGCATGGCCACGCGGGGACATCCGGGTGGGCTGGCACGCTCCACCGGCGACGTGATCAAAGTGCTCGATGCCGCCGGATTTGCCATTGTGCTGATAGAAACAGTCGGGGCCGGCCAGGCGGAGGTGGAGATCGCCCGCACTGCTCACACAGTGATCGTCGTCGAGGCACCGGGGCTTGGAGACGAGGTGCAGGCGCTCAAAGCTGGTCTGCTGGAGATCGCTGACGTGCTTGTGGTCAACAAGGCCGATCGGCCCGGAGCAGCTCAGACAGCCCTGGCACTTGAGATGGCGGTCGGCCGATACGCCGTCAATCCGGGCAACCGGGCGGATGAGCCGTGGCGGCCGCCGATCCTGCAGACTGTGGCTTTGAACGGTACGGGTGTACCGGAAGTGCTTGAAGCCATCGAAAAGCACCGTCTGTATCTGCACACGACCGGGCGATGGGCACAGCGTGAGCATATGCGCGCGCGGGCTGAGCTGTTGAACACGCTGCAACAAGAAGTGCTTCAACTGATTCTGACACGTGTTGGTGAGGAACAGTTGCAACACATGATCAGACGTATCGTGGCACGGGAGATGGATACGCATTCAGCAGCCCACACATTGCTTTCACTGCTTGAGGCCTGAAATGAACCTGACACACCTGGATGAAAAAGGCCGCCCCCGCATGGTGGACATCGGTGATAAACCGGAAACAGAGCGCATTGCTGTCGCCAAAGGCGAGGTGTACATGGAGCCGGCCACCCTGCGCCTCATCGTCGAAAATGGCTTACCCAAGGGTGATGTCCTCGCCACAGCACAACTGGCGGGTATCATGGCTGCCAAGCGTACCCCGGAACTGATCCCGCTATGTCACCCCATCCTTTTGACCAGCATAGAGGTTGATTTCCGGGTTGATGAGCAGACCTCGTGCATAGCGATCACTGCGACGGTACGCAGCTATGGCCAGACCGGTGTGGAGATGGAGGCATTAACTGCTGTAAGCATCGCCGCCCTCACCATCTACGACATGGTAAAAGCCGTAGAGCGGGGTGTGCACATCGAACATATCCGACTGGTTTACAAGAGCGGGGGGAAGAGTGGAGAGTGGAGAGCAGAGTAACAAGGGCCAGGATGAGCATCGCCTTACGAAAGTGCGGGTCAGGGTAAAATTCTTTGCGGCTCCCAGGGAAGCATTGGGGCAGGAGGAACTGACGTGGGAGGTACCCGCAGGCACAACGGTTGAGGAATTGCTCAGACTGCTGACCGGGAGGTATCCTGTCTTGCGCACCTATACCCGTTTCCTCAACGTCGCGGTGAACCGTGCCTGCGTGGGTATGCAAACGGTACTTCACGATGGGGATGAAGTGGCCTGCCTGCCGCCGGTCGGAGGAGGATGATCACTCCTCATCCGGCTCGAAAATCTCCTCGATCTTTAAACCGAACAAACGGGCGATCCTGAACGCCAGCGGCAGGCTGGGATCGTATTTGCCGTTTTCTATCGCGTGCACTGTTTGGCGAGAGACCCCCAGCCGCGCTGCCAGCTCCGCCTGCGACCAGTCGCGCTCAGCACGCAGTACCCTGAGCCGGTTTTTCATTGATACCTCCGCCGGGCCATCACCAAACCGATGCCCCAGAAGAAGACAGCGATCGGCAAAGCGCAGATTATGGGTACCTGCTCACTGTACCAGACTGGCCTGGCAAAGGCATAGTGGGTCACAGGGAGGCTGAGCACGATCGCTGCGAGGACGGTGTTGACCAGGCTGAAGGCCAGTGCCTCAAGGTGAACACGCTGTTGCAGCTCGTCCAGCATGCCCACCGCACGAGCGGCGAAGAAACCGACTCCGATGGCAGGAAATATCGGGCTGCACATCAGCAGCAGGCGCCAGATATTTCCCGGCCACATCGTTGCCCAAGCGGCCAATATAAACAGCGCAGCGAACAGGATAAGAAAACCCGCCATATAGTAGACCTGGTTCCTCATGTCCGCACTCCTGAGATCAGCAGGCTTTCACCCTGAACAAATGGAACAGCCTGCACATACATTGTAATATATAATTTACATTTTGTCAAGTATAATTTACACAAGAGGGCCATGAAGCTATTTGAAATCACCACATCGCCTATCTCGGTTATTGAGGTTATCTCACGGCTGGAGGACCCGGCCAACGGCGCGCTGGTGACATTTTTGGGCGTGGTACGTTGCGAGACGGACGGCCGTCAGGTACGCTATCTGGAGTACGAAGCGTACCGCGAAATGGCCGAGGAAGCACTGGCGCGGATCGGGGAGGAGATCCGGGAACGCTGGCCGGAGATACGGGGGGTCTCCATCGTTCATCGCGTCGGGCGACTCAATGTGGGGGAGCTTGCTGTGGTGATCGCACTCTCTGCTGCCCACCGTCCCCAGTTATTCGACGCGCTGCGCTATGCTATTGATCGGCTCAAAGAGACCGTCCCCATCTGGAAGAAAGAGGTGTGGACCGATGGGGCGGAGTGGAAAGCGGGCTGACCGGTTCACAGGCGAGGCAGCATGATAGTTCGCTGCGCCTGGTATTTACCCTTCTTGTCAGCATAGGAGATTTCGCACTCCTCATCGGCCTCAAAAAAGAGCACTTGGGCAATGCCCTCGTTGGCGTAGATCCGGGCCGGCAGCGGTGTGGTGTTGCTGATCTCAAGCGTCACGTATCCCTCCCACTCCGGCTCAAAGGGGGTCACGTTCACGATGATGCCACAGCGTGCGTAAGTGCTTTTACCCACGCAGACTGTGAGCACTGAGCGCGGGATACGGAAATACTCAACTGTACGGCTCAGGGCAAACGAGTTGGGCGGGATGACGCACACGTCCCCTTTGAAATCCGTGAACGAGTCCGCGTCGAAGTTTTTGGGGTCCACAATGATAGACTTTGCCGATTTCAGCTCGGCCAGTGCCCTGGTAGCCATCTCACGGCGTTGGGACAGGTAAGGCCACACCTGGGAGAGGATGTACTGCACATCAGCGGCCTTGCTCACAACCAGTTCGCACCTGCCGTCACCGGTATCGCGCAGACGACCTGTGCCGATGATAGCCTGGAGGCCCTCGATCATGCTTCGGTTTTCGCAGGCGAATATGAGCGCCAGGCTTGGGCGCCCTGTGCTTCCCGAGATGTAGCCGATATGTCCCTGAGCGTCGAGTACACCGGCAACGTAGGCACACTGTACGTCTGAGAGTTTGGCTGCGGTGATCTCAGGCTGAAAAATTTTGAACTCATCGGCAACGCGGATATCGTAGCCGTAGGATGACAGGCCGTACGAGATCACACCGTCGCGCACCTGCCGGTCCACGAACGGCTCGATCATCTGGTGTTCCAGTGCCATTTTGCGGATCCAGTGATCCGGTTTCAGTCCCAACTCGTTTCCTCCTCTTGCGGCCAGTATAGTTTCTGCCCTAAGCCTGGCCCGCTCGCTCCAACAGCTCTTTGCTTCGTGTCCTCTGGAGTTCAATAAGAGCCGGCCGACGGCTGAGCAGATCGAGCGATAGATCAATCACCTCGCGGGCCTCATCCGGGGTGGTCACGCCTATCGTGACCATATCCTGATCCCGAATAGTGCTCCACACAAAGGCCAGTCCCACAACAGGCAACAGGCTTCCCGAAGCCAGGGGCTTGATAACCATCACCGGCTTTTTGGCCTGGTGGATGATGCGCATCACCCAATCGGCCTCGACCTGCATCAGGAAGCCTGCCGCGTTGTAGATCTGGATGTAGGTTTCCACATCAGCGCCGGTGTTATCAGCTATGGGTATCGTATCCGGCATATGAGTGGAGAGGCCCGGTATCATTCCCCTTTCCCGGATCATGGCCGTGTACTTATCAATATCGCGTATGACACCGTACATGCGGTCGAGCAGCGCGTCCGTCACACACTGATGGGGCATGCAGAACGTGGCACCCAACTCGCGTGCCCGGTCAAGCACTGGCTCAGGGTCATTTTCAGGAGGTCCACCGGGACAGATATTGAAGCTGGGAGTCAGGATGCGGATCATACGCTTTCCGGTCCGGTCCTCCGCATCCCGGATGGCATCTTCAAGATGCTGCGATAGCGGACCCATTACTGCGTCCACCCCGCGCTCCAGGAAGACCGAGAGCACCCCGGCAATGCGCTCACGCGTCTGCAATTCTCGTATGAACCTGTCTTTAGCAAGGCTGGTGTGAGAGTAGCCGAGGAACCAGTTGGTACCGATGATCATACGGGGCAGGCTCACCCCACCTGCCACGGTTCTGGGAAACTCCGAAGATGTCATTGCGCGACCTCCTGGATTTTAGTCAGGCAGCGATATAAAAGTATACTCGTTTGGACTCTCATGTCAACCCCGGCTCGCAGGTGGGGTGTCCGTCACTTTTTTGCGCGAAGAGGGAGTGAGAGCAGGCTATAGCTGGCCATAGCGACGTCGTTTGTAGGGCAACTGCGAGCAGTTGCCCTACTGTGGCCAGTCGTGCGGCGTCGGGCGTGCTCTGAAGACCGGCCCGAGCCGGGTGGATGCAAAAATATGCCGGACACCCCTACTACGGTGATTGTTCAACTGTCGGTAAAATTGGTGTATAATTAGGGGGCAAAGCCAATGAATTTCGAATAAGGGGGTCAAATCAGGGGCTTTCAGCTGTATTTTCCGCCTTAACTCGACTCCCGGGCGTTATCAGGTAAGGTTTGGCATTGACTTCTGGAGGGAGCGATAGGGGTAGGTAGGGGTACCTACCCCTACCTTTTCAAGCTGCCCAAAATGGAACCCGCGGTTTTCCAGCCCCCGAAGGTTTGTCCTCATCCAGGATGTAATGGAAGGCATTTCAAACTACTCCAGGAAGTGCCCAAGCCTTTGCGGGACACCCGGTACAGCGAAGTGCGGGCGCGGCGGTATCGCTGTCTCAGTTGCGGTTGCAC
>DAOTYA010000148.1:0-15938 GCA_034435075.1 Anaerolineae bacterium
CAGTTGTAGGGCAACTGCGAGCAGTTGCCCTACATTGTGGCCGGTCGTGCGGCGTCGGGCGTGGTCTGAAGACCGGCCCGAGCCAGCGGATGCAAAAATATGACGGGCACCCAAAATGCCGGGTGCCCGTCACTGCGCAGGGGTGTCCGTCGCTTTTTTGCGCGAGGAGGGAGGGAGAGCAGGCTATGGCTGGCCGTGGCGACGTCAGTTGTAGGGCAACTGCTCGCAGTTGCTCTACACTGTGCGCGGCGTCGGGCGTGGTCTGAAGACCGGCCCGAGCCAGCGGATGCAAAAATATGACGGACACCCACTGCGCGCGTTCCATTGACTTTTGATACTGAATATGTTAAGATATAACGGCGACACCCGGCCGATTCAGACGTTCAAGTCCCGAGGCACTTGTAACGCGGGTTATCCTGTGGCTGCTCGGCGGGATGTGCTTCTGGCAGGTGAGGGCTGTGGGGCACTCACCTGTTCTTGTCTGGCTATTGTTCTGGTGAGTCCGTACAGCCCTGCCCGGCAGGCAGGGTTGAGCTGAGATCAGGCGGGCGGGTCCGTATCTCAAAAGAGCGATTGCGCAACCTATCCGGTGCAACAAACTCTTAGTGCCTATCCGAAAAACGTAACCGACGCATCCCTATGCGTCGGTATAAGCGGCATAGGGATGCCGCTTGTACGGTTTTTCGGATAGGCTCTTATCAGGTTTCTGGGGGATGTCCCCAGCAACCGTCCAGGGGGACCAATGAGCGCGGAATTTATCTCTCGTATTATCGGTATGATTGTCTTTTCTATCGGGGGTGCTATACTTGGTGTCTATATTGCCGCTTTGACCGGGGATTCGCCCTACCAGGACGCGGCCATCTTCCTGCTCCTGGGCGCACTGGCCGGGCTGGTTCTCACGCCCTATCTTACCGTGCGGCCGATCCTGGGTCTGCGCAGACGCATCAGGCAGGCGCCGGCACAGCAACTGGTAGCCGCTATCCTTGGGCTGGTTATCGGTCTCATTGTTGCGGCGCTCTTATCGTTTCCTCTCTCTTTGCTTCCACCGCCGTTCAGCCAGATCCTGCCCTTTACTACCGCAGTACTGTTCGGTTATCTGGGCATTGTAACTATGATTACGCGGCAGCGGGATATTTTTTACGCGATCCGCGGGCAGTTCCCTATGCGTGTCGAGGGACATGAGTTCGGGGGCAACAGCTACCGACCAGTGCTGCTGGATACCAGCGTTATCATTGACGGACGGATCGCGGATATCAGCCGCACTGGCTTCATCGAGGGCGAGTTGCTGGTGCCACGCTTCGTGCTCAATGAGATCCAGCATATCGCTGATTCGCCGGACGTCTTGCGTCGCAACCGGGGACGGCGCGGTCTGGAGATGTTGTACCGTCTGCAGAACGAATCGCTCACCCCGGTACGCATCACCGATATGGACATCGAGGGGGTGCGGGATGTGGACGACAAACTGGTGCTCCTGGCGAAGCAGCTCCGCTGCCCGATCATTACCAACGACTACAATCTGAACCGCGTGGCGGAGCTCCAGGGTGTACGCGTGCTGAACATCAACGAACTCGCTAACGCTGTCAAGGCTCTTTATCTGCCGGGAGAATCGTTGAATGTGAAGATCGTCCAGGCCGGCAAGGAGGTCGGTCAGGGGGTGGGGTATCTTGACGATGGGACGATGGTCGTGGTGGAGGACGGAGAGCCTTATATCAACCGCGAGGTGGAGGTTACGGTAACGAAGGTGCTCCAGACGGCCGCCGGCCGTATGCTGTTTTCCAGATTGACCCGACATGGAGATTGAACGATGAAGCTACAGGTATACAACTACCTCACTCGCCAGAAGGAGCCTTTTGAGCCCCTGGAACGGGGGCATGTGGGGATGTACGTGTGTGGCCCAACAGTCTACGATCATGCACATCTGGGACATGCCAAAACTTACATTGCGATGGATGTGGTTGTCCGCTATCTCCGCTACCTGGGGTATAATGTGCGCTATGTCCAAAACATAACTGATGTGGGCCACATGTTGGACACGGGCGAGGATCGTATCCTCAAGGGGGCCAGGCGTGAGCGGGTCGAGCCAATGGAACTGGTGGAGACTTACACCCGCTCCTACTTTGAGGATATGGACGCGCTTGGTGTGGTGCGGCCCAATATCTCGCCGCGCGCCAGTGGGCATATCCCAGAGCAAATTGAGCTGATCAAGTTGTTGCTGGAGAAAGGTTATGCTTATGAGACGCCCGCGGGCGACGTCTACTTTTCGGTCGAGAAATTCCCTGACTATGGCAAGCTCTCCGGCCACAAAGTTGAGGAACAGACACCAGGCGCCAGGGTGGCCGTGCGGGAGGAGAAGCGTAACCCGGCTGATTTCGCGCTGTGGAAACACGCAGAACAGGAACATATCCTGCGCTGGCCATCACCGTGGGGATGGGGCTATCCTGGCTGGCATGTCGAATGTACCGCCATGGCGGTCAAATACCTGGGTGAGACGTTCGACATCCACGGCGGCGGTCTGGACAATATCTTCCCCCACAATGAATGCGAGATCGCGCAGGCGGAGGCGGCGACCGGTAAGCCATTCGCACGCTATTGGCTGCTGGTCGGCTCCCTCACGGTCGAGGGAGTCAAGATGAGCAAGAGCCTGGGCAACTTCCTCACCATCAAGGACGCCCTCAAGCTCTATAGCCCCTATGCCATACGCCTGTTCATCCTGTCGGGGCACTATCGTAGCCCGGTGGACTTCAGCCGCGATGCTCTGTTGGCTGCCGAGCGGGGCATTGAGCGTCTGCACAATACGGTACGCGTCCTGCGCAAAAGGATGGAAACAGTGATCCCCTCCGGGACGGCCGATCTCTCCTACATAACCGGGCTTGATCCGCACCGTGATGCCTTCCTCGAGGCGATGAATGATGACTTCAACACCCCGCAGGCGATCGCTGCCCTTTTCGAGTTCAACAAAGAGGTCAACACGATGCTCTCCTCAAACCAGCCGCTGGGGCGGGGCACTCTGGCTGCCATAGATAGCCTCTATCGTGACCTGGGCGGCAAAATCCTGGGTATCATTCCCGACAGGCTGACCGAAGAGATGGGAGAGGACCTGCTAGAGGGTCTGGTAGAGCTTGTGCTCGAGATTCGCCAGCGCTACCGCGAGGCCAGGCGGTGGGAAGAGGCAGATGAGCTGCGTCAGCGCCTTGCCAGGCTTGGCATTGTCGTAGACGATCGCCCCGAAGGGCCGGTGTGGCGGCTGGAGCGCAGCGGGGGATGAGCGAACTCCTCTACGGCCGCCAGGCGGTCTACGAATCTCTGCGGGCCGGACGGCGCAGGTACCACAGGCTGGTACTCGCTGAGGGTATCCGTCCCAGCGATATTGTCTGTCGCATCATTGGCCTTGCTGAACTGTCCGGCGTGCCGGTGCAGCGGGTGAGCCGCGCGGCACCGGATTGGCCGTCCCAGGTGCATCATCAGGGAGTGGCGTTGGAGACCGGGCCTTACCCTTACGTTGCTCTCGACACAGTGCTGGCCGCTGCCCATTCCTCAGGCGAACCTCCTTTGCTCCTGTTGCTCGATCTCCTGCAGGACCCTCAGAACCTGGGGGCGCTTCTGCGTACGGCAGAGGCGGCAGGGGTGCACGGGGTGATCCTCCAGCAGCGCAGAGCCGGTGGCATCACGCCGGCTGTAGTCCATGTCTCGGCGGGAGCAACTGAACATCTGCTTATTGCCCGGGTCATCAACCTGGCACATACTATCACAGACCTTAAGAAACGAAACATCTGGGTGGTTGGCCTGGAAGGGGTGGCACAGGCTCAGAAGTATGACCAGGCCGATCTCAATATCCCGCTGGCACTGGTGGTTGGGAGCGAGGGTAAGGGGTTGCGCCGTCTGGTCCGCGAGCGGTGTGATTTCCTGGTGCGGCTGCCAATGCGTGGGCGGGTAACTTCGCTCAATGCTGCTGCGGCAGGTGCCGTGGTGCTCTACGAGGCTCTGCGGCAGCGCCAGGGAGCAGGCTTATGAATGCCAGAAGACGCTGGCCCATTCTCGTGCTCGGTCTGCTGGTAAGCACGGTGCTGCTCTGGTATGCCCTGCGCGATCTCCATCTGGATGAGGTGTGGGAAGCGCTCAAAGGTGCCAGATACATATGGCTTGTGCCAGGCGTGGTTGTCTACTTCATCTCCGTGTGGTTTCGCGCCTGGCGTTGGGGCTTTCTCCTGCGCTCAATTAAAGACCTCCCGGCCCGTCGGCTTTTCCCTGTTGTTGTCATCGGCTATATGGGCAACGACATACTGCCCTTCCGCCTGGGAGAGCTGCTGCGGGCCTATGTGCTGTGGCGCAGGGATGGCATCAACATAGGCGCCACACTGACCACTGCGGTACTGGAGCGGCTTTTCGATGGCCTGACGATGCTCCTGTTTGTCCTGTTCGGCCTTCTTTTCGTGCCTCTCTCTGCTTTCCTCAGCCGTCTGGTAACTTTCGCCGGGATCGCTTTCCTCAGCGCGCTGGTGGTGTTCCTGTTCCTGGCCGCCCGGCCCGCGCTGCTCCGACGTGCGGCGCATGTGCTCATAGAGAGGGCAGCACCGGTACGTCTGCGACCTCCTCTGTTGAGCATGAGTGAGGGGGTCATCGCTGGCCTGGCCAGCCTGCGCCGCGGAGGTGATGTGCTGGTGCTCTTCGGTGTAACGCTGGTGGTGTGGCTGATCGAAACGGCCAAGTACTGGCTGGTCAGCCTGGCCTTCCCGGACCTGCACCTGTCTTACCAGGGCATTATGCTGATGGGGGGAGCGGTTAATCTGTTGACCGCCCTGCCCTCGCTGCCAGGCTACATTGGCACGTTCGAAACCGGCATCAAGATTCTGACGGGGATTGGCGCGCCCCCGGCGTCTGCAGGGAGCTATGTCCTGGTGCTCCATGCGATCCTGCTTTTGCCGGTGACGCTTCTGGGTCTGGCCTTTATGACGGTGGAAGGGGTGCACTGGACGGAGGTGAGGAGGCTGGGAGAGTTGGAGCAGAGGAGCGGATAGCGAGACCCACCAGTTCTGCGGTTAACGGAGGAAGAACACGATGGATGTTGGTATCATCGGTGCCGGCATCACCGGCCTTACAGCGGCCTGCGAGTTAACTAAGAGAGGCCATACCGTCACCGTCTACGAGGCGCGGGACTATGCAGGTGGGCTGGCGGCGGGCTTCTGTGACGAACGTTGGGAGTGGCCACTCGATCGCTTCTATCATCATTGGTTCGCCTCAGATACTCACGTTTTGGCGCTGATAGACGAACTCGGTGCGTGTGAGAAAGTCTTCTTCTCACGGCCTACCACCAGCCTGTATTACCATGGGACACTCTACCCGCTCGATAGCCCCGTGCCAGCGCTGGCGTTTATCCCCTTCGCGCCGGTACACCGGGCGCTGCGTGTGCTTGGTTTCACGCCTTTGCCTTTTTTCGACCGGTTGCGGGCAGGTGTGGTGGGATTTTATCTCACCCAGGTGCGCCGCTGGAGACACTTTGAGCGCGTCACCGCCGATGAGTGGATGCACCGCCGGGTTGGCTCGCGTGCTTACGAGGTGTTGTGGGAACCACTGCTCATCAGCAAATTTGGAGAGGAATACTACCGTGAGATCAACATGGCCTGGATGTGGGCCCGACTGCACAAGCGCACTGCGGCCCTGGGCTACTTTGTCGGCGGATTCCAGGCGTTTACTGACTTGCTGGTGGAGCGTGTACGCAAGCAGGGCGGTGAGATCGCTTTGGCAACCCCGGTGCATCGCATCCGCCGGCTGGCAGGCGGTCGCCTGGAACTGGAGACAGCGGCAGGAGAAAAGGCTCACGAGCAGGTCATCGCTACCTGTTCTCCTCAGGCTCTGTGCGAGCTTGCCCCTGAACTGTCCGCCGATTATGTGGCCCGGTTAAAAGGATTGCGGTCTATGGGGGCGTTGTCGCTGATCCTGGCGCTCAGGCGGCCACTGACCGACGGTCACTACTGGATTAACCTTCCCAGGGGTGAGGGCTTTCCCTTCATAGCGCTGGTCGAGCATACCAACTACATCTCGCCGGAGCACTATGGAGGTGACCACATTGTCTATTGCGGGGACTATCTTCCCCCGACACATCCTCACTTCAGGCGCGGCAAGGAAGAGTTGTTCGAGATTTACCTGCCTGGCCTGCTTAAGATTAACCCCTCGTTCTCACGTGACTGGGTGCGTGCCTTCTGGCTGGTCACCGAGGAGTATGCTCAGCCGGTACCGGGGGTGTATCATTCGCGTCTGATCCCATCTCTGGACACTCCTATACCTGGCCTGTGGATGGCAAATATGAGCCAGGTTTATCCCTGGGATCGGGGCACAAATTACTCGGTGGAACTGGGAAAGCAGGTGGCGTCGCTCGTGGCTTCGGCCTCACGGTGAGGTTTATGCCAGAGCGAGGTGGTAGACTTGAGGGTGTGCAGAAGTGCATAGGGCAGGTTGTCCCGATTCGCCACGTTGACCGTGATCGTCGCTTCAACGGGCAAAATTGAGCATACTCTTGCCACCAGCTCGGGACGCACCACGAGCAGGGAGAGTAGAGAGGACTGCGCGGCTTCGCGTAAGGTGGTGAAGGCATGCACCCATCCCTCTCCCCGCTCTATCTCAAGAGGTCCCAGCTCGTCTACCACGAGCAGGTGACAGGGCAGGGCATTGGTCAGAACGCTGTTACCCCACTCCAGCACGTGTGGATCAAAATAGAACCGTCCCTGATGTACTGCCGATGCTGTGTCCGGCTTTGTAGTCAGACAACGCGTCTCTCCCGTGCTCACATCGAGCACCTCTCTCTCGTTATCGGGGCGGCTGAGTGTGATGATGCCTGCGCACCTGTAGCCCGCTGTCTGCGCCAGCGCCACGGTTTTGTAGCAGACGGTCGTTTTTCCCACCCCCCGCTCCCCGGTCAGGACCAGGAGGCTCATTTCTTCTTGTCCGCCGGGATCGGCCCAAAGGCAGCCTCTATCGCGGCGGGTTCAAACAGCTCCTGCATGCATTCCCACCAGGTGAGGCCGTCGGTCTTCTGATACCGCCACCACAATATATCCGGCCAGAAGTAACGCCAGCGCCACAGCGACGGCACGCGCTCCCAGCCGTAGTCGCCAGCCAGGGTGGTGAAGTCCACATAATAGCCTGAGGGGATGTACGGTTTGAGCCTGCCCCCTTCCGTCAGTGCCTTTCCGTCCTCCTGACGGGCATTCAGGTCCCACACACCTGTACGCAGTGGCTCGCCCATAGTGCCATCCTGGCGGGAAGCGCGGATAAATACGCGCCAATAGGTAACGTTACCGATGTCCTCTTTTACAAGCTCGATTCGGGGTGGGTTTTCCTCCTCGTAAGGGCGGCGATCCAGGCTGAAAGCCCGGCCGCATACATGCCAGGTCATTCTTGACTGGCCGGAGTAAGGCGTGTAGGTCATCGGCAGACTGGCGGTGCTCAGGCTGGCCAGGTAATCCCACCCGGTCTCTTTTATCACACGCTGGCGCAGGGCATTGAAGCTATCATTTACCCGGTCCGAAAGACGGGCTTCCTCCGGGATTTCTCCTTTTACAACTCTACCGGTTTCCGTCACTGTGCCACCTGCTTCTGTGGCTTCACTACCTGGCCCGATCGGTCTGGGGTACTCGACGTCGGTTGTGCCGGCATGCACCAGGACACCGGGGATCGGCAGTAGCTGGTAAGGTGGACCTGCGGTGGGCGTTGGCCGGAGCAGTTCAACGTAGAGGGGTAATTCATCGGCGGGGGCGCCTGCTCTGGCGCGGGCGATGAGGCGGGGGGAGAGTGGTATGGTTGCCCAGGTCAGGTCTTGTGCCAGCCCTTCCACGTTGTAGATTTCGTGGAACAGCGCCCAGTCCGTGGTGCTTGCTGCGATGATGTGGCTCACCGGCCCCCGCCGGTGGATGTATACAAAGCTCAACCCGTCCGGCGCCCAGGCCGGCGAGACCCCTGTGCCGAAGAGTTCGGTTTGAGTCCGATCAATGCTCATCGTGCTCCAGTCGAAACCCGTGACGTGAATCGAGGGGTTGCCTGGGGGACCGCTCACGTAGGCCAGGCGGGTGCCGTCAGGGGACCAGACCGGCTCGTCCTCATCGAGGTCTGGGCTTTGTGTAATGTTAATGGCCTGGCTGGAGCCATTGAGCAAACGAACATAGATGTCCTTGTTCCCATCTTTGAAGGCAGTATAGGCGATAGCTCTGCTATCGGGCGACCATGCCGGCCCGTACTCCGGTGCCGGGTCGGAGGTGAGACGCTGCACCTGCTCGCCAGAGGTGCTCATCACGAAGATGTCCAACTGACCGGTCCGGTACGATTCAAAGGCGATCCACTGTCCATCAGGCGACCAGCGTGGACCGGCATCGAAGGCCTGGTCGTGGGTGAGGCGGATCAGCGCGCTGCTGAGCAGGTCCAGCAGATAAATGTCCCAGTTTCCCGAACGGTTGGAGGCGAAGGCGAGGTAATTTCCATCAGGAGACAGGGTCGGATCCCGGTCTTCGGCCGGGTCATAAGTTACCCGCACCAGTTGTCTGTCCGCCTGATTAAGCAGGTAGATGTCGCTGTTGCCGTTGCGGCGCAATGTGAATGCGATGCTCCCACCGCTGCCGAAGGGGGTCGGGGAAGGAGGGGGTGACATGGAGTGATCGGCCGTAACGATGACGGTGACAGGTATGTATACAGGGACCCGTTCCGTGGTCGGTGTCGCCGTAGCGGCGCGGTAGAGGCCGATGGTCAGCATAACCAGGAGGATCAGATTGCCCAGCACAAGCAGGAGGAGCAGGCGTAGAGCACCTGGCCTGATGATCACCGGCTGCCCTACCTTATCAGGTTGGCACAGCCAGGTATAGGCCCTGACAATGTGCCTCCACAATCTGCCTGTTGCGTTCCCGGCAGGCCGTGCTTTTTCCTGGAAGCTGACCGCTGATGATTCTAACGTGTTTTGCTCTAAATCATCTATCACGTTGTTAAGTATATATGTGAGGGGGTGCTTGTCAAGCCTGGACCGGCTCCTGCTCTCCTCAATACTTCCAACGCACCTTACCCTTCACTTCCGCCTGCCGGCAAGCTCTTTCCGCACATCGTCCAAAGTCAGCCCACGGGAAGCCAACAGCACCAGCGTATGATAGAATAGATCGGCAATTTCGGAGATGAGGCGGGCATCCCCCTGACCTTTGGCAGCCAGGAGCACCTCCATCGCTTCCTCGCCGACCTTCTTCAGAATCTCATCCTCTCCCTGTTCCAACAGGTGAGTTGTGTAAGAGCCAGGGCGCGGATGTGTCTTGCGGTCAAGGATAACGGCAAATAATTCGTCGAGTATATCAGTGTGATTACCGGTCATCGGCAAGTTTCCTGTAGAAGCAGCTTCGCGCACCTGTGTGACAGGCCGGACCTTGTGGCGTCACTTTGAGCAACAACGTGTCGGCGTCACAGTCAACCCAAATTTCGTGCACGAGCATGAAGTGGCCCGAGGTGGCACCCTTGTGCCAGAGTTCTCCCCTGCTGCGGCTCCAAAAGTGTGCCTGTCCGGTCTCCCGGGTACGCCTCAGGGCTTCTGCGTTCATCCAGGCCACCATAAGCACTTCATTCGTTGTGGCATCCTGCACCACGGCTGTGACCAATCCCCGGGCATCGAAGTTTACATCTGGTTCTGCCATAATCACACTCTCACCGGTATTCCCCGTGCCGCCAGGTATGCTTTGACCTGGCCGATGCTCAACACGCGGTCGTGGAAAAGTGACGCCGCCAGAGCGGCATCTGGCTTGCCTTCGGTGAGCACCCGGGCAAAGTGCTCCAGTTTCCCGGCACCGCCGCTGGCAATGACGGGCACCGACACCGCCCCGGCCACGGCGCGGGTGAGCGGAATGTCGTACCCGCTGAGCGTGCCATCGGCATCAATGCTGGTGAGCAGTACCTCGCTGGCGCCCAACTCGACCGCGCGTACAGCCCACTCGACGGCGTCAAGCCCGGTGGGTTCCTGCCCGCCACTCACTTAGAGCCTATCCGAAAAACCGTACAAGCGGCATCCCTATGCCGCTTATACCGACGCATAGGGATGCGTCGGTTACGTTTTTCGGATAGGCACTTAGACCTCCCGGCGAGGCGGGTCTGTGGCGACCTGTCTGGCGTCCACAGCGACAATGATGCGCTCGCTGCCGAAACGCGTGGCAGCTTCCAAGAGCAAGGTGGGGGGCGCACGGCAGCGGTGTTGATGCTGACTTTGCTGGCGCCAGCCTTCAGCAGTCGCTGTACGTCTTCGATGATGCGCACGCCGCCGCCAATGGTGAAGCGGATCGAGACCGCCCTGGCCACCCTGTGCACCGCCTCGACCATCGTCGCACGGCCTTCGATGGTGGCCGATATGTCGAGAAAGACTAGTTCGTCGGCGCCCTCGGCGTCGTACAGGCGGGCGTTCTCCACCGGGTCGCCCGCGTCGCGCAGGTTTACAAAGTGGACACCCTTGACGATGCGGCCATCCTTAAAGTCCAGGCATGGGATGATACGTTTGAACCTCATCAGGTTTCCTCCCCGGTCTGTGAAAGTTTCGGATATTTGACTGCTTCCCGGATCGCTTTCTCCGCCCCGGCATAGTCGCCGCCATTCGTGAGCTCCCATGGTCACACGCCGATCAGCGCGTCGGCACAGAGCATCTGTTTGCGTTCTCCGTGATGAACCAAAGCGCCGGCGTAGGAGCCACCGCACCCAAATTATATCACGGCTACGAAGGGCACAACGGGCACGCAGTTGAACACAGCGGACCCTTGCCAGAGTCCGGGAATCTATATGGCCGTCCAGACAGACCTGAAAACTTCCTCGCAGGCCAGCAATGTGCGCACAAAGAGGTCACAATGAACACCGCGCTGAATTGTACCACAACCTGACCGATCACGGTATCCGGCCACAGGCCACCGTTGTGTAGAACACGTTTCGCCGGTCAAGCTGCTATGAACCGGCAGCGCCGGGGCACCCTGTCACGCACAGAGGCCTGCCGGCCCTGGCCCTTCCGAGCCGATGCTGTCGCGGCCGCTTGGCTTCCCATCAGCCGGGTGTATAATTTCGGCAACACTGTGATTTTCCCCTGACGAAAGGAGTCACATTATGTCGGCCTCGTCTTCCGGCAGCGTTCAGATCGGCGGTGACGTAGCGGGGTCGCTCCTGGTGACCGGCTCGCAGAACGTCATCATCCAGGCCGGGCAGGTAATGCTGCAGGCGGCGGCCGCGGCCCGCCTGCAGCGGCAGGACCCCGCCCGCATGCTGCGCGTCCTGGCCCTGCTGGCCGCGCCGGTCTGTGATCCCCGCCAGCCCGACTCCCTCCCGCCGCCTCTGGACCTCCAGCAGGAATGGCACAAACTGGCCGGGCCCGTGCGGGGGAGCGGCGCCCCCATCCTCCTGGCCCGCCTGACCCCGCCCACGCTGGACGGGCTGCGCGCCGCCCTCTCCCCGCGCGCCGAAACCCAGAACCTCTTCCCTCACGTCCTCCACTTCGGCGGTCACGCCTGGGCCGGGGGCCTGTTCCTGGAGGACGAATGGGGTCAGGTCCACGCCGTGACGACCGGAGAACTGCTGGATGCGCTGAACGGGCGGGCGCACCACGGTGCGCCCCTACCGGTCGTCCTCAATGGTCGCGAAACGGCCGCCGATGCCCATTCAGCCACTCAGGTGCTATTCCAATCGGCGCAGGGCCTTCGCCGACCGGGGGCCAGTGTAGGACAGCCTTTCCAGGCTGTCCTGTCCGGGCAGGCTAGAAAGCCTGCTCCACCTGGAAGCCGCCTGCGCCGACCGGGGGGTGGCGTCGGCGCAGGCCGACGCCTGGCGCGGAGCGCCCGGGGAGGCCGATTTGAATCGGCGCAAGGGCCTGCGCCGACCGGGGGGTGCGTCGGCGCAGGCCGACTTCGCCGGGCGGCATCCAGCGTGTGACTCAAAAGAACCTGACAGGTACACAGTGGGGGAGGTATCTATGTGGTATACCCTGAGCCGATCGCCCAGACCAGACAGAGAATTCGTCAGCTCGGTAACCGAACTGCTCCAATCCACATCGCGCCATATTTTCCTCACCACCGGGGGCGTCTACCTGGTCTGGCATCTCTTAGGTACAGTGGCCTGGCCTGGCACGGTGGGAAGAAGCGCCTGGCTGATCACACCGGTCGTGCTGCTGACACTGTTTCTTTCCCTGCGTTTGCTCTCCAGAAACCTGCTGGCAGCACAGGCTGCATGGCAGCTCGGAGTTGCAGTAGCTATCACAGCAGCGGTGCACGTCTTCGGGCTCCATGAAGTGGCCTCATTTTACGTACTCCTTCCCCTGATGGCTGTGCTAACCATCGGCTGGCCGGCCGGATTGCTTGCAGAGGGACTGGTGATCGCACTGGTGTGGTTGCTTTCCCTTGGCTGGATTACTCCACCCCTGCCTACCGCTTACGCTGTGATCATCGCCGTCTGCGGTGCGTTAACCGCGCTGTTGGGCTGGGCTTCTTCTCACTCGCTTCTCGTCGTCACCCGCTGGTCGCTATTCAGTTACGAGCAGGCCAGGGAGAAGGTCGAGGAGGCACGCAGGCAACGCATGGAACTTAAACAAACGCAGGAAGACCTGATGCAGGCCAATAGAGAGCTGGCCAGGCTGACAGACCGGCTGAAAATAATGCACCAGTTAGCTGAGGAGGCACGTCGGGCCAAAGAGGAGTTCGTCGCCAACGTCAGCCATGAACTGCGCACGCCACTGAATATGATCATCGGTTTCAGTGAGATGATTACCCAGGCTCCACGCATCTACGGCGCCACACTGCCACCCGCGCTCCTGGCTGACATCGCTGCCATCCAGCGCAACAGTCAACACCTGGCCCGGCTTGTAGATGACGTGCTCGACCTCAGCCAGATTGAAGCTGGCCGCATGGCCCTCAGCAAGGAATGGACCTCCCTGCCGGACGTGATAGGCGCCGCGGTCCTGGCCGCCCGCCCCCTGTTTGAGTCCAGAAACCTTTACCTGGAGACGGAGATTCCCCAAGACCTCCCCAGTGTTTTCTGCGACAGTACGCGTATCCGTCAGGTGGTGTTGAACCTGCTCAGCAACGCGGGCCGCTTCACGGAACAGGGGGGTGTGAAGCTGAGGGTCTGGCGCGAAAAGGAAACGGTCGTGGTCAGTGTGGCCGATACCGGGCCCGGTATCGCGTTGAAGGACCAGGAAAAGCTTTTCGAGCCGTTTCAACAACTGGACAGTTCGATCCGCCGCCGTCATGGCGGCAGTGGACTGGGCCTGAGCATCAGCAAACGTTTTGTAGAGATGCATGGAGGGAAAATGTGGCTGGATAGCCGGCCAGGCGTGGGCACGACGATCTATTTCAGTCTTCCCCTGGACACATCGCCCTCCGCGATCCTTGCCGGCGACGACGCCCGGCGCTGGTTCAGCCCGTACCATCAATACGATGGACGCACCCGCCGTTCCAGGGCAACGCCGCCCCAGGTACTTCCGCGCTTCGTGGTCCTGGAGCAGGGGGAGACACTACGTCGGCTGTTCAGCCGCTACGCTGACGGGGTCGAGATCGTCCCGGTGCATGACTTTGCAGGTGCACTCTCAGAGCTCACCCGCTCCCCGGCCCAGGCATTGGTGATCAACACGCCATCCCTGGACGATGTATCGCTCCGTACAGAGCAGCTATCCGACCTGCCTTATGACACGCCCACCATTATCTGCTGGGTACCAGGGGAGGACGAGGCAGCGCGCAGGCTGGGGGTGGTGCGTTACCTGGTGAAACCGGTCACCCGCGAGGCCTTGCTGACAGCGCTTGCGGAAGCAGGAGAGGTGAGGAAAATCCTGGTGGTGGATGACAATCCGGAGGCATTACAGCTCTTCGCCCGCATGCTCTCCTCGGCCGGACAGGGCTACCAGGTGCTGCGGGCCACAGGCGGGGAGCAGGCCCTGGATATGCTGCGCCAGCGGCGGCCGGACGTGATGCTGCTGGACCTGATCATGCCGGGGTTGGACGGCTTCCAGGTGCTGCGCGAAAAGAGCCTGGACCAGACAATCAGGGATATTCCGGTGATCATCATCTCTGCTACGGACCCCGTCGGCGAGCCGATCGTGAGCAGCATGCTGAGTGTACTTCACAAGAGCGGGCTTTCGGTGCGCAATCTCCTGGCCTGCATCCGTGCCGTCAGCGAGATTCTGGCCCCCGCGCCATACACCGCCGGTCAAGCGCTGCCAGAAAAGCCTGCCTCGTAACGGGCTTACGGATGAAACCGCTGGCGCCGAGCGAGAGCGCCAGCTCCTCCTGAGCCAGGATAGTACAGACGATGACAGGTATGTGCGCAGTGAGAGGATGCTGACGCAGCCGCCCAAGCAGTTCCCACCCGTCTACCTGCGGCATCATCACGTCAAGTACAATCAACTGAGGGGTACACTTCGCCGCCAGTTCAAATACCTGCTCCGGCTCTCGCGTGCCAATAAGGCGATAGCGGGTGCCGCCCGCATACCGCTGGAGTAGTTGTAACGTGTCGGGATTGTCATCTATCACCAGCACCGGCATCTGCTCCAGCCCTGGCAGCAGCAGGGTCGCCTTGAATTGCACGTCATCAGTCGAGATCTCCAGCATACCACCACACAGTTGTGCCAGCCGGTAAGTGATCTCCAGAATGGAGCCCTCCTCACCCCACGCGACCGTTGGACTGAGGCGATGTCTGGCGCCACGCACCTGTACCATCACTTCCCAGCCCCTTAAGCTGACCAGAATGGTCACCTGTCCGGAGTGAGCACGGTGAATGGCAACGCTGAGCAGGTTCAACAGTGCCTGTCGTACGGCCACAGGATGCGCGGCCAGTTCAGGGAGGCCATCGGCCAGGCTAACCTCCAGACGCACGCCATACTGTGCGGCCAGCGGACGCATCAACTCCACCAGAGCCGGCAATGCCTCTTCCAGGTTCGTCGTCTTCTCCGGGGGCATTTCTTTGAGCCAGGCCAGCTCACTGTCTACCGCAGGAGTGCTTATCGTCGCTCCAGGGACAGATTCCACTCTTCCCTCCAGACGAAACTGCTCCCAGAGATGCCATGCCAGTGCTTCCAGCGCAGCGCGTTGCTCACGTCGCAAATGGCGTACACTGACGCCAAGCTGATTTGCCACTTCTTGCTGGCTGAATTGCTGCACATAGCGGTACAGCAGCAACTCATAGACCCGCCTGCTGTGTGACCGGCCTGCTTCACCGGCCTTCGGCTTCAGCGCCTCGACTGCCTCGATCAGAATACGTTGCAATGCGGCCGGCGCGTCGAAGCGCTCTCCCACATTGAGGAGGGATATGAGAGCACTGCGGCGCAGATGATCCGGATCATAGAGATGATTTAAAGCATCGCGTAAATCCCTGAGAAATTCTTCGCTGGTCGGCATGTCCGTTTTGCGGCCTTTTCCTGACCCCTTTCAGACCGAAAAAGTCCACCTGCTGGTACAATTTGTGATATTATATGCAAGGTGACATTTGCGGGCAACTACCCTCCCGCAGGCCGGAACAAACCTGTGGGAGGGAAGGCAGTTATAACGAGAGGAGGTGAGGCAAATCCGACAATAGCAGACCGGATCACAAGCCAGGCGTGCTGAGTCAAAAACTTTCTTATTAGTGATAGAAGGAGGGAGAAATGTCCAGAAAACTGTACCTGTTGCTCGTGTCAGCGATGCTTGTAGTCACACTTCTCGTTGCCTGCGCCAGGGAGACACCAACCACGGCGCCAACACCTGTGCCTGCCCAACCAACTGATACCCCCAAACCGCCAGCCGTAGCTGGCGAGCTGGAGATCTTTAGCTGGTGGACGGCTGGTGGTGAGGCCGACGGGCTGAACGCGATGTTCGAGATTTTCAGCTCGAAATACCCCGATGTGAAGATCATCAACGCCACGGTTGCGGGCGGGGCAGGGATGAACGCCAAGGCCGTCCTGGCCACGCGGATGCAGAGCGGCGACCCGCCCG
>DAOTYA010000149.1:0-3537 GCA_034435075.1 Anaerolineae bacterium
TCGCTGACCCCGATGTATCTCCAGCGCGATGATCGGGCCACCGGCCTGATCCGGCTGCTGGGGATCGGCCTGCGGGTGTTGACGTTTGTAGGGGCACAGCGCCGCTGTGCCCGTACTGTGGTCCGGCGCAACCTGGCTGCCGCAGGGGTGAAATTGGCCGGTCTGTATGCCGGCCACCCCAGGCGGGCCACCGCGCAGCCGACGGCGGAGCGCCTCCTGGAGGCATTTCAGGGGATCACCCTGACGGTCATTCAGGAAAACTTGCAAACTCGTCGTCATCTTACTCCGCTCTCTGAAGTGCAACAGCGCATCCTGGTCTTGCTGGACTTCTCTCCAGACATCTATACCAGGCTCTGTGCCGATTCTGCCAAACCGCCCTAAAAATGAGCGAACCATGGGTGATAAGATTCAGGGGGATTGATTGCTGGAAGGAGGAGCTATGCGTAAGGAAGCATACCTGTTCAAACCGTTATCCGACGGCATTGTACAGTGTCAGGTGTGTGAACATTTCTGCGCTATCAAGCCGGGTGAATCAGGGCGTTGCGGCGTGCGCCGGAACATTGAAGGCACGCTCTACCTGGTCGTCTACGGCGAGGCGATAGCCATTCATGTGGACCCGGTCGAAAAGAAGCCCCTTTTCCATTTCTTGCCACGAGGGGAAATTCTCTCCATAGGAACATACGGTTGCAATTTTCGTTGTCCCTTCTGCCAGAACTGGCAGATGTCTCAGGTGCGCGACTTCGATGACCAGCATGACTATCTGGGCAGACGTGCCACGCCCACTGCACTTGTGGAGACCTGTCTGCAAGAACATATCCCGATGCTCGCCTACACCTACAATGAACCCACCGTATTCTTCGAATACACCTACGACACAGCCAAACTGGCACACGAGCAGGGCATCAAGAACGTTTACGTCTCGAACGGTTATATGTCGCGGGCGGCATTGGACATGATCGGGCCTTATCTTGACGGTATCAACGTGGACCTGAAGGCTTTCACCGAGGAATTTTACCGGGCCCAGTGCCAGGCACGTCTGGAACCGGTCAAACGCAACATCGCCTACATTGCCCGCGAGACCGATATCTGGATCGAGATCACCACGCTCCTGATCCCCGGCCTCAACGATTCTGAGGAAGAGCTACGGGCAATGGCTCGCTGGCTGGCGGAAGTTGACCCCGACATGCCATGGCATGTAACCGCTTTTCACCCCGATTACCAGATGCTCGACCGTCCTGGCACCTCGCAGGCCACCCTCTCCCGCGCCTACGAGATCGGCAAAGAGGCCGGATTGCACTACGTCTATGTGGGAAATGTATTGGATGCAGAGCGAGAGAGTACCCGCTGTCCGAATTGCGGGAAGAAACTAATTCAGCGTTACTGGTACAACGTGCAGGAACTGTGGAGTGAACGAGGCCGGTGTGACCGGTGTGGTTATGCTATTGCAGGAGTATGGGCATAGTTACGCGGTCCATGAAATCGTAGCCAGTGCGGATGTCCGCGCAGCCACCACTGTCAGCAGGAGAGGCGACCACCCGGAGGGCAGCCTCATGCAGCGGTTCCCCGGATCATTTGTGCCCGGCCGCGTCTCCGCAATAACACAAATGCGATCGCCCCCGCCACAGACGCTACCGAGACGATTGATCCCACCGCGGCACCGATCAGCAAAGTCCGCTGCAACCGTGCCCTCTGCATAATCTGTTCACTGGCCCGTCTTCTGAGCTCCCTGCCAAGACTCTGCACAAAGGCTACTGATGGCTGCACCGGGGGCATGCTGGTATTTATCCGCTCGATCAGTTGTACCCAGGGCTCCAATCCGGCAGCCTCCTGCCCTGTAAGCTGCAGATACTCCGCAGCACTGCGGTTATTATGCTCTCCGGCATAAGTGAACAGTATTTCTGCTAATTTCCTTCGCTTCATCACGGCATCTCTCCGCAACCCTCATTCTGAAGGCGATCCATTTCTTTGCGCAGTGCCACCAGTGTGCGGTGATAAAGGGCCTTGATCGCCCCCGTGGACCGCCCCATGATTTTCGCTATCGCTGCGTTGTCCAATTGTTCTACATGTCTAAGGATCAGCACCTGCTGCTGATCCGGCGACAAACACCTCACAGCTCTCAGTAACATCGCACGTTCTTCTTGCTGCTCGATCAGCACATGAGGCTCATCTGCGCTGTCTTCGATGGACTCCAGTTGCTCAATCGGGATGTTCTCCTGCCAGCTATGATCACGGTGCCAGTTAGATGCCAGGTTGTGCGCAATGCGGTGGAGATACACCCCGAAGGGAACACCACGCTCCTCATATCGGCCGATGTGTTTTAACGCCTGGAAGAAAGTGCGTGCCGTAAGGTCTTCTGCATCGTGATGGTTGCCAACACGGTAGTACAGGTAGGTATAAATACGGTTTACGTAGCGTTCGTACAGGATACCAAATGCCTCAGGGTCGTGCCTGGCCATCTCGATGAGCCTGGCGTCGCTCTCCTCATGCATTCCCCCACCCCCCTATGGCCTATCCGAAAAACTGTACAAGCGGCATCCCTATGCCGCTCATACCGACGCATAGGGATGCGTCGGTTACGTTTCTCGGATGTAATTTACCTGCCCGGCTGCCTGCCGCCGTGTGCCGATGGAAATCGCCCTTTACGGGTGCCTGCGCCGACGCGGAAACAGCGATCGGCGCAGGCCGACCGAATGCCTGCGGCCCAAAGTGGGTGACTTCAGTCGGCAGGGGTAGGCAGTTACTCTCGGATAGGTTATCAGTCTATGCGGAGAGAGCGATTACCGACAGGCAGTGCACAGCGCAGTAAAATTACCCGCTATCCTCCCGCAGGTCGGTCATTGCCCCAACCAGTGGAAAGGTGCAGTTAATTTCTAATAAATAAAACACCTGCCCATATTTCCGGTTACGCCTGCACTCTCCGCGATCAAACTGGTAACTACCCCCTCAGGTGCTCCACGCCGGGCGCTGGCTGCGCCGATGCACTGGTCGGCGTGGGCCGGTCAGTGGCTGCAAGTCCAAAATAGGCGTACGGGCAAGATGCGTCTCGCCTCTGCAGTCACCACCTGAATTATAACCCACCCTGGCAGAATTACCACCGCAAAAATGGAACACCGGCTGTAATTAAGGATGTGATGAGAGGAAACCAGAGCAGGCTGTGACCGGTCGTGACGACGTCGGGCGCGCTCTGGAGACCGGCACAAGCTGCGGGGTAGGACAACTGCTCGCAGTTGTCCCAATAACAAACCATTGACGTAACTACCCAGGCTGTGGCCGGTCTCTGACCGGGTCACCCAATCCAGCGATTATTTGGCCGGATTACGGCATCCGCTTCCCATCGTGGCGACGTCGGGCGCGGTCTGGAGACGGCCCGAGCCGGAGGGCTGGGTAGGGGTGTCCGTCACTTTTTTGCGCGAGAAGAGAGTGAGAGCAGGCTATGGCTGGCCGTGGCGACGTCAGTTGTAGGGCAACTGCGAGCAGTTGCCCTACATTGTGGCCGGTCGTGCGGCGTCGGGCGCGGTCTGGAGACCGGCCCGAGCC
>DAOTYA010000150.1:0-3485 GCA_034435075.1 Anaerolineae bacterium
CGGCGGGCCATCTTCGCCCTGCGCCCGGTGGCGCTGGACGAAGCGGGCTTCTACCCCGCCCTGCGCCAGTTCGCCGCCGATTTTGCAGAGCAGAACCAGGTCCACGTGGACCTGCGGGTGAAAGGGGAAGAAGTCCGCCTGCCCCCCTTCCTGGAAGCGGTGCTCTTTCGCATCGTCCAGGAGGCGCTGAACAACGTCGCCCGACACGCGCAGGCGTCAACGGTCTGGATAGAACTGAACCTGGAGGAGGCCGGTGTCGTGCAGTTGACCATGCGGGATGACGGCGTGGGCTTTGACCCGGCCATCCTGGAGCAGGCGGCGCGCAGCGGACATCTCGGGCTGAAGCAGATGCGCGAGCGCGTGGCCGGGTTGAAGGGCACCTTCTCCCTGCACAGCGCGCCGGGGCAGGGCACTGAAATATATGTCACCCTGTCTACAGAAGGTACAAATGCATCCAGGCAGGAGGAGGCTTACTAATCGCCCCTGTCGTGGCAAAATTCAGCCCTGTGCAGACAGACTGGTCTACCAGATCGGACCGGTAGCAGGGATGGGCTGGCCTCAATCGAGAGGTAGCAGGGCATTTATTGCAATAGTAACCACGCCGGCCAGAACTGTGCGCAGGCCGTAGCCGATCAGACTGCGCCCTGATATATGTCCCAGGAACGCTCCTAAACCAAAAAGTGCGCCTACAGCGACAATCATGGAAAGCACGTAGCTGATCATAATGCCATCATAGAAAGGAGCGAGCAGGAACGGTGTGAGGATTACGAGCGAGGAAACGAGTGGGGCAATACCATCCACCATAGAGACGGCCATCACAGCCACGCGGTATGCGCGCCCGATCTCAGTATCACCCAGCTCAACGAGAGAAAGCTTCTCCAGATCGCGCAGGTCGCGCTCACGTTCGGCGGATTCGGCGAGATAAGCCCCCCACAATCCTGAGACGCCGATAGAGACGGAGGTGGCCACACCGATCCTGATCACTGTAGCGGGGCTGCGAACATGTCCCAGATAGTTCCCCATCAGCACGCCGAGCATAGTCAGAACGCCGTCGAAGGCGTTGTTGGCGAAAGCCCGGCGTGCGATTTGAGAAAAGCCGGTGACCTGTTCGTATGTGCGCAGCTTGTGGACCAGAGAATTCAGGTGTCCCCAGGCCATTCTGGCGACCGTCTCCTTATGGCATCCGGGCCAGCCGATAAGCCGGGTTCTGTCGTGGGCGGTCATCTATCTGGAGCGGCAGTTACCCGCCGCTTCTAGCGGCCTACCCGGGGCTCAGACGGGACGGGCCGCCCCGTTCCTGCCGTTCAGGCAGGCATCGCCCCTGCTTGGCCTTGCTCCCGGTGGGGGTTGCCTGGCCGCCGCTGTCACCAGCAGCGCCGGTGGTCTCTTACACCACCTTTTCACCATCACCCTCTGCCTGGTCCGGCAGGGGGCTGTCTGCTTTTCTGTGGTCCTTTTCCGTCGGGTTACCCCGCCTGGGTGTTACCCAGCACCGTGCCCTGTGGAGCCCGGACTTTCCTCACCCCTGCCCCGGTCGCAGCCGAAGGGCAGCGAGCGCGACCGCCTGGCCGACCCGGATGCCAATAGTATCATAACATGCCGCAGCCGCCTGTCAAGCCCGGCATCGACAGTCCTCACTGCCAGGTCAGCCCGGCAGCGCCCGCGTGCAGGTCATTCAGCCACAGTTCGTGTGACTCAGCGCTGGTCCTGGGTACAGGCGCCGGTCAGGCCGCCGGCTGTGCTCAAACTGCGCCGTTGAATTTAGTCAACTATTTTCCAGTGGGGGGGTCCTACCGGAGGTTGTAGCTATGGTGAGGCGTATCCATTATCAGTGACAAGACGCAGATGAGGACGGCCGGAGTGGTGCCTGCGACAGGCCTGCGATCAGTCATTCGCCATGACAGGTAGTGGCATATTCCTGGTCTATGCGATGACCACATCCACGCCAGCCTGGCGCAATGCAGCGACCATTTCTGACGGAGCATCCTTGTCGGTGATCACGCAATCCACCTGGTCAATCGAGGCGAAGGAGGCGAATCCTACCTGCCCCCATTTACTGCTATCCACGATAGCAATGACCTGACGGGCATGGGCGACCATATCCCTCTTGATAGCAACCTCAAACTCGTTCACGTCAGTCAGCCCTTCTTCGAGCGTGATTCCCTTGGCACCGAAAAAGCCCGTCTGGAAGTTATATTTGCCGATCAGATCGCGGCCTTCAGTGCCGACCAGTGAAACCGAATCGCGGCGCAGAAAACCACCAGGCATCAGAATGGTAATGCCAGGCGCGTCGAGCAAGGCCAGAGCGATAAAGATACCGTTAGTGAGTACGGTCAACTCGTGCCGTCCTTTGATCTTATGGGCCAGCGCCAGAGCTGTGGTGCTCGCATCGAGCAGGATGGCGTCGCCATCAGCGACCATTGCAGCGGCTGCAGTGGCGATGCGCTCCTTTTGCGCGGTGTGCAGCCGGCGGCGCACATCGAACGAGAGTTCTAGTCCTGCGCGGTTCGCTGCAATCGCGCCGCCATGGGTGCGTGTCAACAGCCTTTGTGCAGCGAGGGCATCGAGGTCACTGCGAATGGTGGCCTGTGATACGCCGAGCCGCTCGCTGAGCACGGCAACTGAGACACGGCCTTCCTGCTCAAGTAGCGTCAGGATACGTTCCCGACGCTCCTGGAGGAATAGATCACGGGCTATCTTGCTACCTCCACTCAGATTTAGAGCCTATCCGAAAAACCGTACAAGCGGCATCCCTATGCCGCTTATACCGACGCATAGGGATGCGTCGGTTACGTTTTTCGGATAGGCACTTATAGCGCAGAAACGACCCTGAACCTGTGACAGGCCTTTCAGCCTGTACGGACAGTCTGAAAGACTATTCCACCGGCTGACCTGCCCTGTCGGAAGCTCTGGTATCGTGTAAGTCAATCCAGATGTACAGCACAGCGTAGTTGAAACCGAAGAGACCAGAGTATATCCCTTGTGCTGCCGCGGGAGGCCCGATGCCGGGTAAGCCTGAGCTGCGGCCCAGCGATTAAGGTGCTGGTTGAAGTTGGTTATCTAAAGCATCTCAGATGGAGTTTGGGTATCGGGCAATAACGCCCGATACCCAATTCAGCCGGTATAGCGGCTCTATGGACTGACTGCCTGGTCTATGTTGTCTATACTGTACTTGGTGAAGGGTCCCATAAGGACGCGCAGCCCGGCCTCACGGGTGGGGTCTTTCTCGATCGTATAGACACCCATACGTCCGGCCTCGAAAGTCTCACCTTCCACGCCCTTGAGGGAGCCACTGGCAATCATATAGGTCAGGTAGTAGGTCAGAAAGCCCAGGTCCTTGAAGCTCCACAGGGCGAACTCAGGAGCGCAACCGTTGTGGACGAAGGAGGCCATCTCGCTTGGCAGGCCCAGGCCGCTCACCTTCACTTTGTCGCATAGCCCTTCATCCTGCATCGCCTTCGCAGCCGCCGCTATGCCCACGGTGG
>DAOTYA010000151.1:0-21706 GCA_034435075.1 Anaerolineae bacterium
GTCGTCCCCGGCCGCCCCCAGCGGGTCTTCCAGGTCGCCGCCCGGCCGGTATCCGGCGTCGGGCCCAACGGCGGGTGGGTGCTGGTCATCCGCGAGGTCACCCAGGAGCGGTACCTGCAGGCGCAACTGGAGCAGCAGGAGCGGTTGGCGGCGGTGGGACAACTGGCCAGCGGCATCGCCCACGACTTCAACAACCTCCTCACCACCATCATCCTCTACGCCCAGATGGCGCAGGGGCATCCCGACCTCCCCTCCGATCTGGTCCAGTCCCTGCAGGTCATCATCGGCGAATCCCGGCAGGCCACCCAACTGGTGCAGCAGGTGCTGGATTTCAGCCGCCGCGCGCCGATGGAGGCCCGTCCGATGGACCTGGTGCCGTTCCTCAAAGAATCGGTGAAGATTCTGGAGCGGACGATTCCGGAAAGCATCCGGTTGCGGCTGGTCGCGGGGGAGGGGCCGTTGGTGGTGAACGGCGACCCGGCCCGCATCCGCCAGGCGGTGGTCAACATGGTGCTCAACGCGCGGGACGCGATGCCCCAGGGTGGCGAGGTCCGCCTGGGCCTCTCCCGCCTCACCCTGGGCCCGGCGGATCCGCCGCCGGTGGCAGGGATGGGGCCGGGCGAGTGGGTCTGCCTGGAGGTCGCCGATACGGGCACCGGCATCCCGCCGGACGTGCTTCCCCACATCTTTGAGCCGTTCTTCACGACCAAACCCCGGGGCGTTGGGACGGGCCTGGGGCTGGCGCAGGTCTACGGCATCGTCCAGCAGCACGGCGGGTACATCGGCGTGGAGACGGAGTTGGGGAAGGGGACGGTCTTCCGGGTCTACCTGCCCGCGCTGGGAGAGGCGGCGCCCGGCCCGGAGGAGCGGGCGGCGGTTTCCATACCGCGCGGTCAGGGAGAGACGATTCTGCTGGTGGAGGACCACCCGGCACTGCGGGCGGCGGGGCGGGAGGTGCTGGAGCGGCTGGGCTACCGGGTGCTGGAGGCGGCGAACGGTCGGGAGGCGCTGGAGGTGTACGCCGCCGAACGGGTGGACCTGGTGCTCACCGACGTGGTGATGCCGGGGATGGGGGGTACGGCGCTGGTGGAGGCGCTGCGGCGGCAAAACCCGGACCTGAAGGCAATCGCCGTCACCGGCTACGGTGAGGACCAGGAGGTGGAGCGCATCCGCCAGGCCGGCGTGGAGGCGGTCGTCCGCAAGCCATTTGAGGTTGAGCGCCTGGCGGAGATTCTCCGGCGGGTGTTGGGGTGAAAATCGCCACACATGAACGGGTTTCACGAACGGTGAACCAGGCGACGGCATCTGGCGCGAGAGCAGCGTGCCATTTGCGCATCTCCTCGTAACTGCCTGCCCTTGCCGACTGAAGTCGCCCAATTTGGGCCGCAGGCCTTCGGTCGGCCTGCGCCGACCGCTGTTTCCGCGTCGGCGCAGGCGCCCGTGAAGGGCGATTTCCAATCAGTACACGGGGGCAGGCAGCCGGGCAGGTAATTACCTGAAGTCCCTGAGTTGACCCCTTATTTGAAAACTCGTTGACTTTACCCCCGATTATACACCAATTTTATCGACAGTTGAACAGTCACGTCACCGGTGACGACCTTGACATCTTATTGTGTCGCTGGTACAATATACGATATATTTCCCTTACCCTCTTTGACCCCTGAAGCCGAAAGGAGGTGAAGAAAGCCTGAAAATTCTTCTGGCAGACCGTCGCAGGGGATGGCACCCCCACAGTTTACCTTAATCGTGCATTGTGTAGCAATTTCGAAAGGAGGAGCTCCAATGAACAAGAGGTTGTTATTCGTCAGTGTGGTCTTGCTCATCACTCTGCTGGCAGCAGCCTGTAAACCCAAGGCTAAGTTTGAGTGCACAGATCCCAAAGGTTGTGTGGACATCGCCCCGGGCGAGCCGGTACGCATCGGGTTTATGTTCGTCATTTCCGGCTCCGATGCACCGTTGGGGACTGATACCAAGTATGGCCTTGAGATTGCGGTTGACGATAAGAAAGAGATTCTGGGTCACCCAATTGAGGTGGTGGGTGAGGACTCTATGTGCTCTGCTGAAGGAGGGCAGACGGCATCCACCAAACTGGCCGCTGATCCCAAGCTTGTGGCTGTGGTCGGCACCAACTGCTCCAGCGCTGCCCGGGCAGCTATACCCGTCATGTGCGGGGCGGGCATTTCTATGGTCTCGCCTTCCAACACTGCACCTGACCTGACCGCTGAAGACCGCCCGCCGGAGTACTGGTGTTATCTACGCACTGCCCATAACGATAAGGTCCAGGGTGCGGCTATGGCCGAATTTGCCTGGCAGAAGGGATTCAGGAGAGCGGCAACTGTCCATGACGGGAGCCTGTATGCAGATAAACTCCAGCAGGTGTTTGCCGACAGGTTCAGGGAACTGGGCGGCACCATCACAGCCCAGGAAGCCGTTGGTCCTGAAGATACCGATATGAAACCCATGCTCACCCGCGTTGCTGCCACGCAGCCGGACTTCATCTATTACCCGATTTTCATCGCAGCCGGTGCCCAGATCACCAAGCAGGCTCGTGAGGTGCCTGGTCTGGAGAATGTCCAGCTCGCAGGCGCTGATGGCATCTTCTCACCGGATTTCCTGGAAGGTGCGGGTGACGCGGTGCTTGGCTTCTACTGGTCCAGCCCCGACTTCACCGCATTTGGCGCAGGGTATAAGGAATTCCTGCAGAAGTACGAGACCAAGTATGGCACGAAAGTGCTGGCTCCGTTCCATGCCCACTCTTACGACGCAACGATGATGATCTTTGCTGCTATCGAGAAGGTGGCTGTGAAGGACCCGGATGGCACGTTACACATTGGCCGCCAGGCATTGCGTGACGCGCTGTTTGCCACCAAGGACTTCAAGGGTCTGACTGGCAACCTGACATGCTCTCCCACGGGTGACTGCGCCGATCCCAAGATCGCGGTCTATCAATGCATGAATGCCGATCCGGCTAGCTGGAACCCTGGTGCTGACCCGGATAGCAATCCCAAGAAAATCTGGCCGTAGGCTCCTGGAGCGCATGTAACCTGAACGGAAGCGATGCCGGCAGGGGCGAGCAGGCTTGCTCGCCCCTGCCCTCAGCAACTCACAATAAGGCTTTACTTTGGGGAGTCTGTGATGTTCCAACGCCTGAGAAGACGGATTTCCGGCACGACCGTTATTATGTGGCTCATTGGAATAGCCATCCTGGCTGTCGTTTTCTGGGGCACGACGGCAACTCTCAGCTCGGGAAAATACGCCGGCACCCAGTGGATGGATCTGCTCGTCTACGGTATTGCTCAGGGCGGCATATATGCTCTTATTGCCCTGGGTTACACATTGGTCTACGGCGTTTTGCGCATGATCAACTTTGCTCACAGCGAAGTGTTTATGAGCGGGCCGTACATCGGCTATTACGTGGCCGTGGCCCTTGATCGCGCCGGCCTGCTCAATCGTCAGCCGGTACTCAGCCTGGCCGTTGTGATACTGGTGGCTATGTCCGTCTCCACCACCATCGCAGTGCTCCTGGAGCGCATTGCCTACCGACCGCTACGCCGCGCTCCCCGGCTGGTCCCTTTGATCACTGCCATCGGCGCCTCGTACTTCCTGTCTTACGCCTTCCTGGGGCTGTTTGGTTCTGACCTTAAAGGCTATCCAGAGATTCAGGCTCTGAAGGGCACCTGGAATATCATGGGCATCGAAATGCTCAGGCCACAGGCAGTGGTGATCGTGGCCGCTGTGGTAATGTTGGCTGGTCTTTACTTTTTCGTGCAGCGCACCAAGACCGGCAAGGCCATGCAGGCTGTCTCGGAGGACAAGGATTGCGCGGCACTTATGGGCATCAACGTTGACCGCATCATCGTGATCACGTTCGCTGTCGGTGGCGCGCTGGCTGGAGCGGCTGGCGTGTTCTATGCCCTGCTGTTCAAGCAAGTCAAGTTTAACATGGGCTTTTTCCCCGGTATTAAGGCCTTTACCTCTGCCGTACTGGGCGGCATTGGCAATGTCACCGGAGCTATGTTGGGCGGTATGTTCCTGGGAATCGCCGAATCTTTGTTTCCTAACCTGGTGTTGGACGGGCTGGGCATTCCGGCTCCGTACCAGCTTAAGGATGCGCTTGCTTTCATCCTGTTGGTACTGGTATTGATCTTCCGGCCTACTGGCATCCTGGGCGAGCGTCTGGCAGTCAAGAAGGCGTAGGGCTGCAGGGGAAGGAGCACAGATGGAGACGATCAACGCACAAGCTCGCTTCGATTGGTCAGTGTCTTTCAAGACAGGGCTGCTTGGTGGCATCGTGGCTCTGCTCGTGTCCCTGGTAGGCCTCGTCGAAGCTTCCCAGAATCGTCCGGTCATCTCCGGGATCATCTCTTTTGGACAGACATTGGTGTTGTTTGTTTTTGTGCTGAGCAGCATTATGGCCATATGTCGGGCCGGGCCTGATCGGTGGGGCAAGTCGCGTTCCCCGCTTCTGCTTTGCGGGGGTGTGGCCGGTGCGCTGGTCGGTGCCGTTCTGGCGGCCCTGGTACTGATCGGCAGCGTGATTAACCTGCGTGCTGTGTTCATCAAAGCCTCACCGGAGCTGTATAATTTGCTGACCATGGGCCTGGGCGCGGCTGGCGCGGCCGTCTTACCGGTGCTTGGTCTGTGCCTGGGGGCACTGGTTGGTGCGACGTATTTGCTGTCGGCCCGTCTCAGGCGCGCTCTTGGTGTAGCTCTGGGCGCGATTCCGCTGCTTGCCATCTTGTATAGTGCTTTCTTCCCTGGTCGCCGGTTTACGCTGGTGGGTGCAATCGTCTTGTTTGCGGTATTGGGCGTAAGCAGCTATTTCTGGAGTGATTTCCGCGGTCAGCTCAGGAAGCGTGTCGCGAGTCTGCCTCCCGCCGGTCAGCGTGCTTACCAGATTGGCCTGTGGGTTCTGGTAGCGCTGATCGTGCTGTTGCTGCCTGTGACAGGTTCGTATCCCAGCCAGATGCTTGACCTGGTGGGTCTATACATCCTCATGGGGCTGGGATTGAACATCGTCGTCGGTTTCGCCGGTCTGCTGGACCTGGGCTACGTGGCCTTCTTCGCGCTTGGCGCGTATACCCAGGCCGTACTGACCTCTCCGGAAATCGGGTGGCTGGGGGGCGTGCACCTGACGTTCTGGCAGGCTTTGCCTTTTTCGGTGCTGGTAGCCACACTGGCGGGCGTCATTCTTGGTATCCCGGTACTGGGAATGCGTGGCGACTATCTGGCCATCGTCACTCTTGGTTTCGGTGAGATTATCCGCATCGTTGCCCTGTCGGACTGGCTCAAGCCCTACATAGGCGGCTCTAACGGCATCACCCGTATCCCTAAGCCCGTCGTCGGCCCGGTGGAGCTGGCTACCCCCGGCACGCTCTATTATTTGATCATCGCCGGTTGCCTGATCGCCGCTTTCATCGCGACCCGACTCAAGAATTCGCGACTTGGCCGGGCCTGGATGGCCATACGCGAAGATGAGGACGTGGCTCAGGCGATGGGTATTGATCTGGTGCGGACCAAACTGCTGGCCTTTGCCACAGGGGCTGCCTTTTCCGGGTTGAGCGGCAGCATCTTTGCCTCGATGATTACTTCCATCTATCCGCACAGCTTCCACCTGCTTGTTTCGATCAACGTGCTGGGCCTGATCATTGTTGGTGGTATGGGCAGCATACCCGGGGTAATCTTTGGCTCCCTGGCTCTTGTGGGCCTGCCGGAGATCCTGCGTGAGTTCTCCGAATATCGTCTGCTGATTTACGGTGTGGCGCTGGTATATATGATGCTGGCGCGGCCTGAGGGGCTGCTGCCGGAGGCCCGGCGCAGGTTGGAGCTCCATGAGGCTGAAACCAAAACGATAGAGTAGGAGGCAAGATGGCCATTCTGGAAGCCCGAAAAGTAACCAAGCGCTTTGGGGGCCTGACGGCGGTCCACCGATTCGACCTTGAAGTTAAAGAACATGCGATCCACAGCATTATTGGGCCGAACGGAGCCGGCAAGACCACCTTCTTTAACTGCGTAACCGGCTTCTACCGCCACGAAGAAGGACTCATACTCTTCAAAGGCCGGCCACTGGATGGATTGTCACCGGATCGTATCACCAGGCAGGGTATCGCACGCACCTATCAGAACATCCGTCTGTTCCCTAATATGACCGTCATTGAAAACGTCATGGTGGGGTATCATCCCCACATGAAGGCGGGGCTTTTCGGCGCCATTTTGCGCACCAATCGCGTGGTCCAGGAGGAAAAGGAGGCAGTCGAGGAGGCTCGACGTCTGCTCAATTTCGTCGGGCTTGCCGGCCGGGGCGACTGGCTGGCCAGGAACCTGCCATATGGGGAGCAGCGGAAGTTGGAGGTTGCTCGTGCATTGGCCAGCAAGCCCTCTCTGTTGCTTCTCGACGAGCCGACCGCCGGCATGAACCCGGCTGAGACGCGGGAGATGATGGCCTTTATACAGCGGTTGCGCGATGAACTCGGCATCACCATCCTGCTTATTGAGCATCAGATGCGTGTGGTCATGGGCATCTCCGAGGTTGTGACAGTGCTGGATTATGGGGAGAAGATCGCCGAAGGGACACCGGCCGAGATACAAAGCGATCCCAGGGTGATTGAGGCCTACCTGGGAAGGGGAGCAGTGGCTTAAGATGGCACTTCTGGAACTCAGCAATGTGCACACTTACTATGGTGCGATCCATGCTCTGAAGGGTATCTCCATCCATGTTGATGAGGGTGAAATCGTCACGCTTATCGGGGCCAATGGTGCCGGCAAGAGCACCACGCTCAATACCATTTGTGGCATTCTCCATCCTCGCGAAGGCGCGATTTACCTGGACGGTGAGCCGATCCACGGATTGCCCCCACATGATATAGTTGCACGTGGCGTGGCTCAGGCACCGGAGGGACGGCGTGTCTTTGGCCGGCTGAATGTGATCGAAAACCTGGAAATGGGGGCTTTTACCCGCAAGGATAAGGACGGCATTCGCCGTGATATGGAGCGTGTGTTCACCCTCTTTCCTCGCCTTAAGGAGCGGGCCAAACAGGTTGCCGGCACCCTTTCCGGTGGCGAACAGCAGATGCTGGCGATCGGCCGTTCGCTGATGGCCAACCCTCGCCTGCTCCTGCTGGATGAGCCTTCCATGGGCCTCTCTCCCATACTGGTTGAAGCGATCTTCGACACCATCCGGCAGATCAATGCTCAGGGCACCACGATCCTGCTGGTGGAACAGAATGCCTTGATGGCCCTTTCAGTGGCCCGTCGTGGTTACGTGCTTGAAACCGGTACGGTCGTGCTTCACGATACAGCCACTGCATTGCGTGAGAATGAGCTGGTACGCAAGGCGTACCTGGGCATAGAGTAATGGTGCAGAAGTGCGGTTTGCACAGGCATGGGGCAGGTTTACAGCAGGCTCGCGTGCAGGATTGCCACCTGTTGGTCTGAGTGTGCGGAATGGCCTCGAGAACTCACAAACAGCTCGATGGTCCGGCAGGCGCAGGCTATGTATACAGGTGGGTTTTGTTGGATAGTGCGGAGCGGTGCAGGTAGCGCAACCTGGTGATCTGGCCTTGCTGGTTGGCCGGGATCGTAAAACATTTATCGTCAGACTAAGCCCGGGTGCTCAGCTCCATACACATCGCGGTGTCATCTCACACGATGAGTTGATCGGCACCCCCTGGGGCACCTGGCTGCATTCTCATCTGGGGTATCCCTTCCTTATCCTCCAGCCCTCTACCGACGATCTGGTACGGGACCTCAGACGTAATACCCAGATCGTTTACCCCAAGGATGCAGGTTACATTTTGATGAAAATGCGCATCGCGCCGGGACAGCGCGTCATCGAGGCCGGCACAGGAAGTGGAGGAATGACTCTGATCCTGGCTCAGGCAGTCGGCCCAAACGGGCGGGTCTATTCCTACGAGGTGCGCCCGGAGATGCAGCAACTGGCCCGTGCCAACCTGGAACGATTGGGCCTGGCCGGATGTGTGGAATTTAAGCTCCGGGATATTGCCGGTGGTTTCGACGAGCGCGAGGTGGCCGCATTGTTTCTTGACCTGCCTGACCCGTGGAATTATCTCACCCAGGCTCACTGTGCCCTGGCCAACGGCGGTTTCTTTGGCTGCATCCTGCCTACCACCAACCAGGTGAGCTGCCTGATTGGTGCTCTGGGAGAGCACGGCTTCGGTATGGTCGAAGTGGAGGAACTATTGCTCAGACAGTATAAGGCGGTGGCTGCGCGTCTGCGGCCAATGGATCGGATGGTTGCTCATACCGGCTATCTGGTCTTCGCGCGGGCTATCGTTCAACCTGAGGAGTAAGGATGGGCAATTTAAGACGGCTGGTAATGGATGTGCTTAAACCCCTGGAACCGAGCATTGTGGAGCTGGTCCAGCTCCTGGCTGATCTGGAAGGGGTGGATGGGGTCAATATCTCGATATACGAGATTGACCGGCGTGTCGAAAACGCCAAGATCACCATTGAGGGGCGGAACCTGGACTACAAGAGTATCGTCCGTGTCATCGAGGAAAACGGCGGGGCGGTACATTCCATAGATGAAGTCGCGGCCGGTAGCGTGCTGATTGAGGATGTCGTGACGGCGCAGGACTAAGAGCCTATCCGAAAAACCGTACAGGCGGCATCCCTATGCCGCTTATACCGACGCATAGGGATGCGTCGGTTACGTTTTTCGGATAGGCACTGATCGTCTGGATTACGCGGTCGCGGCTGGAACAGTTCGCGGGATGTGCTTTCCGGCCTGTTTGAGGGGCGGTTAACCACCCACGGTCGCCGCTTGACATTCCGTCTTAATGTGGTATCATCTACCTGCCTGACGCAGGCTGAACATTGACAATGCGGTTCTTATCAAGAGAGGTGGAGGGACCGGCCCTGTGAAACCTCGGCAACCGGGCGCAGAAACTCGTCCTGGCTACGGTGCCAATTCCGGCAGACCCTGTTGGGATCTGGAAGATGAGAAGCAGCATGATAGAGCATAAACTGCCTCTTCAACCGGTATATCCTGGGTGCCGGGCGAAGAGGTTTTTTGTTCCTCTTCCCCCTCTATTTCTCCAGATAAGACGCTGAAGCCAGATACAGTAGCCGTACAGACCTGCCCGCTATGTATTGTGTATACGGCGTGTGCAGGAACGACTGGTTCAGGCATTTGCAATCGAGTCGGCTTGTGGAACGGACTTGCCGGTGCTCAGGTTGCGCAAGTCATTTATAGCCTATCCGAAAAACCGTACAAGTGGCATCACTATGCCGCTTATACCGACACAGGGATGCGTCGGCTACGCTTTCCGGATAGGCTCTCAGTTGCAATTGCGCTGAACACCGGTTGTCCGGCAAACTTACCATGTGGCCGGTAATGACCCTGCGTTCGGACTGCGTCAGTTTGGGTATCCGGGGAATGCGATATGCAAGAAACTGTGCCAGGAGGAATATCGTTGCTTACAAATCATTTCTCAACCCAGGCCGTCCACGCCGGCGAGGAGAAACGTAAACCCTACGGCGCGTTGACGAATCCCATCTTCCAGACCTCGACCTATACCTTCGAGAACACGGAAGAGATCCTGGACTTTATGCGCAATAAAGCGGCCAAATCGCCACAGTTGCGGGATGAGTACGGTCGCTACAGTAACCCAACGCAGAGTGTGGCGGAGCGCAAACTGGCTGTTCTTGACAGGGGGGAGCGGGCACTTCTTTTCGCCAGTGGCATGTGTGCCATCACCACCACTCTGCTGGCCCTGCTTTCCCCCGGCGATCACCTGGTGATGACGCGGGGTTGCTATCGTCGCACCCAGGAGTTTGCGCTTTCCTTCCTCAGCCGCTGGGGCGTAGAGACAACGCTGGTGACGATAGGGGAGCCGGATGGGCTGAGTGCTGCCATCCGCCCCAATACGCGCGTGATTTTCTCTGAAACGCCGACCAATCCGTACCTGCGCGTGCCCGACCTCTCCACAATGGTCGAGATCGCCAGGAAGAAAGGCATTATCACGATTGTGGACAGCACTTTCGCCACACCGATCAATCTGCGCCCTATAGAGCATGGGGTTGATCTGGTGATCCACAGTGCGACCAAGTATCTGGGTGGCCACAATGATCTGTTGGCCGGGGTGGTGGTCGGGAGCAGGGAGATACTGGCCCGTGTCGAGGAGCTACGGGGTATCCTTGGCGGGGTCAGCAGCCCCCACGACGCGTACCTGCTCTTGCGTGGGTTGAAGACTCTGGAACTGCGCGTCAGTCGTCAGAACGAGAATGGGATGCGCGTGGCCAGCTTTCTGGAGCAGCACCCGGCTGTGAGACGGGTCTATTATCCGGGCCTGCCCAGCCATCCCGACTATGAGGTCGCGCGGCGGCTGATGTCAGGGTTTGGGGGGGTGGTCAGTTTTGAGATAGACGGCGACCTGGAAAAGACGGGGCGCTTCATAGACCGGCTGCGTCTGCCGTACATTGGCCCTACGCTGGGAGGTGTGGAAAGTATTGTTCAGCAACAGGCTATATTTATCTCCCTGGACCCCGAGGAACGCCGGCAGGCCGGAATCGCTGATAATCTGGTACGCTACGCACTTGGTATTGAAAACGCTGAGGACCTGATCGCTGATCTTGAACAGGCGCTTGCGGAGATATATGTGGGATGATAGTACACAAGTTTGGCGGCACTTCTGTTGGGAACGCACAGCGTTTCTCCTGTGTGGCGGACATTCTGCTCGAGGAGCGCCGCCGCAGTAGCGGCGACGCCGGCCAGGTTGTGGTTGTCTCGGCGATGAGCGGCGTCACCGATGCCCTTATCGCCGGGGCACGCGCTGCCGCCGAGGGGCAGGATAGCGTTTATCGGGAGATCAAAGCCCGCCTGCTCGAGAAACACATTACGGTCGTGGAAACATTGCTGAGCCACAACAGGGAACGAGTGGAGACAGGTGGTCTGGTTGAGGACAGGTTGCACGAACTGGAGAGGCTCTACCGCAGCATCGCGATCCTGGGTGAACTGACCATGCGTGGATGTGACGCGGTGGCCTCGTTTGGGGAGCAGCTTTCTGCGCTTATCCTGGCCGCCGTCCTCAGGGAGCGAGGTCTTCGTGCCCAGGCCATCAGTGCTACAGAGTTGATTGTCACGGATGATCGTTTTGGTGCGGCCACACCTCTGATGGACCAGACACGTCGCCGGCTGCAGGAACGCATCCCCCCACTCGTCGAGCGAGGTGTGCTCCCGGTCATTACCGGCTATATCGCCGCTACTGAGCGGGGTATCACCACCACACTGGGGCGCGGCGGGAGCGATTATTCTGCTGCCATTGTCGGCGCCGGCCTGGACGCCGATGAGGTGTGGATTTGGAGCGATGTGAACGGCATACTCACCGCCGACCCCAATATCGTGCCTGAGGCCCGTACGCTGCGGGAACTCTCGTACGCCGAAGCCGCCAACCTGGCCTATTATGGAGCAGATGTGCTTCACCCCAAGACGATCCGTCCGCTGATCGAAAGCTCCATCCCACTGCGCATCTTGAACAGTTTCAACCCTGCGGATCCGGGCACACTGATTGTCGAGCATCCCAGTCCCGAGCGCGAGCTTATGCCGGCGATTATCTCAAGCGCCGGCCTGAGCCTGATCGCCATCGGCAGTCAGGACGACTCGTGGACACTACAGATGTCGGCCTGTGCGCTGCGTTGCCTCAGCGATGCCGGAGTGGATGTGCTGATGTTCTCTCAATCCTTCTCAGAACACAGCCTGAACCTGGTGGTGCGGGAGCAGGATCGGCACCACTGCCTGAATGTGCTCCGCCACGAGTTGGATGCCTCCGGATCGCTGCACTGTGTGGAGGTCAAAGAGGACGTTGCTACAGTCTCCGTTGTAGGGGTGCCCGGGTGGAATGAGGCCGGTATTGTACCTCACGCCCTCGCTGCGCTGGGCAGGCTGGGGACACGTGTGATCGCCGTCGCCCAGGCTGCAACAGAGCACAGCGTCTCTTTCTGTATCCCTGAGGAGCAGGTGGTGGATACGGTGCGCTTCCTGCACCGCGAGTTGAGGCTGGGGTGACCTGCCTGGCAGGTGAAAGTCACCCGCCAGGCCCGTTAATCTGCGAAAAGCGGTACGAAATCGAATTTGTCCACGTCAACCAGCCCACGATCGGTCAGCTTCAAATGGGGAATGACCTCTAACGCCAGGAAGCTGAGCGTCATAAAAGGATCGTGCAGGGTGGAGCCCAGCTCGTGAACGGCGTTGATCAGGGCGTCCATTTGTCGGCGTACTGTCTCAATCGGCTGCTCGGACATCAGCCCTGCTATCGGTAGCGGTACAGAAGCCACCACGCTATCCTCCACAGTGGCTACCAGGCCACCTCCCATAGCCTGCACAGCACGAATGGCAGTCAGCATTGAATCGTCGTCGCAGCCAGCGACGATCAAGTTATGAGCGTCGTGGCCCACGCTGCCAGCGATGGCACCGCGTTTCAGGCCCAGGCCGCGCACAAAGCCTGCCCCCACGTTGCCGGTACCGCGGTGACGTTCCACAACCACGATTTTAAGCAGGTCCCGCTCCGGGGCTGCCACAGCCAATCCCCCCATCTTCTTGACCGGTGTGATCAGTTGGTTGGTGACGATCTGATCGGGTATGATCTCGATCGCCCGGATGTGATCCCTTAGAGCCGGTATGCGCAGGTTTAACTGCTCCGCGTTTACTTTCACCGTGTTGCGCGCATAAGTATCATCCAGGGCTTTGATCTCCCACTCGCCGACTGGCTGGCCTTCGCGCGCTACCAGTTTCCCGCCGGCGAACACCATCTCCGCCCGGAATTCTTTCAGGTTCGAGAAAACGACCAGGTCAGCACGTTTACCAGGCGCGATCGCTCCCCGGTCGCGCAGGCGGAACCATTCCGCCGCATTTAGCGTGGCCATCTGAATGGCGGTAACCGGCTCCAATCCTTCAGCAATGGCCAGACGGAGCAGATGGTCTATGTGGCCTTCGTCAATCAGATCGGCAGGATGTCGATCGTCGCTGCAGAAGGCACAGCGGCGGCTGTTGTACGGTGTGATGGCCGGGACAAGTGTGCGCAGATTCTTCGCCGCGGTTGATTCACGGATGAAGATGACCATTCCCAACCGCAGCTTCTCTAACATCTCTTCAACGGTGGTACACTCGTGATCTGAGGCCGGACCGGCACCGATATAGGCCTGCAGCCACCTGCCAGTGACCCCAGGGGCATGCCCGTCAATGACACGACCTCGGAAGGCCACCAGTTTCTCCAAAGCTCCCGGCAGGCCCATTACTGCCCCGGGCACATTCATGAACTCGGCCAGCCCGATCACCTGTTCCAGATCGGCCATGGGAAGCAAATCGTCGGCTTCCAGCGCGGCTCCGGCGGTGCCAAGATGAGTGGCCGGTACGCAGGAAGGAAGATTGATGTAGACACTGAGAGGCAGTCCTGCAGAGGAATCCAGCATGTAACGGATGCCGGCTGCTCCCAGCACGTTGGCAATCTCGTGAGGATCGGCGATTACGGTGGTGGTGCCGTGTGGAACGACAGCACGGGCGAATTGCGGCGGGGTAACCATCGAGGATTCGATGTGTACATGGGCATCAATCAGGCCGGGGCAGAGATAGCGGCCGCCAAGGTCTATCTCTGTCGCAGCGCTGTAACCTGATCCCACGCCGATAATGGTATCTTCGGCAATGGCGACGTCGGCTACGACGATTTCGCCGGTAAGCACGTTGATCACACGCCCGTTACGCAGGAGCAGATCGGCCGGGGCATCGCCCCGGGCAATGGACAGAAATTTTGCAAGCTCCATGGTGCCTCCAATGTTTGAGAGCAATGGGCTCGACTCTGGAGTGTCATTTGGCTGGAATGTGGTACGGCAGGCGCAGGCCGAATAGACACCACGGCTTTAATTATAATCCCGGTGGATAACAGGGGCAAACGCATGTGGTACGCCGTGATCAACCCTATCCCATTGACCAGGCGACCTCCCGGCGCTGTTAGCGCGATTGTGTACAATGACCGGATTAACTGGTCGGCCTGAAGCACGCAGCAAAGCCAGGTTTGATCCGGTCAGTGTTACCAACTGTCCTGCTGGCGCGATGTCCCAGTGATCCTGATCGGCCCCGATCCCTGATCTATTATCATATCCACCTTATAACGCGCCGTGGCGAAATTTGCTGTTTCCCATACCCCATCATCGTCCCGTTCTCCGCTTACAAGCCGGAAGCGAGCATCAGGAATAAAGGGACCGCTCCCCGATTCGAGCGCCACTCGCGCTCCGACGTCTTCGGGCAGAATAATCTTCAATGGTCCGGAGCCGCCTTCCACAAGCACCGACATGTCCCTGGCAGATGGCAGAATCAGGGTCACCGAGCCGGAGCCGGCATCCAGAGATACTGAGGAGACTTTCAGGCCGCTCAGGTCAAAGTCGCATGGGCCGGAGCCGGTGTCCAGCGCAAGCACAAAATCCACATCTGGATTCAGGCGCACATTCCACCGGTGATTCGTAGCCCCGAAAAGCGGGCCACCCCATCCTGCCCCGGAATAGCTATCCAATTTCACATAAGCTTCCGTCCCGCTCACTTTCACGTCAAAGATCAGGTTGCCCCAGTATGAGATGTCACCTTCTATCAGGTTGGGCGAATCCCTCAGCGCGCTCAGGCAACCCGGTATGGAACTCCAATCAATATCCACACTGGCATGAGTTACTTCGCCTCTGGGATGTGCTATGTGCTCAGTATGTATGCCGGCAGATTCCACCAGTCCCACCAGAGTGGAATTCTGGGCCAGGAAGATAACAGCCAGTGCGGCACAAAGCAATGCCAGGATCAGAACTCCACTGATAATTGCTCCTATCACTGAGCGACGGCCGATCAGCACATCAATGCCGAGCGCAATCAGCAGCAACGGCCAGAAGCGCCACAACATGTTCCAGGATTCCCATCGCAGATAGCCCAGGTTAGAAAGCAACAGCAATATTCCCGCCCCTATGAGCACCAGTGGCCAGAAGATCGAGGGGCGCTGATCTCTGTGGCTGATTTCAGACATGGCAATACCTCCTCGCTGACAGTGCTTGCGTTCACACAGGGAGCACGGCTGCACTCTCTGCAGGCATGCTGAAGGACGCCAGTACCGCTGTCACTTTAATAATACGTGAGGGCAGATATAAAGTTGCTCCTGCCGCTGGGCGTCTTCCCGGCTCGGGCCGGTACCCGGGGCATGCCTGACGTCTTCACGGATGGCCCGGCGGCTTGTAGGACAACTGCTCGCAGTTGTCCTACAACCGCTTGAGTTCTGCCCTTGACCGACCGACATAATGCGGGTATACTATGCACCGAACCATGGCGGAAAGGACCCACCAGACTTGAGTCTGATTCAGGCTTTTGTCCTGGGTATGCTCCAGGGCGCAACCGAATTCCTTCCTGTCAGCAGTTCGGCCCATCTGGTGCTTATACCATGGCTGATGCGCTGGCAGGCTCCAGGTTTGGCTTTCGATACTGTGGTCCATTTGGGCACGGCAACGGCTGTCATCGTATACTTCTTGCGTGACTGGATCCTAATTGTAAGGTCGGCGCTTCGCCCTCTCATCCGTGGAATGGTTGGTTCCTCTACCCATAAGAGCACGGTTGATGCACCGGAGGCCGGCCTCCTGTGGCTCATACTGGTGGGCACACTTCCCGCGGCTCTCATCGGCTACCTGTTAGAGGACTTTTTCGAGGGGATGTTCGCCCGTCCTGTCGCAGTGGCCGGGTTCTTACTGATCACGGCCCTGCTCCTGTGCGTGAGTGAGCGTCTCGGAGAGCAGAAACGTCCGCCTGGCATGATAAACATAGGGGATGCATTGTTGATAGGACTGGCCCAGGCACTGGCGATCTTTCCGGGCATTTCCCGCTCCGGCGCCACCATCGCGGCCGGCCTGGCGCGCGGTTTGCAGCGAGAGGCGGCAGCACGTTTCAGCTTTCTCCTGGCCACACCTGTCATCCTGGGGGCTGGTCTGCTCCAGGTGCTGGAACTGATCCAGATGGGAAGGCTGGCCGTTCAGTGGCCGATGCTCATTGCAGGCTTTGTGGGAGCAGCGGCCGTCGGTTCTGGCTGTATACACTTCTTGCTGCGCTACGCGCGGGGACATCGCCTCTATCCCTTTGCCATCTATTGTGCCGGTGTGGGCGCTTTCAGTTTGCTCATAGCGCTGCTCAGAGGATAGGATGGCCTTGTGCGTGGGACAGGAATATCACTTCTTTGCACGGTATTTTGCTTCCTGATACTTGTCGCCTGCAGCGCTCCAGCCCCTGAAGCCACACGTGAGCCGGTAAAGTTGCGACTGGTCACTGCTGATTCCTGTGCTCCACTGGCTGCCGGGTTCGCTGCCGCCTATGAAGAAAGCCATCCCTGGGTGACAGTGCAGACGGAGGTGTTTAACTCGATGCTGGCCAGGCGGGCGTTGCGTGATGGCCAGGCTGAACTGGCATTGCTCTCCTGGGTGGCAGAGAGCGGGTATGACCGCGAGCGGCCTCTATGGGCACAGCCATTCGCCCGCGATGGCATCGCCGTCATTACTCACCCTTCAACTCCGCTCACTGAGGTCAGCATTGCACTTCTGCAAAGCATTTTCCGTGGTCAGGTGCAGGAATGGGAAGGGATGCCCATCACCGTCGTCAGTCGCGAGGAGGGTTCAGGCACGCGTGCAGTTTTCGACAGGACCGTACTGGGAATCCATAAAGTTGCCCATACCGCGGTGCTCTTCTCCTCCAGTGATGCAGTTATTGAATATGTCGCCCAGACCCCTGGCGCCATTGGCTACGTTTCGACGCTCCGGCTGGGCGATCCGGAAACAGCCGGTGTCCGCATTTTGCCTGTAGATGGTGTCCTTCCGGACCGCACGACGGTATACGATGGAAGCTATCCCATCGCGCGTCCACTGTATCTGGCGACTTACGGCGAGCCGCTCGGCGAGGCGCGCGAGTTTGCTCAGTGGGTTTTGGGACCGCAAGGACAACTGCTGTGTCAGGCAGATGGTTGAGTAACTGCAAAAGTATATCCAGGGAGGAAAAATGGCCACTATAGAGCGCAGTTTCTTTGTCCGTGCTTCGTGTGAGGATGTGTTTAATTTCCTGGCAGACCATGCCAATGATCCCAAATGGTTGCCGGGGCTTACCGACTCGCGCAACTTCACCGGCGCCGGCACCGATTATCGTTGGGAATGGACGTTCAAAATGGCTGGCGTTTCCTTCGACGGCACCGGGGTTGTCCTTGAACATGACCCTCCCCGCAGACATGTTGTCGAGACGCACGGCGGCATCGTGAGCACCTGGGCCTGGACACTGGAGCCTGAGGGAGAGGGCACACGCATTTCGCTCCGTATGGAATACACCGTGCCGGTGGCGGTCCTGGGAAAGATCGCTGAGGCACTCCTGCTCAAGCAGAACGAAAAGGCCGCGGACCAGGGAGTCGCCAACCTGCAACGTATTTTCGGCGTCTGACGAGGTGAGTGTAATGAGTGATCCGTCTGACAAATTGGCCGCCTACAGGCGTGCAGATGCCCCCCTGCCCGCTCAACATCTCCTCTGGCCGCTGTATGGGGCGGGACTTGAGAACATGGGACGCGACGGCAAGCCCATTTCCGTGCCACTGCCCGGGTATGGCCCCGATGAGCTGCTGGTGCGGCACGATGCATGTGGCCTGTGTTTCTCCGATATTAAGGTGATCAGACTGGGCGAGGAACATCCCCGTATCTTCCGCGATATGCGGAGTGAACCGGTGGTATTGGGCCACGAAGTAAGCATGACCGTCGTCGGTGTGGGCGAACACCTGCGTGATCAATACCGCGTCGGTGACCGCTTTATCATCCAGGCCGACATTTACGTCAATGGAGTCAACCTGGCTTACGGCTATATGATCCAGGGAGGACTTTCCCAGTACAATGTGATTGACCAGCGCATCCTTAACGGTGACCACGGCAACTACCTCATCCCTGTGCAGCCGCACACCGGTTACGCCGAGGCTGCGCTCACCGAGCCCTGGGCCTGCGTGATCGCTTCTTACCACCTGGCATACCGAACCACGCTCAAGGCAGGAGGCACCGCCTGGATCATCGGCACGCAAGGAACCGCGCCTGCGGGCGATTACAACATCAGCCAGGGCTTCGATGAGACATCCCATCCCGCCCACCTGATCCTGACGAATGTACCTGAGCCTTTCGCGTCCTGGTTAAAAGCGCGGGCAGCTTCACTGGATGTGCAGATTATCGAGACGGAGAGCGTTGCGAAACCACCCGTTGAGCACATAGACGACATTGTGCTGCTCGGTGCTGATGCCGATCTCGTAGAGGCAACCAGTCCTTACCTGGCCGGTGGTGGGGTTTTCGCCATCCTGGCAGATGAGCCGCTCCCGCGCAAGGTCAACATAGACATCGGCCGCATTCACTATGACAGTCTGATCTACGTGGGCAGCACCGCACGTGACATTGCCCGTGCTTACAACGGTGTTCCTGTGCGCTCGGAGCTTAAGCCGGGGGGCAGGGTGTGGTTCGTCGGCGCGGCCGGGCCGATGGGAAGAATGCATGTCCAGCGCGCGATCCAGCTCCCCGATTGCCCATCAACCATAGTATGCACCGACGTGAGTGACCCACGCCTGGAAGACCTGCGAGCATCTTTTGGCAGGGAAGCAGAGGCCAGGGGCATCCGCTTCATGTGCCTGAACCCGATGAAGCGAGATGTGTATGAGGCTGGCATGGCACCGTTCAAGGAAAGTGGTTTCGATGATATAGTGGTGCTGGCGCCTGTTCCAGCCGTCATCTCGGATGCAGCCGGATTCCTGGCGCCACAAGGGGTGATGAATATCTTCGCTGGCGTGGCCCGCGGCACAATGGCTCAGCTAGACCTGAGTGACGCTTACTTAAGGGGAGTGCGCATCATCGGTCACACGGCGTCCAGCATTGAGGATTTGCGCCTGATGCTTGGGCAGGCCGAGTCCGGCCTGCTATCTCCTAACCGCTCGGTAGCGGCGATCGGCTCGCTCAGCGCCGCACGGGACGGACTCGAGGCCGTGATGAACGCCACCTTCGCCGGCAAAATTGTCATCTACCCGCACATCAAGGACTTTCCTCTCACCGCCCTACCAGATTTGAAGGATCGCCTGCCCACTGTGTACGCGAAGCTGAGGGATGGGCGCGAGTGGACCACGGAGGCAGAGGAGGAATTTTTGCGTCTGACGTTGCCATAACTGCAACGCTGGCAGGTATCTATTCAGGCCGGTTGAAATCGCCCTCTTGGGACACTTCGCACCGGTCAGGGCGATCCACCGGATCGCCTCTCCGCCGACACCGCCCGGTGGTGCATCAGGGAAGGGGCGATTGATTAGAGCGTTGCCCATACCAGGCGCAGGCCGACCAATGACCGCAGGCCTGAAAGGGCGTACGGGCGAGGTATACCTCGCGTACAGTCACCGCCCGAATAGTCACTGCAGCCTTTTATTATCCGCGGGCTGCAAAATCTGGTCTACCAGACCATATTCGACGGCTTCCTGGGCCGTCATAAACCGATCGCGGTCGAAATCGGCGGCGATCTGTTCCACCGACTGACCGGTGTGGAGGGCCAGGAGCTGGTGCAGCAGGTCCTCGATACGCTTTAACTCTTTATATTGAATCTCAACGTCTGGCGCGTAACCCTGTGCGCTGCCCCCGGCCGGGTGCATATGTATGGTGGCGTGGGGCAGCGCGTAACGGTAGCCCCTGGTGCCGGCTGCCAGCAGCACTGTACCCATGCTGGCGGTCACACCGACCGCATAGGTGGCCACGGGAGCCTGAATCTGCTGCATTGTGTCATAGATTGCCAGGCCGTGGTAGACAATGCCACCGGGGCAGTTGATATACATTGAAATCGGCCTCTCAGGGTCTTCGCTGGCCAGATAGAGCAACTGAGCCACGATCAGATTGGCCACCTGATCGTTGATGGGCATGCCCACAAAGATGATGCGCTCTTTAAGCAATAAAGAGTAGATGTCATAAGCGCGCTCGCCGCGCGCCGTTGTTTCGATCACCATCGGGATCAGTGCAGTGAGCGTCGGATTGCCTTTCACTGCTCCTCCTCTTCCGCTTCTTCTACGTCCTCTTGTTCTCCTCCACTGGCAATATCGAGCAACCTTTGCACTGCTTTGTCTGCCAGCAGTTGGTTACGTAGCCTGGCCCTGACCTCCTCTTTGTTCAGAGAGGCACGCACTTCATCGGCATGTGCTCCCAGTTCGGCTCTGACCCGCTCTATGTAGGCATCCAGCTCCTCATCACTTACTTCAAGTCCTTCGGCTCTGACCACCTCACCGAGCACCAGAGCCTGTTTGAGCCGCGCCTCGGCCTGCGGGCGCAGTTCCTCCCGCAGAGATTCCATAGTCCGACCTCGCAGACGCAGGTAATCCTGCAGCGACAGGCGTGTCTCCCGCCTGGTAAGTTCTTCAAACTCCCCAACCAGGCGTTCTAACTCCTCCTCCAGCAGCATTGGAGGGTACTCAACCCGGGCCTGTTCGACAATGTCCTTGAGCACCTGTTCTCGATATTCTTGTTCGATCTGTCGTCTGGAACGTTCCAATAGCTGCTGCTCAATATACGTTTCCAGTTCCTGAAGGGAGTTGAAATTGCCGGCAGCACGTGCAAGGTCGTCGTCCAGTGCGGGGATTATACTCTCGTAGACTTCCAGCATTTTGACGGTGAACTCTGCTTCTTTGCCACGCAATTCCTTCCTGGGGAAATCGTCGGCCAGCACCAGAGTGAAGGTTTTTTCGTCACCGGCAGCCATCCCGATCAGTTCCTCGACGAACCCGGCCGCCAGGAAGTTGCGCCCACTCTCCAGCAAGATACGGACATTCTTTTGGTTCAGGAACTCAACCCCATCCAGGGTACGGCCCACTATGTCAATTGCCACCCCGTCGTTCATAGCAGCCGGCCGCTCTACCAGGTCGAAAACGGCGTTCTGCTCGCGGATTTCCTCCAGCGCCTCCCTTACCTCTCTCTTAAACACCCGTGTTTTACGGTGCTTCAGGCGGTAGTCACGGTAGTTCCCCAGTTCCACTTTCGGGGGCAGCGGCACGGTGAATTTGAACGTTATCGGGGACAGAGAGACTTCCTCGAGGCTGCCTGGGGCAAACGGGGTGATGCTCTCTCGCTTCATTGCCTCGTCCAGTGTCTCTGCGGCCAGCATTTCAGCGACCTGACGCCGAATCACATCTTCGCCCAGCCGGCGCATAACCACGTCATAAGGAGCTTTCCCTCTGCGATAGCCTGGTATGTTCACCCGTTCAGAGATCCGGCGCACGGCGCGTTGTAAGCCCTGGCGGCTTTGCTCCTCATCCAGCTCAATGGTCAGACCTAGCTGGCAAGGCCCCAATGATTCGGTTGTGATTTTCAAGAATGCCTCCTGACGATGCGATGTTTATAGAAAAATCGTAACCGCCTGCCCTCTAACCTGCGGGATATAGCGGGTAATCGGCCCTGAATATGGGGAAGGCGGGATTTGAACCCGCACGGGTTGCCCCACGTGATCCTAAGTCACGCTCGTCTGCCATTCCGACACTTCCCCCTGATGGCAGGTTGATTATAATGCCTGGGGCGAGTTTGCGCAAGGTCGAATGCCTGAACGGGTGTCCGTCACTTTTTTGCGCGAGAAGAAAGCGAGAGCAGGCTATGGCTGGCCGTGGCGACGTCAGTTGTAGGGCAACTGCGAGCAGTTGCCCTACATTGTGGCCGGTCGTGC
>DAOTYA010000152.1:0-5063 GCA_034435075.1 Anaerolineae bacterium
GTTCCCATAGCGGCGAGCAGCATAAGCGGTATCTGCACCCCCTCGACCAGACGCCGCTGCAGGTTGAAGGGCAGGTAGACCAGCAACGGCACCACCCCAACCCAGACCGGCGCCGTCCACGTCAACCCTCGCCTGCGCCAGGCATCCCCCACTGCACACCCCGCCAGCACCAGCGGCACACCGTAGGCAGCCAGGTAGTGGAACGGGTGCGGGGAGAGGATCAGGTTCTGCTCTGACCAGGCGCGGTAGACCGGCTGCGTGGAGAAGACCCACAGGCTGTAGCCCACGATCGGCGCGGAGAGGAGGGCGGCCACAGCGGCGGCGATGAGCTGACGGCGGGGAAAGTGGCACCGGCGCAGCCAGAACGCTGCCAGAAGTGCGCCCGTCACCGCCCAGGCGACAGGGACGTAGAACGGGACCACCAGCCCCATCAGCAGCCACAAAGCACCCGTCAGCAGGGCCTCCCTCAGCCACCCCTCACGTCCCTCAAACACCTTGAACAAACAAAGGAAGCTCCAGAGTAGCAATGAACGGGCTACTGCGATGTGAGGAAAGGCGTACAGGACCAGGAAAGTGAAGCCCTCTGGCAGGATAAAATCCAGTGGTATGCTCCCCAGCCATTCGGGCAGGCCGAGCGCGACCAGCAGCCAGCCCAGACCGCCTCCCCAGGCTATCATCAGCCAGGCCAGGCGGCGCAAAGTCCGCTCCTCCGGGCCGGTAAGCGCAGCCAGGAAATGATAGACCGTCAGCAGCAGGATTATCCCGCAGATCACGCGCGCCCCGTGGTAGACCCAGACCATACGCGTGGTGAGGTTGATGCTCTCCGGCAACAGTGCCGCCAGCTTCCCCAGGAGGATGTGGAAGGGGAAAAAGAGTGTACCGGGATGCGGCTCCGGTGTGTACGCAATGCGAAACAGCCACCTCCCTGCCGCACCAAGCCGCATCTTTGCCAGATAGGAATAACAGTCCTCTATGGCGTAGACAAAACCGCCGAAGATGCGCTCCTGCGTCGCCATTGCCGCGCCCAGCAGATAGGGCACCGAGGTGACGAAAAGGACGAGCAGAATGTTGGGTAAAAGAAAAGCATAGTCTTTTGTTACTCGCGGGGGCAGTTCATTCATCGGCGAGAGCTCCGCAAGAGGATTACTGCCAGAACAAACAGCCCCAGAACGGTAAGAGCTGAACAGCCCCATCCGAGATATACCGGAAGCGGATCGTAGGCGAAGAGGACCGTGCCGTCGCCAAGCACGATGCCGTTTTCCGCAGGCCTCAGTGGTTTTGCCAGGAGATTCAGGTAGATATAAAGCCCATCTGTATGCCGGGTTTCACGCAGGGCAGGGTGCGCTATCGGAAAGGCTGAGACTATATAGCGCACTCCCAGCTCTCCCAGCATCTCCGGATTGGGCGTCACATCTGCCAGCGCCGTGGCGATCTCCTCCGTCCCTTCCGGAAAGGGAGGTAGAGTCACGCTATAACCGGCCTGCGACGTTTCCAGGCCGGCTGCACGGATGAGATAGTCGGCGTAGACACGCAACTGGAGCGGATCCACTCCATCGGCCAGCTCGAGCCCATACAACCCGGCCACGTGCTGGGGGATACTGTAGCCCGGTGAGTAAACGCGAAAGCGGCCAGGGCGGGCTGCCAGCCAGGCCGCGGCTGAGCGACCGGGAGCGAAGACTTCTTCTGGCAGCCGGCCTTCTATCAGCGTACCGTCCACCACCGCCAGGTCGGCAGCGACAAGCAGCACCAGGGCTGCATTGGCAACCTGTGGGCGGACGACATTTCCTCGCAGGCGGTAAGCCGCCAGAGTCAGAGGCATTACAAGGCCGAACATGAGCAAGTTTAGCGACAGCCTGCCGTGCAACAGCCAGAGGCCCGCCACCAGTGATGGTGCCAGAAGCATTAACCCCAGGTCGAGCGGGCTTAGAGCCCATCCGAAAAACCGTACAAGCGGCATCCCTATGCCGCTTATACCGACGCATGGGGATGCGTCGGTTACGTTTTTCGGATAGGCACTTAACAACCTCCTGCCCCTGCGTATATTATCCCCAATTGCAACTCCTGCCAGCACGGCGAGTGCGAACACCACCAGCACCCAGGCCCGGGGTGGCACGCGCAATAACCCCAGCCCGGGCACAATATACCACAACACCTGGAACAACCCACCGTTTTTACCCAGGCTGAACCAGACGGCGCCCACTGCCAGTCCGATCAGCCAGGCCGCCTGCCAGCGCCGTCCCCCTTTACGCCAGAGTCTCCCTGCCCCGGCCACAGCCAGAATCAAAGTACTTATGCCGGCGTAGGTCATCCATTCGTGAAATCCATTATGATCGGCCAGCAACAGCCCGGCCAGGTAACGCCATGGAAGCGACCAGACTGCAGCATCCTCAAGCCTGAGTGAGGCCCGTGTCGTTTCCGGCAGGATGGCAAGCATGGGCAGCCACTGGCAGGCGGAAAGGCCCAGAAACACGGCTGCCATAGCCAAAAAAGCCGGCGAGAAGCGGCGGTCACGCAGGGAGCAGACAGACATTAAACTTACCGCAGCGATCAGCGTGTATACGCACATCCTCACGTCGGCACAGAATTGTAGAGCAAGCGCGACGCCGCCCGCTGTTGCCCACACCATCTCCCGGGTGGTAATCCGTGTTTCCCTTCGGCCTGCTTCCCCGATACGCAGCACGCACATAACCACCAGGGGCAGCCAGGCCCAGGCCTGCGTCCACCCGACGTGACCCGCACCCAGATGGGCGAGCAACTTAGGGGACGCCTGGTATATCATCGCCGCTGTCAGCGCTCCCCATACCTCGCAGGCAAAGCCACGCCGCATCAGCGCGTACATCGTCACGCCCGTCAGCCACAGATGAAACAGCGCCGAGAGGTTGAACCCTATCTCAAGCCGCAGGAATGGTGGAAACAGGAAAAGCCAGTTGGGCAGATAATACAGCCCTGCCAGCGGATTGGCCGCAAAAGGCGCCCCGCTCATAATCGTGGGACGCCAGATGGGAAAGCGGCCCTCCTGCCACAGTGAATATCTGGTGAAATATGCGTTTGGCCAGTGCGTGACGGCCAGGTCCGAATGCGGCGCCCCGGGAGCCCAGAGCCACCATGTGGGATGTCTCACCACCGGCCACAGCAAACAGAGGGCGATGAGCAGAAAGAAGAGCAAAGGCCAGAGTCCCGGCAGCTTAGCGCGCTTCAAGCTCATAGATAACCACGTCCCCGAACCGGAATCTCAGCCGGGCGCCTTCGGGTATCCCTGGGTCACCCAATGCCCTCTCTCTTGGCCCGATAAACAGATAGCGCACGTTATTTTCGGTCAGGAAACGCTCCTGTTCCGCACGGCCCATAGCACCGCTCCAGAACGCCGTTACCTGTGCTTCCCGCTGTGCCGCATCCACCGTCTCGAAAGGGTGGCCGTATACGACGCGTTGTCCGGCCCAGGCAGGGATGAACATCCCCGTTGTCGGGGCGCACATTACCACATCGTCGGGCGCTGCCTCTTCCCGCAGCCAGTTTATGGCACGCCATTCCGCCTCACTTACGTAGAAGAGCGGCTCTCTGGCCAGGGCTGCCATAATGAGCATCCCCACCAGGAACAGGTTGCCCAACGCGGAAAAGCCTGTTATCGCAGCCTGCGCTATAGGCCGCAGGCGAGGGCGCAGGTGCGGACGTATCACCTCCCACCATCCCCGCGTTGCCAGAAGTGCCACCGGTATCTGCAGCCCGATTGAGAGGCGACGCTGGAGCGTCAGCGGGGTGTACATGCCGATCACCGCCACGAGCGCCCAGGCCAGCGGCAGCAGGTCGCCCTCTGAGCGGCGTCGTGCTGCTGCCACCAGGCCCGGCAACGCCAGCAATGCCGGCAGGCCGAAGCCAATCAGCCAGTCCCATATCGGCGGCGACGGGGTACGGTTCTGAGCGTTCCAGTTTGACAGCACCGCATCGGAGCGGATGGCCCACAGGCCGTACACCGGATAGGCCAGCGCGATCAGAGCGGCTATCGCTGTGCACCATATCGCCCGCCATGGCAAAGTTTTCCTTTGCGCGCCCCCTGGCCAGGGAATCAGCCTGAGCACCAGCCGGAGCGAGAGCGCGGCGTACACCGGAATCACAGCGAACGGCTGCATCACCCCCAGTCCAACCGAAGCCAGCGCCGCCAGGAGCGTCTCACGCGGTCCAGGCTCACGACCCGGCCGGGCCAGCGCCATCATAATGATCAACATCAGTGTGATGGACAACGGGAAGTGAAAATTGGCAAGGATCGAGTAGAAGACGAACGCCTCCGGTACCCATAAATCCGGCGAGAGGTGGCCTGTCAACGGTGAAATCAACCATCCCCATCCTGCAGAAGTGGCTGCCACAAGAAAAGCCATCCGGCGCTGCTCCCCCGACTCCTCATACGTGGCGAGGAACGCGTACAGCACTGCCAGCAGGAACACGCCTGCCAGGATACGTGCTCCATGGTACACGACGATGAGCGGCCAATTGGTCCATCGGGCCAGGTGCCCCAGAGCGATGTGGGCCAGAAACAGGTATGCCCCAGGATGTGTCTCGGGGGTGAAAGCCAGCCGGAAGCGCCAGGAGCCTTCCAGCCCCTGCTGCATCTTGGCGATATAAGAGTGGCCATCCAGAGGATTGACCAGCAATCCTGTGAACAGATAACCCTCCGGCGTGGCAACCATGGCGGCCAGATATGGTAGATTGCTGGCGATAAGCAGCACCAACGTCACTGTAGCGATCCAGCGCCATTCTGTACGGTTCATCTTGAGGTATCCATTTGCCCTGGCTGACATGTGCGGGTGTACTCTGACGGGGGGTGGTTGCAACGGTTCTGTGGGGATTATAATCAATATTCCGTATCGGACAAATCAGAGGTGACAGTCACCCCGGGCATCTACAGACTTGCCAAAGTGGAGCAAAGGGGTTATAAACACAATACAGTTTAGATAAGTGCCTATCCGAAAAACGTAACCGACGCATCCCTATGCGTCGGTATAAGCGGCATAGGGATGCCGCTTGTACGGTTTTTCGGATCGGCTCTAAGTGCCTGTCCGAAAAACGTA
>DAOTYA010000153.1:0-8243 GCA_034435075.1 Anaerolineae bacterium
GTTGTTCCATAAACTTCAATCTCATTGGTAAACCTCCAAAAGGTTATGGCAATGGGCTTAAATCCTACCACAGCCTTCCAGAAAGGGCAACTCCACGCTATTTTGCGGTGCTACCTTTAGCGGACTGTGCGGCATCAATCAGATACTCTTCTCGTGTCAAACGGGTCACATCAACCACGTACACCGCGCTCACCAACCCGCGTTCTATGAGAGAGATCAAGTGAGCAAGCCCAGGGCGCTCGTCCTGTCCTTTGATCCCCGAAACACCCGCCAAACCGCGTTCCTCAACGATGATCTGACCATCCCGGTACCACCCAGGATAGTCGGTGCTTGTTTTGATCTGTTCAATCTCTTCTAAAGACAACTCCGATTTGGCCCCTCTCTGAATGGCCATTTGTTTGAGCCGTTCCTGGCGCTCATAGGAGTAGGCATTTTTCTCACGTTGCTCTCGTGTAGAGAAGCGCATATAGACGAGAACCAACTTCTCAAACGCCCGGTGAGTCCAGTCAAATGAATCATCAGTTTGTTGCTGCCCTTTCTTGTTATCGAGGCGACCTCCAAACTTCTTGCGCTGTCGGCCTTTTCCCTTACTGAAAAGGTGAACTGGAACAGGCGTGGCTTCCGATAGCCAGGCTGTTAGAACATCGTGGATCGGATGAAGATTTTGCGAGAGATGTATTGCAATAGCACCTACGCGTTTGTTTACATCTGAAACGGAATGCTTACTCAGGCCAAGTTGGAAGCCAACCAACAGAGGGGCAATCTCCCCGTTTGTCATTGCCACGACTCATATCCGCGTTTCTCGGATGCGAGACGCAATCTCGCAAGGCTCATATTGTACCCTTTCAACCCCTGGGAGTTGGACATCTGCCAGTCGAACGTAGATATAGCTTTCGCTGTCTCATCTTCACTCTGCAACTGGTTGCACATATCGCCAATCTCCACGAATATGAAAGCCAGGCTGCGCAATATGGCAACCTGGCTGATCTTCACAGCACTGAACAGATATGAGTTGCACGCATTGCCGCCTACACCGACAGTTTGGCTCAACCCAAACAGCTGTTGGCGCACCAGTTTGGGCCGTGTTGTGTCTATTGTTTATATTAGCACAAATGTTCTGATATGTCAAGTTTGACAATGCCTTAGGGTGCCCGTCATATTTTTGCATCCGCTGGCTCGGGCCGGTCTTCAGACCAAGCCCGACGCCGCACGACCGGCCACAATGTAGGGCAACTGCTCGCAGTTGCCCTACAACTGACGTCGCCACGACCGGCCACAGCCTGCTCTCGCCACCGTCTTGTGCAAAAAAGTGACGGACACCCCGGATGTAGGGCAGCATTGCAAGTCCGGACTGAATGAAGTATACTTAGTGTCTATCCGAAAAACGTAACCGACGCATCCCTATGCGTCGGTATAAGCGGCATAGGGATGCCGCTTGTACGGTTTTTCAGATAGGCTCTTATGCACATCAGGAGTGGACAATGCGCTTTCTGATCACTGGAGGAGCCGGCTTCCTGGGAACAGCGCTGGCTAACCGACTGGTAAAAGATGGCCATCAGGTGCGGGTCATTGACGATCTCAGCGCGGGCGATCCCTCCCGCCTCGACGAGAAAGTATTGTTCACACGGGGCAGCGTGAGTGACCGTCCAAAGCTGTGGACTTTGCTGCACGATGTGGATTGCGTTTACCACCTGGCAGCAAGGGTGCTGGTGAGCGAATCCATCCTCTATCCCCGCGAATACAACGAGGTAAATGTGGGTGGCACGGTCAGCGTTATGGAAGCGATGCGTGATGCCGGGGTGCGCAGGGTGGTGTTCACCTCTTCTGGCGCTGTGTACGGCGAGCAGGCGAATCAGCCTGTGCGGGAGGATTATCTCCCCAACCCACAGTCCCCTTACGCGGTAAGCAAGCTGGCCGCCGAGTATTACGTCCGCACTATAGGCGCGTTGTGGGGCATAGAAACCGTGATCCTGCGCATTTTCAACGCATATGGCCCGGGGCAGAACCTCCCCCCTTCACATCCGCCGGTGGTGCCTCGCTTTCTCAGTCAGGCTCTAAGGGGTGGCTCGCTGGTTATTTTTGGTGGGGGCAGGCAGACCCGCGATTTCGTCTACGTGGACGACGTGGTCGAAGCGCTGGTAGCTGCAGCCACTGCCACAGACGTGGACCGACGGATCATCAACATCGGTAGTGGCAGGGCGACGAGCATCAACGAGCTGGCCAGACTGGTAGCGCAGGCAACCGGCAGGGAGGTCGAGGTCCTGCACAGCCCGGCCGAAAGCGGTGGGGTCTCCCAACTCTGCGCCGATATCACCGCTGCCCGCCATTTGCTTGGCTATGAGCCTGAGATTGACCTGGAGCAGGGCCTGCGTCTGATGATAGAACGTGATCCGCGCTTTCGCATGATATGAGCCGTTTGCAACGCGATTTCTTCGCCCGTGATACGCTCACCGTAGCACGTGAACTTTTAGGGCAACGTCTGGTGCGTATCCTCGAGGATATGCGCCTGTCAGGGTACATTGTGGAGGTTGAGGCCTACATCGGGGAGGATGACCAGGCCTCGCATGCCCATCCTGGCCGCACGGCGCGGAACGCGACGATGTACGGTCCTCCCGGCCATGCCTACGTGTACCTGATCTACGGGATGCACCACTGCCTCAACATCGTCACCGACCGGGAGGGATACCCGGCGGCGATATTGATTCGTGCTTTGGAACCAGTGGAGGGAATCCCGCTGATGGAGAGGCAACGTGGTCATCGGCCGATCACTCAACTGACCAATGGCCCGGCTCGCCTGTGCCAGGCACTGGCAATTGATCGGCGTCTCGACGGTGTTGATCTGTGCACTCCAGATGCACCGTTGTTCATAGAGAGAGGTATCTTTGTACCAGATGAGAAAGTCGTCACCGGCCCCCGCGTAGGTGTCCGTGGGGATGAGACAGCCCTCACCGTCCCCTGGCGATTCTACATCCGTGACAACAGCTACGTCTCTCGCTAAAATACTTTGGAGGCAAAGACATGTTGCGTGGCAAAGGACTGTGGGCTTACCGCGAGGGAGAGCTGGATCGTGCTCTGGAGTGTGCCCCCAAAATGGGAGCCACTCACATATTGTATAAAGTCGGGCAGGGATCGGTCTATCGTGAGGGTATGGCACAGGTCGCACAACGCATCACCTCTGCCGGTCTGATACCGCTGGGATGGACCTGGTTGCTGCTGGACGATCCTGAAGGGGAAGCTCAGGTGGTAATACGGGCTTTGCAGGACGGGTTCCAGGGCCTTGTTTTCGACACCGAGTCGGAACGTTGCCGCAACCGGCCCGCCCCCGCCGTGCGATTGGGCCAGGCCCTGCGCGGCGCGGACATTGACCTCACCAGGCTTTATAACTGCTCCTTTCCTAATATCTCTCACCATACCGACCTGCCGTATGAACAGATGAACGAGTTCTGCAGGGGCGGATTGATGCCGATGGCTTACGGTACCTTCTTCAAGCCGGGCAGCTCCGTGCCCCCCGAAGAGCAGGCGCGACGCGTGATTGATGAATGGACCTACGGCCATTACGCCTACTGGTCGCGTCGCTGGGGATACTCTCCGCCCTTATATCCGGTGCTCGGGCCATACCACGATGAGGCCGGGGAAGTTCGCATGTCCCCTGCTGAGTTCAAAATCTGGCTTGATCGGCTGGCAGCACATGGCCCTTCCTTCTTCAGCGTCTTCACTGCCGCCGTGCTCAGTGATGACCTGCTTCCCCTCATCCGTGACTGTCCCCTCGGTGAGGGAACCGTTCCTCCGCCTGCCAGGGTGTGGGTGGAAGTATTTTCTCCACAGACAGGATTCCTCAACGTGCGTCCGACCCCGTCAACTGTGCAGCCACCTGTCGAACGTGTAGCCCACGGAACTGTACTTGAGGCACTGGAAGCAGAGTCCGAGGTGCGTAAAAAGGTGGGGAAGCAGGGGGAGTGGTTACATATCAGCACTCCGGGCGGTCGCACTGGCTATGTGGCCGCCTGGTACTTACGGCTTCCCCGCGAGGAAACTGAGGCTCCGCTTAAGGTCAGAGTACACAGTCCCTCTTTGGGTTATCTGAATGTGCGCCCATCTCCATCGCTCTCGAGACCTCCCATAGTCCGTGTGGAGAATCAGGAAATATTGGAATCACTTGAACCCGCGGACACTACACTGGCCAAACTGGGACAGATGGGACAGTGGCTCCACGTGCGCACTGCCGATGGTATTGAAGGTTATGTCGCGGCCTGGTACCTTGTGTCCGCCTGAGGTGTGTGGCCACTGGACCGCTACTGCCGGTCTCCGACCAGGCCGCTGTGTGGGATTGGTCGGCGCAGGTCCGGGCAGGTGACTTCCAGTCACCGCCTGAATCGTTACATTCTGGTGTGTCCCAATGTTGTCGGGGCTGGCCGTGCTTGCAGGACAACTGCTCGCAGTTGTCCTGCAATGGCCGTCTGCTTGACGCCGCCACATTATTGTGGTACAGTTAAAAGCACTTTATGCACAACCGCGCATTATCCAGCACACCGGCCCGGAAACGTCCGAAAACCATGATTGGCAGGATGCCAGCGCCGTGATAACCGAATACAAATCAAGGAGGTAGCCTTATGAAACTTAAAGCAGATCACGTTTCTCCCCTGCATATTGTGGTCCCGGTGGTTTTGATGCTCGCCTTAAGTCTGCTCTCTGGCTGCTATAAGGAAGTTGCCCCTGATGTGGAGCCGACACCGGCGGGCGGAGCTCAGTTTGAAATGGAAACCCCTGACCTGCAGGCTACGGCCATCGCGAACTCAACACTGGCCGCTCTACCAGCCGAGGAGACGCCGCAGTTTGTGGAGTTCCCGTCGTCGCCGACCCCACCCCCGCCTTCCCCAACCCCAACGGAATTGATCATCACTGCTGCGCCCACCTTTACCCCGGTACCAACAGCGGAGTCGGCTGAGCCGTTTGCGCCCTCCCCTCTTACGGGGGAAATCAGGCATGTCGTGCAGCCAGGAGAGAACCTGTTCCGTATTGCCCTCCGCTACAACACTACTGTGCAGAAAATCGCAGTGGCCAACGGGATTGCGAATCCGGACCGTATCTATGCCGGCCAGACGCTGGTCATACCCGCAGGTGGCACGCCTTTACCTGCAGGAGGCACCACTTACGTGGTACAACCTGGCGACAATCTGTTCCGCATCGCACTCCGATACAACATGAGCTACCTGTACCTGGCCAGGTACAACAATATTTCCAACCCGTCAAACATCTATGTAGGGCAGGTGATTCGTATCCCGTAGGCTGGCCTCTGCAGCGAGGAGCTGCGTGCGTTAACTGCTCACTGCTATAAAGCCATCCGGAGCAACGCTACAATTCCCACCGGCGGCACCGCTCTGGCATACCGATGATCACCAGCCTGAAAAACGACAAGATCAGATTGGTACAGGCACTCCAGCGGCGGCGGCGTGTCCGCCAACAGGAGCAGGCGTTTGTCCTCGAGGGAATACGGCTGGTTGAGGAGGCACAGCGAAGCGGGTTCCTCCCCCACTTTGCGCTGTACACGGCTGCGATAGAGCAAAATGAGCGGGGGAGAGCGCTGTTGACCTCGTTGCGAGGGGCACAGGTCCCCTGCTACGAGGTTAGCGAGAGCGTGATGGCTGCATGCTCCGACACTGAAACACCCCAGGGCATCCTGGTGGTGTCGCCTATCCCCGAGCCTGCACTGCCTGAACGACCCGACTTTATACTCATTCTGGATCGCGTCAGGGACCCGGGTAACCTGGGGACCATCCTCCGCACAGCGCTGGCGGCAGGGGTTGAATTGGTGTTGCTGGCGCCCGGTACTGTGGATGCAACCAACCCCAAAGTGGTACGTGCCGCGATGGGAGCCCATCTGCGCCTGCCAATTATATCACGCGGGTGGGAGGCTATCGCCGGCGCCATTTCTCACTGCACCGTATGGCTGGCATCTGCCCGGGGCGATCAGCTTTACACATCAGTGGACTGGAAGCAACCCATTGCGCTTATCGTTGGTGGAGAGGCAGGCGGGGCCGGGGCACAGGCCAGAGCGCTTGCCTGTGGAGAAGTTTACATACCGATGACCCCTGTGGTGGAATCGCTGAATACAGCGGTGGCAGCAGCCATCCTCCTCTTCGAGGTAGTGCGGCAGAGGATGGGCGCGAGATAGACGGCTTCCTTGGAGGCAGCAGGCGGCAACCACCCTCTTCAAGCGCTCTGTACGGATGCCGGTCTTTTATGGTAATACCTGCCATGCCGACTGAAGTCGCTCGCCGCAGGCCTTCGGCCTCTGGTCGGCCTGCGCCGACGCCAGGGACAGCGTGCCCGGGGAGACCGATTCCCATCAGAGCACGACGGCGAGCAACCGGGCAGGCAATTACCTTTTTGACTATCCCAACTGGACAGTAAGGTCTATGATAGCGAAACAACATTTTACCCGGGTGATTTCCCGACGAGATTTTCTCAAGCTGGCTGCAGCAGCGGGGCTGCTGGCCGGATGTGGCAGGCAACTGCCCACCACGCCTGCAGCGGGCCAGGTTGAGCAACCGACGGTAGCGCCGACCAACACGACCGTGCCGCCCGCAGGCATCTCCACCCCTCCGCCCACACCGGCCCCGACGGATACCCTGGCTCCTGCACCCTCCGTCGCGCCTGCACCGGCCGACGAGCTGCCTCACCTGGCTGTTGCCCGTGGTGCAGACCCGGCGGCGATCACGCGGGCGGCGATAGCCGTGCTTGGCGGCATCGAGCGTTTTGTCAAACCCGGCGCCGATGTGATCATCAAGCCCAATATCTGTGCGGATTATCATCCCCCAGAGTATGCCACGACAACCAACCCTGTTGTCGTTGGCACGCTCGTGGCAATGTGCCTGGAAGCTGGCGCGCGGCGTGTGCGGGTGATGGACAACCCGTTCGGCGGCACACCCGAATCAGCCTACGCAGTGAGTGGCATCGCTGAGGCGGTGAAAGCTGCCGGTGGTCTCATGGAGGTGATGAGCCCGGTCAAGTTCGCCAGGTTTGACATTCCTGACGGCAGAGACATCACTGCCTGGGATGTATATCGTGACGTGATCGAGACAGATGTGCTTATAAACGTGCCCATCGCCAAGCATCACTCGCTGGCCCGGCTGACCCTGGGCGGCAAGAATCTGATGGGCGTGATCCTCAACCCCAATCGGTTTCATCAGAACCTGGGCCAGCGTATCGCCGATCTGTTAAGCCTGGTGCGTCCGACGTTGACGGTGGTGGACGCCGTGCGCATCCTGGTCGCCCACGGGCCCACCGGCGGCAACCTGAGCGATGTGCGCGAGATGAACACCGTCATCGCCAGCCACGATACGGTCGCCGCCGACGCTTATGCCGCCACCCTGTTCGGTCTGACCGGTGCAGACATTGCCTACGTAAGGGCTGCAGCGGATATGGGGTTGGGGACGCTCGACCTGAGCAGCGTCAGGGTGGAGGAGGTCAGTGTGTAGAAGATGCAAGAGGCAGGAGGCAAGGGGCAGGAGGCAAGGGGCAGGAGGCAAGAGGCAGGAGGCAAGAGGCAGGAGGCAGGAAGCAAAAGTTCTTTTCCTGCGTCCTGCGTCCTGCATCTTGCATCGTGAGCGTGAACGCGCTGCAGCCTGTCCCCGATGCCGACCTGTTGGCTTTTGCGCAGGTCGTCTCGCTTGTGTTGCCCACCGGTGGGGAACCTCCTGCGGTGGTGAACCGCCTGCCGCGTGAAGGCTCGTGGCGCGCAGCCCGCTCTTTTTTCACCAGGAACTCTCGATCCAGGACCGGCTGTGGTTGGGCGGCGAGAACATCCTGGGGCTGAGCCGGGAGACGAACGGCGTGCTTGCGCAATACGATCTCGGCGGCCTCAGGGTGCAACTGCTGCTGATCGAATATCCCGATGCGGCGCGTGCGGCGGCGGGGCTGGCGGCGTTGCAGAGAAGTGACGTGGAGGGGTTGCTGGCCGCCGACGCACGCGACAATCTGCTGGCGGCCGTCTTGGGCAATGCGGATGCAGCCGCTGCCGAAGGGCTGTTGAGCAGAGTCTGGCAATAGGGGTATGAATCTCCTGGCAAAGTACGTGGCACGGGCTTTCCAGCCCGTGCACGCCGCTTGCAGGCCACACTTGGCTGTAGAGGAGGTCATCTATGCAACCCAACCCCGTGATGAAGAAACTGGGCCTGGCGCCCACCGACCGCGCCGTCATCATCCACGCCGACGACATCGGCATGTGTCAGGCCTCGCTCACG
>DAOTYA010000154.1:0-2516 GCA_034435075.1 Anaerolineae bacterium
AACTTTTTGTTACCTACTTAGTGCCTATCCGAAAAACGTAACCGACGCATCCCTATGCGTCGGTATAAGCGGCATAGGGATGCCGCTTGTACGGTTTTTCGGATAGGCTCTTAGAGCCAAATTCTGCTATACCCCCCACTTCCACAAGGAGTTTCATCCACCAAGGGTATACATATTATACACCATATGCAACATATCAGAGTGTCATTACAGTGCCAAATTGAAAAGCACCTCCCTTCCGGCTCGGGCCGGTCTCCAGACCACACCTGACGCCGCCGACGGCCACAGCGCAGGACTGCAGGACAACTGCAAGCAGTTGTCCTACAACCTCTCTTTCGGCTCGGGCCACTCTCCATAGCCTGATCTCGCTCCCTTCTCGCACAAAAAGTGACGGACACCCGATATAACACACGCCGACTTGACTAAACCGGCCTTTTACATTACAATCGCCCTGTCTTAAAGTGGGATTCAGGCAGCAAAGGTGAAATGTTCGAGAGTCTGACCGACAAGCTACAGGCCGTGTTTAAGCGGCTGGGCGGGCGAGGCGTCCTGCGTGAGGCGGACGTTGACGAAGTTTTGCGCGAGATCCGCCTGGCTTTGCTGGAGGCCGATGTACATTACAAAGTGGTCAAAGACTTCGTGGGCCGGGTGCGCGAAAGAGCCATCGGCGCCGAAATTACCAGGAGCCTTACTCCCGCCCAGCAAGTGATCAAGATAGTTCACGAGGAGCTGGTAAAGACCCTGGGAGAGCCGGGACGGCTGGAACTGAAAGGCTCCGCTCCTTATGTGATTATGCTGGTCGGCCTGCAAGGCTCAGGCAAAACGACGATGGCGGCAAAGCTCGCTCGCTACCTGAGACATAACGGCCACTTTCCTTTAATGGTCGCCGCCGACACCTACCGACCGGCTGCGATCACCCAACTGGAGGTACTTGGGCATCAACTGGAAATACCTGTGCACAGTGAGGGGCCCGACGTGCCTCCCCCGCGTATCTGCGCCAATGGTGTGCAGGAAGCGCGGCGACGGGGATGTGATGTGGTGATCCTCGACACCGCCGGCCGCCTCCAGATCAATCAGGAAATGATGCGGGAACTGGAGGAGGTGAAGCGGACGGTAAAACCGGTCGAAGTGCTCCTGGTGGCCGACGCGATGACCGGCCAGGAAGCCGTAAACGTCGCGGCAGGCTTTCACCAGCAGGTCGGGCTGACCGGGTTGATCCTGACCAAGGTGGATGGGGATGCCCGTGGGGGCGCGGCGATCAGCATGCGTTCCATCACCGGCGTGCCGATCAAGTTCCTGGGCACGGGAGAGAAAACCGATGCGCTGGAACTTTTTCATCCCGACCGTCTGGCCTCGCGTATCCTGGGGATGGGAGACGTGTTGACGCTCATCGAGCGAGCCGAGGCCGCCTTTGATGCCGCCCAGGCCGAGCGATTGGAGCAAAAGCTGCGCGAAGCCACCTTCGACCTGGAGGATTTTCTGGAGCAGCTTCAGCAGGTCAGAAAGATGGGGCCATTGAGCCAGCTCCTCGACATGATACCTGGTTTAGGCAGACTGGCCCAGAACCTGTCGCCAGAAATTACTGATCGGCAGTTCAAACGTATCGAGGCGATCATCCTCTCAATGACGCCGGAGGAAAGACGCAATCCCCGCATAATTAACTCCAGTCGTAAGAAGCGTATCGCCAGAGGTAGTGGTACAACGGTGCAGGAAATCAACGCGCTGCTGAGGCAGTTCCGCCAGATGCAGGACCTGATGAAACAGGCAGGCAAAGGTAAAAAAGGGCTGCTGGGTATATTTGGGTAGCCCAACATTTCAAGTTCAACCAGGAGGAACATGGTAAGAATTCGTTTACGTCGTGTGGGTGCGAAGAAGCAACCCAGCTACAGGATCGTGGTGGCCGATGCCCGGTCACCGCGCAGTGGCAAATTCGTCGAGGTGATCGGTTTCTATAACCCGCGCACAGAGCCGGAAACGGTAGAAATCAAGGAGGACCGCGCTCTGTACTGGCTTGGCGTTGGTGCGCAGCCCAGTGCGCCGGTGATCAGGTTGCTGAACAAAAAAGGTATACTGGCACGCTTTGAGCAATTGAAACAGCACAGGCTCACAGAGCCAGTGGTTCCCGAAGCCGGGGCAGGAACAGGAGGAGACCTGGCCGTTTAGAACGTGTTTTCGCGAGCCCTCGGGACATACGAGCACAAACATACGAGCACAAAAAGACTGCCCTGTGGCCGGAGTTTGACCTGCTGGGGGTTCTTGCGTCCCTTTTCGTTCCTGATCCTTAAAGAGGTTTCATAGCGCGCTCTTAGTGCCTATCCGAAAAACGTAACCGACGCATCCCTATGCGTCGGTATAAGCGGCATAGGGATGCGTCGGTTACGATCTCCGGATGTAACTACCCAGTTCCCCGGCTCGTGCCGGTCTCCAGACCGCGCCCGACGTCGCCACGATGGGAAGTGGATGCCGTAATCCGGCCAAATAACCTGGGTTGGGTGGCCCGGTCAGAGACCGGCCAC
>DAOTYA010000155.1:0-10409 GCA_034435075.1 Anaerolineae bacterium
AACTTTTTGTTACCTACTTAGTGCCTATCCGAAAAACGTAACCGACGCATCCCTATGCGTCGGTATAAGCGGCATAGGGATGCCGCTTGTACGGTTTTTCGGATAGGCTCTTAGACTTGGGGGAAAGAAATGGTGGCGGAACACAATCTTAACTTGTGGCAACCCCTGCCCCGCGAAGAAGTGATCAAAGCGGTGGAACGCAAATACCCTTCTCGTATTCCTCTCGTGTTTGCCAGGTGGTGGGGAGAAGGACTGGAAGAGCAGTACGGCGCACGCCTGCGCACGCTCGAGCGTTACCCGGAGGACGCGGTCATTCTGCTGATCGAGCCGTTGAACTTCAGCGCAATGGGACTATCGTGGGAGATCGAAACAGGGGGTGCGCATGACTCCGCCTGCATCCTAGATGAATGGGAGAAGCTGGATGAATTCATCGAAAAGATGCCCGATCCCGCAAGTGACCCGCAAATAACCCTCCTTGCGGAGCAGGCAGAACGGGCACACAGCCAGAACTTGTACCTTATGTTTGGCTGGTGGAGACTGTTCTTCGAACGCCCCTGGAGCATTCGGGGTATGCAAAACCTGCTGACAGACTATTATCTGGCACCGGAACAGGTCCATCGGCTGCATCAGGCGCTGTGCGATCTGTACTGTGGATACCTTGAGCGGGCGATCCGTGAACTACGGCCGGATGGGTTCTGGACCAGCGATGACCTGGGGCATCAGCGCAACCTCTTTATGCGTCCTGAAACTTTCCGTGAGTTCATCAAGCCCTATTATGCACGCATCGGGGCAATTCTCAGGAAACATCATATCCACTGGTGGTTGCATTCGTGTGGCAACAACACCCCTGTGCTGGCCGATCTGGTCGAAGTAGGGGTAAACGTATTCCATCCGGTGCAAAAGGGTACGATGGACGAAGTCGCCGTGGCCCGTGAGTTCGGTGACCGCCTGACATTCCTGGCCGGGATAGACGTACAGCACGTGCTCCAGGAAAGGGATCCCGAGGGCGTGCGTGAGGAAGTGCGTTTCCTGATTGAAACCTTTGACCGTCCCGATGGCGGCATGTGCATCGCTGCAGGCAACGGGATCGTTGCAGGCACGCCTTTCGAGAACATCGAGGCCTTCCTGGACGAGGCGCTGCGATACGGTGCGGATCACCGCGCCAGATTCGCCCCCAGATAAGACCGCATACTGTCCAATCGGCCAGCCACAAAGGCATAGCGCGTGAAGCCTGGGATGTCCGGCCTGCGCCGACGCCCGGCGCAGAGCGCCCAAAGAGGCCGATTTCAATCGGGCTGAATAGTTACCCACAAACCACCTTTGGGGAGGTGAACATTGAAACTCGACTACAAAAAGACGTTCCTGATCGGCTTCGGCTTCTTCGGCATCAGCGTGCTGTGGACACTCTACAACGCCTATGTGCCGATCTACCTGCAGGCCGGCCATCCTGGCTTCGATGCCCGCGGCGAAGTTGGATTCGGGTTGGACCCTGGCCTGACCGGTATTATCATGACGCTGGATAACGTGGTGGCCTTCTTCCTGCTCCCGTTGGTAGGCGTATGGTCGGACCGGATATGGACGCGCCTGGGCCGCCGCATGCCTTTCATCGTCGTGCTGGCGCCAATAGCGATCGCAGCGTTTATGCTTATCCCTGCAGCAGTGCACATGATTCCGCCCGAACTCAGCGGGCAGACCGGCCGGCTGGGGGCTTCGCTGGCGCTTTTCGCGGTCGGGATCGGGGTCTTCCTGACGGCCATGGCGGGCTTCCGTACCCCGGTCATCGCTCTCATGCCCGATCTGACGCCCAGCCCGCTGCGCTCGCAGGCCAACGGCGTGATCAACCTGATGGGCGGGATCGGCACGCTACTGGCGACGCTGGCCAGTGGAGCGCTTTACGCTATGGGGCGGGCGGTACCCTTCGCATTCGGTGGTGTGTTGATGGCCGCTGCCGTCGTGATGCTGCTCCTGTTTGTACGCGAGCCAAAAGAACTGGAGCGCACCGCGCGTGAGGATGAAGGGTTGGGCGTGTTACGCGGCATCAGGCGGGTCTCGCGGGAGGCCCGTCTCAGCCTGGCGCTGCTGATGGGGGCGATCTTTTGCTGGTTCGTCGGATACAATGCCGTCGAGACATTCCTGTCCTCCTACGGGGTGAGTGAGCTGGGCATGTCTGTAGGCAAGGCGCCGCTGCTGATGGGGGTGGCTTCGCTGGCTTTTCTGATCTTCGCGCTGCCCTCCGGCTATATTGCAGCCCGGCTGGGCCGGCGACGCACGATCATCGCCGGCCTGATCGTGTTTGGTGTGTTGCTGCTGATCAACTTCTTCCTGCGCAGCGCCACCCTGATCTGGCCGATCATGGCTCTCGGGGGCATGGGCTGGGCACTGGTCAACATCAATTCCCTGCCGATGGTGGTGGACATCGCGGCTTCAGATGCCGACCTGGGCACCTACACCGGCCTGTACTACCTCGCCTCGCAACTGGCAGCAGTGGCAGGACCAATCATCAACGGTTACATCGTCAAATGGGGCGGTGGGGACTACAATCTGATCTTTCTGGCGACACCGGCATTCTTCCTGCTGGCCGTGCTATGTATGCTGCGTGTGACGAAGGGTGAGGTAAGGCTGTAAACGCAGGCGCAGGCCCACCCTCTCACACTGGTTGCCAAATCCGGGCAAAGTAGTATAATCTTGCGCCGTGTGATCGGCCCACTCGAGACAGGAGGAAATCCCTATGACCATTCATCTGTATCTATCCCTGATCCCGGAGGCGCTCATCGCTTCGATGCTTGACCCTGAGGAATTCGGGGCCTACTACGCCGTGGGCAGTGCGAAGAAATCACGTGGGCAGGCGATCTTCTTTGAAGTGGACCCCAGCTTCAGGCATGAATACTTCGATATTGACGAAGGCATCCGGCGCTGCGTGCCTCACGAAGACGGCACTCCCAAAGCCTCCATCTATATTTCTGTCTACCGGGTGCTTGAACACGTCTCACTGGACGCGATTCAAAAACTATACCTGGTAACGCAAGATGGCCGCACCCTGGGGCTGGATTCCAGCGAGCAGTTGCCTGAGGAGAGCGGTCAACTGCACCTTTACCAGGAGATCGCCCCGGTACATCCCCTGGTGGTCAGCACGCTTGGGCCGCGTGAGTTCTACGAGCTGATCGTCAAGCATCCCACCACCTTACTCCGTCTGCCGGCCGTCTGCTTTGTGGAGCTAAGGCTGGGTGAACTTGCTGATGATCCTGAAAGGGGCGACGTGGGCGACCTGCCGTACGCCAATATTCCCCACCTGCGCCAGTGCCTGATTGACCTGCGAACAAAAAGCGTGCACACCAAGATGGTCAACCGCATTCAGCCCGCTACATTCCCATACCGCACGATCAAGAGCGGCATCTTTTTAGGCAATCAGGAAAAGCTATTATTCTTCCCTATGCCCAGCCAGGAGGAGTTGAGGGCCAGGTACTATCGCTGGTGGCGCTCTGCTAACATGTGAGCTGTTGCCGTTCAACCTGCCCCTGTCAGACCTGTGGGCGGTGTGACCAATACACTCCTGAGTTCTACCGCACACACCTCTGGGCGGACAGGCGGCGGATTATACCTTCAATGAAGGAGAGGTGCATGGAAAATTTCTGGCTTATTCTTGGTTTATTTTCCGGCCTGCTGTCGGTAGGGCTTGCCGTATGGAGTTATATATGGGTACACAGGCAGGATGCCGGCAGCAAGGAGGCCCAGAAAGTGGCAGCCTGGATACGCAGAGGGGCGGTCTCCTATCTCAGGAAGCTCTACTCCGCGCTGATCATGGTGGCGGCAGTGCTTGCCCTGATTATCGCCATCGTGTTCGGGATCCATGCTCAGGACCCGTTCTACGGGTTTAAGATGGCCGGCGCCTTCATTACCGGTGCACTGTTCTCCGCGCTTGCCGGTTACATGGGGATGACCATTGCCGTTGCCGCGAATGTACGCAGCGCCACCGCCGCCGAAAAAGGGTTAAACCCCGCTTTCAACCTGGCCTTCCGGGCCGGCTCAGTGATGGGACTGGCTATGGTCGGCATTGCGGTAACGGGGATGAGCACGATTTATATGCTGACCCGCCAACCGGAGATCGTGCTGGGGTTCAGCTTTGGCGCCTCGACACTGGCGCTGCTGGCGAAAGCAGGTGGCGGCATCTACACCAAAACAGCCGACATCGCTGCTGACCTGGTCGGCAAAGTGGAAATCGGTATCCCTGAGGACGATCCCCGCAACCCGGCTGTCATTGCCGATAACGTAGGTGATAACGTGGGCGATGTGGCCGGCATGGGAGCGGACATCTTCGACAGTTATGTGGCCAGCGCGGTGGCAGTTATGCTGTTGGGTATCTCTTTGCCCAACGTGGCGGAACAGGTGAAATACACCGTCTTCCCGCTGGTGCTGTGCACGTTGGGCATCTTCGCCTCGATCATCGGGTTGCAACTCGTGCGCGTGGGCAGGGACGGCAAGCCCGGCAAGGCGCTGAACAGTGGCACCATCATCACCTGCCTGCTTTTCGGCGTGATGGTTGTGGCAGTAGTGTTCCTTGGGGGCTATAACCTGGGCGTGCTGTGGGCAACGCTGGCCGGACTGATAACCGGTGTCATTATAGGCTTCACCTCAGATTACTTCACCGGCGATGATAAGCCGCCTGTAGTTGAGACGGCACGCGTCTCCGGCTCCGGCTCGGCCATCAACATCATCACCGGCTTCAGCTACGGCCTGATCAGCATCGTGCCTTCCATCATCGGTATAGTGGCCGCCACGCTCGTCTCGTACTATCTGGCGGAAAGGTCCGGGCTGAGCGGCGTCTATGGTGTGGGCATCAGCGCCGTCGGGATGCTGGCCGTCAGTGGGATGATCGTCTCGGCAGATGCCTATGGCCCGATCGTGGACAATGCCCGTGGCATAGCAGAGATGACCGGCATGTCTCAGTCGGTGATTGATACCGCCGATGTGCTGGATGCCGCCGGCAACACAGCCAAAGCCATCACCAAGGGCTTCGCCATCAGCGCTGCAGCACTGACCGTACTGGCCCTCTTCGCCGCTTACGCTTCAGAAATGGAGGCTGAGGGTGTGAAGGTAGCCCTGAGTCTGCGCAACCCTATGGTGATCGCTGGTATATTCCTGGGCGCAATGACGCCCCCCCTCTTCAGCGCACTGACCATGCTTTCCGTCACGCGCAATGCCTTCGACATGATCGATGAGATTCGCCGCCAGTTCAACCGCGATCCCGGCATCCTCGCCGGCACCTCAGAGCCGGACTATGAGACCTGCGTGGCACTGGCTGCCCAGGGTGCGTTGACCTCACTGGTACTGCCGGCATTTCTGGCCGTGGTCCTGCCGTTGCTGGTCGGCTTTATAATGGGACCTGAGGCGCTCGGGGCCTTCCTGGGAGGCTCTATCTTCACCGGCATCATCTTCGCATTGCTGATGGCCAATGCAGGTGGACTGTGGGACAATGCCAAGAAATACATCGAATCGGGCATGTTTGGGGGCAAGGGGTCCGAGGCCCACAAGGCCGGTGTGGTAGGCGACACCGTCGGCGACCCGTTTAAGGACACGGCGGGGCCCTCGCTTAACACGCTTATCACCGTGATGTCGCTTGTCTCATCACTCTTTGCGCCGGTCATCGCGGCATTTCATCTCTTCTGAGTGGATATGGAAACGATTCTGAGCAGCAAATCCAAAACTGTGATCATCTCGCCGGAGAGGCCCACGGTGCTCATCGGCGAACGCATCAACCCTACCGGCAAGAAACGCCTGGCCGCCGCTCTGATGGAAGGTAATCTGGAGCCGGTACGGACAGAGGCAGTCGCGCAGGTGGAAGCCGGCGCAGACGTGTTGGACGTCAACGTCGGCGCCACCGGCGTAGACGAAGTGGAATTGCTGCCCGCGGCCGTGCGCCTAGTGATGGAGACGGTGGATGTGCCTTTGTGCATAGATAGCGCCAACCCGGAGGCGTTGCGGGCAGCACTGACCGTCTACAAAGAGATGGCACCACACGGTAAGCCACTCATCAACTCCGTCAACGGCGAAGAGGCCCGTCTGGAGCGGGTGCTGCCCCTGGTGGCGGAGTATGGGGCAGCCGTGATCGGCCTGACGATGGACGATGACGGTATTCCTGCAACAGCCAGGAAACGGCTGGCGATAGCCCACAAAATCGTCGCGCGGGCTGAAAGTGTGGGCATTCCCCGTCAGGATATCGTCATTGATTGCCTGGCCCTGGCAGTGGGAGCGGATTCGCAGGCGGGCCGCGTTGCCCTCGACGCCATCCGGATGGTACAGGAGGAACTGGGGGTCAACCTGACACTGGGTGTGAGCAATGTCTCTTTTGGTCTCCCCGAACGGGAATTGATCAACCTGGCCTTTCTGGCAATGACCATTCAGCAGGGGGTGAATTGCCCGATCGTGGATGTGGCGAAAGTGCGCCCCACCGTTCTGGCTGCCGACCTGCTGCTGGGGCGCGATGAATACGCCATGCGCTACATAAAGGCTTACAGGAAACGCCTAGCCGCTGCCGCAAGGTGCTAGGCCGAAAACGCTTCGAAACAGGGTACAGTCACACGGGCGGGAGCGGAGAAGGACATCTATGTTTCGACTGCTCCGACATAATACTCAACGCAAAGTATTCATTGCCGGGCTGGATTGTGCCCCTCCTGCAGTGCTGTTCAGGGATGGCACTGCAGACCCGCTCGGACTGAAGGATCAGCTCCCTACTCTCAGCAGATTGATTGATGAGGGCATCTATGGGCCACTCGCAAGCTCCATACCATGCATCACCGTCCCCGCCTGGACCTCGATGCTGGCTAGCAAGGACCCTGGGACCCTGGGCTTCTATGGGTTCCGCAACCGCGCCGACTACTCGTACAACAGGATGACTATTGCCACGGCCAACGCCATCCAGGACCCGCGGGTATGGGATACCCTGAGCGAGGCGGGTAAAGATTCCATCGTCGTGGGTGTGCCGCAGACCTATCCGATCAGACCGCTGCGGGGCTATCTGATTAGCTCCTTTCTCACCCCAAGCATCGAGCGGCAGTACACCTATCCTCATGAACTCCGCTATGAGATCGAGCGGGTGCTGGACGGCCGACCTTACGATCTGGATGTGTCCGAGTTCCGCACCGATGACAAGGCATACCTGCTGCGCCAGATCCAGGAGATGACCGAAAAGCGTTTTGCCGTCATCAAATACCTGCTGCGAGAGAAGCCGTGGGACTTCTTCATCTTTGTAGAGATCGGCCTGGACCGCATCCATCATGGTCTGTGGAAGTTTTGGGATCCAGCCCATCCCAAATATGAGCCGGGCAATCCCTACCACGACGCCATACCCGCATATTATCGTTACCTGGACAGGGAGCTGGGCGAAATCCTGGGTATGCTGGACGACGAAACCGTCGTCATGATCGTGTCCGATCACGGGGCCAAGGCTATGGAGGGCGGCTTCGCCGTTAATGAATGGCTGCGCCGGGAGGGACTGCTGGTGCTAAAAGAGGAACCGCCGGCAGGTCAACTGACCCCCTTTGAGAAAGTGCAGGTGGATTGGGAAAAAACGGTGGCCTGGGGAGAGGGCGGATATTACGCCCGCATCTTTATGAACGTCGAAGGACGCGAACCCCAGGGCAAAGTCCCCTCTCATGAGTATGAAAAGGTGCGCGATCAGCTCAAGAAGATGATCGAGGAGCTGCCCGATAACGAAGGGAAGCCCATGGGTTCGGTGGTCTTCAAGCCCGAAGAGGTGTACCGAGAGGTGCGCAATATCGCTCCTGATCTGATGGTGTACTTCGGTAACCTGCGCTGGCGCTCGGTTGGCTCCCTGGGGCTTCCGGACGTGTACACTTTTGAAAACGACACTGGCCCGGATGATGCCAATCACGACCAGGATGGGGTCTTTATCCTTTGGGATCCACGCCAGAATCACAGGGGCAGGTATATGGAGGGTCTGCAATTGATGGACGTTGCGCCGACGGTGCTTGATGTGATGGGCATGCCGGTCCCACCCGATATGCAGGGCAGGGTCATTCCGCGGTAGGCGTAAACGTGGTACAGAGTGATCATCAAGGGGGCAGAAAAAGCCCCCTTGTGTTATTGGGATGGGTGGTGCTCACAGCATTGCTGGCGACACTGGCCTACTTTGCGGGAGCCGACCTGGCGATGCGGTGGATGGCCTCACTGCAGGCCGCTCCTGTGGCTACACTGCTTTCGCCCAACGCGTTACATCCTACTCCGACACAGATCAGCCCGCGCTGGCTGGAGTCGGGATCACCTGTGGAGGGCATACTGGATAGCGCACAGAGCATAAATGCCTGGCGCTTCCGTGGTAATGACCAGCAGTCTGCCACGGTAGAAATGTGGTTGCATCCTGGTTCTGGTTCCAGCGTGGATGCTGAGCTGGCAGTCCAGTTGTTGACTTTCGATGGTGCTACGCTGGCCGAGGAAAGAGGTTCTGTCTTTCTTCCCCCTTACATCTTCCTGCCCCGGCTCCCAGCCAACGACCTTTACACCATCCGTGTTATGCCGGCTGCTGGGGTGCCGGGGTTGTATTCGCTCCTGCTCACACTGGCGGACACTATTACCACTACCACAACCAGCTTCTCCGCGACAGCTCCTTACCAGGGGTTAACTGAGCCGTTTCCTGTCCCCATTGTCGCCGGGTCACCGGCGCAGTTCCAATGGCCAACTCCCCAGCGCCGAATCTCCGGCTGGACCTTTCACGACCCGGGCAACCCCGGCCACATTGGGCTGGACATCGCCGCTGAGTTGTGGGACCCGATCGTGGCGGTGGCAGACGGGACGGTGATCTTCGCCGAGTGGGGCGGTGGCTACGGCAACCTGGTGATTGTCCAACACGGAGATGACTGGCGTTCTTACTACGCCCACCTGACGGCGATCCTGGTCGAAGTCGGGCAGAAGGTACGCCAGGGTGAACTGCTGGGTGGAGCGGGCAGCACAGGCTATTCCACCGGCACGCACCTCCATTTCGAGCTGCGTTATCAGGGCCGGCCGGTAGACCCTCTGCTGTACCTGCCCTGACAGGCGCAGAAGCGACGTAATCGGGACTCGCTCCCCTTATGGCCGGTCCGGGTAGAAATCCACCACCGTCTGCCCGTCGAGCACAGAAAGTGCCGCTGCTCTTCCTCTGGCTGCCTCGGCCACGAAGATCGAGCCAGTAGTCTGTGCCACGGTCTGAGTCAGCGTCTCCAGTGGCAGGGCCAGTCCTATCAGGGTACGGGACTCGCTGATATAAAAGCGCACAACCTCCGGACCATCAGTCCAGCTCCCCTGCGTTGGATTCCACACCATCAGGTAGGGAGAAAATCCGGCCTCAGCGGGGTTGTACAGCAGACCGACGACCGCGTCATCCCCGAGATCCGGGTTTATCCTGGCCGAGCCGGCAGGCCTGCCCGTAGCCACGTTGCCGTCCAGATCAAGTGCGAAGAGCCAATCACTGTAGAGGGGCGGATCGGGGAGCGGTGTGTAAAGCGAAAGCCACAGCAGGGCATCGCCGGGATTCACCCAGCCGGCCAGTTCTGCCGGCACGCCTCCATCGGGCACCAGGTCTACTCTTAAGTCAGCGCGGATGTTGGCAGTGCGGATGTCCCCGCCGGCAGGGGCTCCGTTAACAGGCTGGCCGCTCTCGTACCCCACCGCATCTCCCTGCGGGTCAATGGTCAGCGGTGTAGGCGTAGGCGTGGGTGTGTTGGTCGGCGTGGGTAATGGAGTAGGGGTGAATGACGGCGTCGGAGAGGGCAGGGGCGTCGGCGTACACAGCCTGATGTGTATCACCGCGTCTGCGACCTGACGGGGCTTGCTGCTGATGGCCGTGATCACGTAATCGCCCGGCTTATTTCCGGCCGTGAAAGTGCCGTCACTCCCAACACTACCCCCGGTTGACCTCCAGCGGACCGTTGCACCGTGCTCTATGGGCCCCGTGACAGAAAAGCGGTGAATTTCGCCGGTACACAGGCTTACCTCTCCCGGATTTATGCTCAGGCGACCCTCTGCGGGCCCGGGGCCGGCCAGAATGCGTATAAACAGGTTGACCACCCCCATAACCACGACGACGGCAACCATACCAACAGTGAACCAGAATAGGGTGACGCGTGTTTTGTCATCCAGCATAATTTGCCCCTCTCGGTATGAGCCTCCTTCCGTATCTACGCGAGTTCTTGTAGAGTATACCACAGGCAATGCGTCCGGTCAATGAAAGGCAGCCACGTGGGTGCCCGTCATATTTTTGCATCCGCTGGCTCGGGTCGGTCTTCAGACCACGCCCGACGCCGCACGACCGGCCACAATGTAGGGCAACTGCTCGCAGTTGCCCTACAACTGACGTCGCCACGGCCAGCCATAGCCTGCTCTCGCTTTCTTCTCGCGCAAAAAAGTGACGGACACCC
>DAOTYA010000156.1:0-12412 GCA_034435075.1 Anaerolineae bacterium
TAAATTCCGTCGGGGAAATGGGGGATGCTGATGCTTCATGTGGCCTCCTTCACGATATGCCCAGGAAGTTTACTATGCCATATTTCCCCCAACAAGGTAAGGGCGATTACACCCATTTCAATCAATCTGAAGGCTTATGGTGACAGGAGTTACGCAGTACCCTGAACGTGACTGGCACTTCGGCAACGGTCGCCGGGAGCCTGCACAGGGAGGTTTCGCAAGTCAGCTCTCCGGTCCATAGTCCGAAGTCCGGACTGCGGACTATGGACTGCGGACTATGGACTGCCCCCAGGAAGTGCCTGTGGGGGAATCTGGAAGTGCCGGTCACGTGAACTGCGTAAGTCCTGATGGTGACTCTCAGGGGAATGGCGCTGAATCGCGGGACTATGAGGACTTGCCGGCGTGCGGGGGCATGCTCGAGCCAGAACGGGCCAGGTACCACCCTGCCAGCCACCGCCTCTCAAAGGGCGGAGATGCAGGTACATCCGGCGGATCGCTCCAACAGACGCGTAGCGCCCAGAGAGAGCGGTCTCGACCGGCCTGATTGGCTATTTCCCTTCAATAATCCGTCGCAACTTATCAGCCGTTGACTTGGTGCTATGGCGAATCATACCGAGCGGGACGGTGGCGCCAAGCGCAGCCGAAAGCACCACATCTTCTGCCAGAGCAAGCGAGTAGACGATCAGTTCTCCCCAATCAACGCTCTGCTCGAAGCGCGAGGGCGTACAGCCCAGTATTTTGGCCATACGCACCGAGGTACACCAATGCTCGTTCACCAGCTCCGCCAATCCGCTTGCTATATCTCTGGGCAGTCGTCCAGTGTGGGCCAACAGCTCCGCTCCACAGCTCAGAATAACCGCCTCTGCGCCGATCTCCTGAGCCAGGCCGGCCATTATCTGATTTACCTGGTGGATACATTTATCTATGCTGATGCGCACCTGAGCCTGTGGCGTTTCTATGCCAGGCTCAATCTCAGCAGTTTCGCCAGTGACCGGAGAGGAAGCAACCGGTGGCTGGATGGACACAGTCGGCTCGACGGTCAGCACTTTACCTGCCTTCACATCGCGCTGCAAGGCCTCACCGACAATGCCAGGTAGTTCCGGAAAGAAGAATGGTTTGGTGAGCACGCCCTGAAAGTCCAGTTCGCTCAGCTCGGGTGGGACGTCCTCCCCCATAAGGGGGATCAACATCATACGCAAAGTGGGGTGCTGCTCGCGCAGAGTCCGTGCGAAAGTGATCCCGTCAGGTTCGCTCAGACCCAGATCAAGGATGACCATATCGAAGCTCTCTGCGCTGAGCATCCTCAGGGCCTGCTCGCCATCGCAGGCTACGGCAGCAAGATATTCTCCGGTCTGTTCCAGCCCCTCTTTAAGAATGGTGGCGAATGCCTCATTGCTGTCCACAACCAGGATAGAGTGTTTGTTGCCTGTCATATCTGTTCCCTCACCAGCCTGGCTTTCCGCGGGATAGGCCGATTGAAGTCGGCTTCTTCAGATGCTGCGCCAACACACTGGTCGGTGCAGGCTCAAAATGGCGAGGACGAGCGAAGTGTGTCTCTCCGGTAACCGTAAATGGTTGTAGTAGATTATATCATGAAAAGTTGCAAAAGGCATTCGGGATGCGGCGAGCATCACAAGTTGCAGTACTGAGTCCGAAGCCCGAAGTGGATATTGGCTCATGCAACTGAAGCCGGTGAGGCGTTCAAAGGCAGGGTGAAAGAGAACGTGGCGCCATTCCCGTACTCACTCTCCACCCAGATGCGCCCGTTGTGCATCTCTACCAGCCTCTTGCTGATCGTCAGCCCCAGGCCGGTACCTTTAGCAACCATAGAGGAATCGCAAACCTGATAGAATTCCTCAAAGATTCTGTTCTGCTCCTCAGGCCTGATGCCAACGCCGGTGTCTCTGACCGAGAACAACATCTCCTCCGGCGTGACCAAAGCACAGGCAAGTGTAATGTGTCCGCCCTTGGGGGTAAATTTGATGGCATTGCTGAGCAGGTTTAGCAGCACCTGCTTGACCCGAAAACGATCAGCGGTCAGAGGAGGCAGTTGCTCGGGAAGACTAAGCTCGAAGTGCTGAGATTTTTGCTCAATGAGGGGCGTGATGGTCGCCTGGACCTCCTTGAGCAGCTCAGCCACGTCGAACGGTGCCGGCTCAATGACCATACGGCCAGCATCAAGCTTGTAAAAGTCAAGCAACTGGTTAATCAGGCCGAGCAGATGTTCCCCGCTGCTCAGGATGCTTTGGACACACTCCTTCTGCTTCGGTGTCATTTCGCCAACGATGCCCTTAAGCAGCACTTCGGAGAAGCCGATGATGGAGTTGAGCGGGGTGCGAAACTCGTGACTGACACCGGCAAGCAGGCGGTCCTTCAGTTGATCAAGCTCCTGTAAGCGCCTGTTTGCCGCCCCCAGTGCCTGAGCACGCTGTTGCAACTCAAGCCTGGCCCCTTCAACTTCGGTGAACAGACGGGCACGTTCGACGATCATCCCCAGGTTGCCTGCCAGCGTGCTCAGCAGCCGTATGTCTGCGGCGGTGAAGGCGTTGGCCTGGTCACTCTCCACCGCCAGCACGCCGACGATAAACGGGCCTGCGGTCAGCGGGACACATAGCACAGAGCGGGTACCCGGGGCAGCCAGGAGAGAGGCTGGAGAGCTAACCTCAGGGACAAGGACGGGCTCTCCGCGTACTGCTGTCTGCCCGACAATCCCCTCGCCAGGCTTGAGATACAGGTTACCGAGCAGGTTGGGATGATAGCCCACACCCGCCTCCAGCCGCAGTATATGACTGTGTGGTGAGGAAAGAAAAAGCCCCACACGGACATTTCCCAGCCTGGCAGCCAGTGCTTCTACGGCGCTCTGCAATGTATCCTCAAGGCGTGTCTCGGTGGCGGCAGCCAGGCTCACGGTATGAAGCAACTCCAGCTCGTGCGCCCTGCGGCCGACTTCCTCAAACAGCCGGGCGTTCTCCAAAGCCGCTGCTGCCTGATCTATGAAAGCGGCCAACATCTGGACTTCGTCTTTACTCACCCGGTTTTTCCTGGTCTTCTCGTACCCGACCTCGACCACCCCGATCACGCGCTCGCGCATCTTGATCGGCATAAAGATGCGTATGAAGTTGTGAAGATGGAAACGCTCCCATATCCTCCTGTCGAAACGCTCATCCCACTCGCCGATAATCTCGGTCCTCCCTGTACGGCAGGTATCGGCCAGGATGTCGGGGTGGCTCAGGGGATAGCACGCCTGCTCGATCCACTCAGGGCAGGCGTCGAATGTGCCGTGCCAGATGCCGTGCCTCACCCCGATAGTTTGTGTCTCCTCATCCACAGTGGCAATCAACGCATACGCACAGTCGAGTGCGCTGTAGACGGCCTCCAGGATACTTCTGAGCAAAGACTCCACCTCCAGCGAGGTCGAGAGAGCACGGCTCGTCTCATAAAGCGCGGTAATCCGCCGGGTAGTTCTCTCCATCTCAGCAAAAAGACGGGCATGCTCTATCGCTACGGCTGCCTGATGGGTCAGTGTCTGACCGATGGCCACCTCCCCCTCAGTGAAACAACGTGGGCTGTGACGCTCCCATACGGCAGCCAGTCCGATGAGACGGCCGTGGGCCACCAGTGGGAGGAGTAGCACTGCCTGAGCAACGTTGTGCTCAAGCAAGGCTCGCTCCTCAGGGGCAGACTCCGGATCGGTGATACGTAGCTGAAGGGGGCGGCGCTGGATGAGCACTGTGGCTATGGCCGGAAGATCGGTCGGGAGGGAGAGCGTCACCATCTCTGGGTCGACTGTGCTGTGCCAGGCTACAGGAACGAGCGTTTTGGTCTCCTCATCCAGATTGTAAATGCCGGCAGCACTGCTACACAGAATCTCGCACAGGCAACGCGCCACATAGGGCAAGATCGCCTCCGTGTTAAGGGAAGAAGAGATGGCTGCCGTCACACTGTGCAATAGCATCGCCTCGCGCAGTTGGGATTGCATCTGGCCGTAGAGGCGTGCGTTTTCCAGCGCGATGGCAGCCTGACCGGTTAAGGAGGAGACGAGTGCGGCTGTCTCACCGGTATAAACATACGAGCCAGGCGACTCCATCGTCAAAAGGCCAACGACCCGTTCCCTCAAAACGAGAGGTATCCCCATCCACGAGCCTGTGTGGTGCAGGCTTCTTACAGGAAGGTGGGCAGCGCGGGCATCGGTGATGATGATCGGCTGTCGTTCTCTCAGGATACGCTGGATCACAGGGAACTCGTCCGGAGCGAAGGAATGCCCGACGATCGGCTCGGGGTAGTTTCCACGTGCTGCGGCGATCGAAGCCAGAGGGCGATCATGATTTCTGCCACTGCGGGGAAGACCAGCGTCCGGGAGGAGAGCCACGGAGGCCGCCTCATAAGGGACCAATCGCTGAAGTGCGTCAAGCATGCGCTCCAGCAGGGCATCAAGTTGGAGTGTGGAGCCTACCGCCTCGATCGCCTCACGTAGCCTGTGCTCAACCTCCCGCTCCTGCACCATGCTTCCGAGCAGGCGTGCACTTTCCAGTACCAGGCCTGTTTGCTGAGCGATGGCTAACAGCAGCACACGGTCAGCGTCCTCCAGTGGATGAGGGCGTGTGTCGAAAAGGCGGAGACTCCCTTTTATGTGCTGCCCGCCGATGATGGGCACGCTGACATAGGAGCGGAAACCGGCCTCAAGCAGGAGATACGCCTCAGGCAACATGTTTACCTGCTCGCTTTTGCCGACAGGAATCTCCTCCATACAGACAAAAGAGGTCTCCAGACCCGCGGGCGAACAGGGAAGCTGCGAGGATACCTGAAGAGGTAGACCCAGGTGACAGGAGAATATCACCTTACCGGTTTGTTCATCCGTCAGAACAACCTGCCCGCCCGCGAAGGAAAGGGCTTGAGTAATCAGTGCAAGCACCTCAGGCAGACTCTCTTCTGGGGAGGCTGGAGGAGAGAGCAGCCTGGTGATCGGGACAAGAATGTGAAACTGTGGTGGTGTCTGATGCTCTTTCATACGCCTGAACAATGATAATGCAGGTCAGAGTAGGGGCGCAGTGCGCTGCGCCCTATCGCTGCGCTCCTGCTGATGCCACTGATCGGCCTGCGCTGACCAGCGCGCCGGCTAAGACTGACACCCGGCGCAGATCGCCCGAAAAGGCCGACTTCAACCGCCGACTTCAACCAGTGAATAGCACAGCACACCAATAATATAGCCCGAATCAGGTAAGGCCAGCATATCACTTGTGTTACAGGAGCGTTAACCGCCCACCGCTACACTATTGCACAGCATATCCACGCTACGGCTGAAATTGTCAGGTTTTTGTAAGATCGAAAGGCCCTCATGTCAGGCGTTTGTAAGGCGGATGTTATATACTGTAGTCGCGCTGACGATACAGCCGCCCGGCGTGCCGGTGAAACAGGTGGGTGAACTCGGGATGTGAAAGGCTTGCCCCCCTGATTGGCTGGAGGAACGATGGATGAACTAAGCGAGGGGTATCTGCGCATCAAGGCAGAGCGAGTAACACAACTGTTAGACCTGGTGGGTGAACTGAGCCTCTCCACCACCACAGTGATACAACATCCGCGGGTGCGTGAGCTGGAAGAACTGGACGGCGCACTGCACCGGCTGGAAAACCTGATCCGCGAGCTACAGACACTCTCGGCCGGTCTGCGTCTGATCTCTGTAGGCACGGTGCTCAAGCGTATGCAGCGTCTGGTGCGCGACCTTTCCCACCAGACCGGCAAGCCCCTCGAGCTGATCATCGAGGGCGGGGAAGTCCAGGTTGACAAAAGCCTGGTGGATCAGCTCCACGATCCCCTGGTGCACCTGATACGAAACGCAGTGGATCATGGCATCGAGCCTCCCGACGAACGGACGGCAGCCGGCAAGCCACAGACAGGCCGGATTACGCTGACGGCCATCCAGCGAGGGCGGGAGGTCCACATCAAAGTCGCCGACGACGGACGGGGGCTTAACCGCCAGGCGATACTGGAAAGGGCCAGGGAAATGGGGCTTGTCGCTCCAGATGAGGAACCGGACGATCAGACTGTGTGGCGTTATATCTTTCACTCCGGTTTTTCTACTGTCTGCCAGGTCTCCAGCCTTTCAGGGCGGGGCGTGGGGCTGGATGTGGTACAGGCTGCTGTGCGCACGCTGCAGGGGCGCATATTGTTGGACACCACTCCCGGGAAGGGCACCTGTGTCACGTTATGCATACCGATCACCCTGGCATTCCTCGACAGCCTGGTGACATGCCTGCGAGGACGTCTGTATGCCATCCCCATTGACGTGGTGCGAGAAATCATCAAACCGTCAGAGAATCAGGTGGTACACAACACGGCTGGCAACTCTGAGACAATACGGGTGAGAGAGGAATTGATACCCATCAGGCGCCTCTCGCGCTTTTACAATGAGGCCGGAAGCGAACGGCCGCTGGCGGAGCAGATGCTGGTGCTGGTCAACACTACCGCCGGTCCTGTGGGGATACCGATGGACGAGATCATCGGCCAGCAATCGGTGACGGTGAAACCGCTCCAGGGCCTGAGCAGCAGCATCCGCGGCAGCGCTGCCTATGCATTGCTGGAGTCCGGCGAGGTAGCCATCGTGCTCGACTGTGAACAGGTGGGGAAGTGAGCGAATGGAGGAGCTGAGCTGGTCTGAGCAGCGATATTTCGAGGCCATCAGGCGCTGGGTGTACGACCATACGGGCATCTATTACCCGGAACGGAAAAGCCTTTTGCTATACCACCGACTCAGGAAACTGTGCCACCGGCTCGGTATTCCCGGCCTGAAGGAGCTGGCCGATCATCTGCGGCGCCGGGACTTTCCCGGACTGGCCAGTGAGCTGGCCTGCGCTGTCTCAACAAACCATTCTTACTTCTTCCGTGAGCCGGCCGTGCTCAGGGTCCTCCGCGAACAGATATTGCCGACGCTACCACGCCAGGAGAAATGGCGGTTTTGGAGTGCAGCCTGTGCAGGTGGGGAGGAGGCGTACACCGTTGCCATCATCCTCGCCGAAGCACTGGGCCTGAGCAGAGCGCAGGCACAGGCCGCCATCCTGGGAACCGACATTGATTACTCGGTGATCGAGCAGGCTGAGCAGGGGGTCTACCCGGAGCAAAAACTGGAACACGTGCCATCCCCTCTGCGCAAGCGTTATTTTAAACCCGCCGGTGCTCACGAGTGGAGGATTGACCCCGGCCTGCAAAGGATGTGCACCTTCCGCCGGCTCAACCTGATGAGTGCGCCCTGGCCCTTCAAGAACAGATTTCACGTTATCCTGTGCCGCAACGTGCTCTATTATTTCGATCCGGAGCATCAGCGTGATCTGGTCGAGCGCCTGTATGAGGCCACTCTGCTTGGTGGCTGGCTGCTGACCAGTGTCACCGAGCCTGTTCAGAGCCTGGGCACACGCTGGAGGACAGTGACCTCCGGTGTGTATCGTAAAGTGTAACACAAATGAGCGACAATAGAAAAATCCGGGTCCTGATAGTAGATGATTCAGCGCTGGCTCGCAAAATCCTCTCTGAAGGGCTGGCGCAGGATCCTCAGATCGAGGTGATCGGCGCGGCGCGCGACCCGTATGCAGCGTGGGACATCCTGCTTAAGGAGCGGCCAGACGTCATCACCCTTGATGTGGACATGCCCCGTATGGATGGGGTGGCGTTCTTGAGAGAGTATATGCCGGTCATTCCGACCCCGGCAGTCGTGGTCAGCGCACTGACAGAACGTGACAAAAAGATAACCATCGAAGCACTGGAAGCAGGAGCGGTTGATGTGGTGCTCAAGCCTCGCGTCGGCGTGGTAGATGAATTTCCGAATATGATGGATGAGATTCGCCTGCGGGTCAAAGCTGCCGCCAGAGCCAACGTCGGCCGGCACTTGCGTGCCCGATCCCAATCCCATCAGCCGACCGCCAGAGTAGAAGCCGGCAACGCCTTATCCAATGACGACAGGATCATCGCCATTGGAGCCTCCGCCGGAGGTGTTGGCGCGCTGACAAAGATAATACCAGCTTTTCCACCATCCGCGCCGGCCATCCTGATCGTGCAGCACATGCCGCCTGGGTTCACCGCCAGCTTTGCGGCCCGCCTGAACCACCTCTCACCCATGGAAGTGCGGGAAGCCCGGCACGGGGACCAGGTGCACCCCGGGCTTGTGCTGGTGGCGCCTGGCGGGAAACACATGGAGCTACACCTCCAGGGCAGAGAGTACCGCGTAACGCTGACGGAAGGGGAGAAAGTATCGGGCTATGTGCCCTCTGTGGATAAACTCTTTTTTTCCGTAGCGCGTCACGTGGGGCGCCGTGCTGCCGCTGCCGTCCTCACCGGTATGGGTACCGATGGGGCAGCAGGACTGCTCGCCATCCGGCGGGCGGGAGGACGTACCTGTGCCCAGGATGAGCAGACGAGCGTGGTCTTCGGCATGCCACGTGCCGCCTGGGAACAGGGTGGGGCGGAGAGAGTACTACCGCTCGAAAGGATACCGGAGTACCTGCTGGATGTTCCAGCAGGTGGGAATTGCTTCCCAAGATAACCGTCAACTGTAAGGATAGAAAAATGGACTACGTTTACTTCTCAGGTTTGTTACTTATAGCGGTCTGCACGTTCATGTCCGTCGTGTATATAACCTATCGCCGGGGGATCGCCCTGCGCCTGGGTATTATTGCGGCAGGTTCCCTGGCATTCGTCGCCTGCCTGGGTTTCGTTCTGGGCAAGGAGGGCATTTCCCTGGTTACTGCATGTATTGCCCTGGCTTGCGTACCACCCGTCACGTTTTTGTGGCGCACAGCGTTCAGGCAGATCATCACGCCGATCAGAAATATCGCCAATATTGTCGAAGAAATCGCCCACGGCGATCTGAGCCGTAAACCGGAGATGGTCGGTAAGGATGAGTTGGGTGCGATGGTGGTCTCATTCCAGAATATGGTAGACAGCCTGAACGAGGCCCTGTGGCAGGCCAGCGAGGTCGTGACACAGGTAGTGTCCTCGGCGGAACAGCTACGTCAGCTCAGCCAGAGCATGTCCTCCAGCGCCGAGGAGCAGGCCGCTGCGTCGGAGGAAGTCGCCTCCAGCCTGGAGGAGACTGATGCGCGGATCAGAGCGAACGCCGAAAGCACAGCTCAGGCCAATCAACTGGTTGCTCAGGCTGCGCGAGTTGCTGACCTTGGCCGCGAGAAGATGGTCAACATGACCCGGGCGATGAACACTATAGCAGCATCCTCGCAACAAATCGGCAAAATCATCAAAGTGGTGGACGAGATCGCGTTCCAGACGAATATGCTGGCGCTGAACGCGGCGGTCGAGGCTGCCCGTGCAGGGCAGTATGGGAGGGGATTTGCTGTCGTGGCTCAGGAGGTGCGTAACCTGGCCGAGCGCAGCGCGCGGGCAGCCAGGGAGACGGCCGAACTGGTCGAGGATTCCAGCAGACGGGTGATGGAAGGCGTGGCTATCGCTAACGAGACGGCCGAAGCGCTCGGCGAGATTATCCACACCGTGACCAGGGTGAGGGACCTGATGGCCGAGATCGCGGCTGCAAGTGAGGAGCAGGCGCAGAGTGTGACGCAGATCGGCAGCGCTATAGCACAGGTTAACCAGGGAGCACAGCTTGTCAGCCAGCAGAGCGAGGAACTGGCCGCTACGGCCGACGAATTGGGCCAAATGGTCGCAGCCTTGCACTCCCAGGTAGCCCGTTTCAAGCTTGGTAAGAAGAGGGAAACCGATGTGTTCGCTGGAATACCGCCTTATGTCATACAACGCGTGGTGGAATTGGTCAGAGCACAGATGAAGGTAGAGGATATGGCAACCATTCCGGCAGGCATAGCCTGCCCCGCTTCCGGTGAGGTGGCGGAGCCGATGGACAGCCAGCTCGAGCAGGCGCTGGACCGCGACGAGCGAGGATACAGCGAGTTCTGATCAGGGGGAGGGCGAACATGGCTATAAGAGAGGATATATTTGCTATCGGTGAAGCCGAGGACGTCGAAAATCTGTACCTGACCTTCAATGTGGGGGATGAAGAATACGGCATAAACATCACAAATGTAGTTGAGATCGTAGGGTTGCAGCACATCTCCGAAATCCCAGATGTACCTTCCTATATCAGAGGTGTGATCAATCTGCGAGGGAGGGTGATACCGATACTGGATGTGCGGCTACGCTTCGGATTGCCGGCCCGCCCCTACGATGAGCGAACGCCTGTCATTGTGGTGGAGCTGGATAATGTGCCCACAGGTATGGTAGTGGATCAGGTTACAGATGTCGTATCAATACCCCAGGAGAACATCGTGCCGCCCAGACGCTGGGAAGATGCGGAGACCTCTGTGGTCAAAGGGCTGGGCAGGCGAGACGATGGTGTAACCATTATCCTGGACCTTTCACAACTGCTGAGTGCCCGGCAGATACAACTTGAGACCAGGCCTGCCCACGATATAAACGCTCAATACGATACGCAATGTGCAATGTAGGACAGCCCTTCCGGGCTGTCCAGTCATTTGAACGGTACTTACACCAGGTAACCTTATTTAATCTCAGGAAGGAGGAAAAATGGACAGTGCATATATTACTCTCATAGTCTGTGCCGTGCTTGGATACTCCGCCTGGAGTGTGATAATGTACTTCCTCTTTCGCCGTGGGATCGGTTTCCGCATCAACATGATCATAATGACATGCGCGACCATCCCCGGCATCATCACCTTCATACTGGCCAAAGAAGGCAACCCACCGCTTTTGGCGGGCATCACAGCGGTTATCCTGTTGATCTCCCTGGTCAGTGTGGTGCGGCTCACCGCGAACTGGATCATCAACCCTGTGAAGCGGGCCACGGAGATCGCCCAGGCTATCTCAAGGGGCAATGTCAACGTAGAAATTGATGTCACCGGCAATGATGAATTCGGTGATATGTCCCGCGCACTCAGGGACATGGTCTCGTATTTGCAGGAGATGGCAGAAGCAGCAGATCGCATGGCCAACGGGGACATCACAGCCGAGGTAACCCCACGCTCACCGGAGGACCGGTTGGGCAATGCCTTCAGCGTTATGCTTACAAACCTCCACGGATCAATCAGTGACATCGTGCATATCTCGCAGGGACTGGCCGAGGGTGATCTGCGTGTATGGCCCAGGGCCAGGTACTTCGGGGAGTTCGTGCGGATTAAGGAAGGGCTGGAAACGGCCCTGCGTGGGCTGAACGAGACCATCTCGCAGACCAAGGTATTGATGGAACAGGTGATACCCTCGATTGAGCAGATGCGGGCTATCAGCCAGCATCTGGCTTCCAGTGCAGAGGAGCAATCGGCGGCCGCGGAGGAGGTCGCGACCAGCCTTGAACAGGCCGAAGCCCAGGTCAAGGCCACAGCCGAGAGCACACAGGTAGCCAACCAGCTCGCCATGACGACCGCTGCGATCGCGGAGGCGGGACAGGTGAAAATGAAAGGGATGAGCGATGCGATGCATGCCATAGCCGAGTCCTCCCGCCGGATCGCACGTATCATCAAGGTGATAGACGAGATAGCTTTCCAGACCAACTTGCTGGCGCTGAATGCGGCGGTCGAGGCAGCACGTGCCGGGCAGCACGGACGAGGCTTTGCTGTGGTGGCCCAGGAAGTACGTAATCTGGCCGCGCGGAGCGCTCAGGCGGCCAGGGAGACGGCCGAACTGATCGAGGAGGCTGGCCGACGCGTCGAAGAAGGCGTGGTCGTGGTCAGGGAGACGGTGGACGCGTTAAGTGAGATTATGAAAAACGTGATCAGCATGCGGGACCTGGTGGCGGAGATCGCGGCCGCAAACGAGGACCAGGCGCAGGGAATAGCCCAGATCAACAGTGCAGTGGCTCAGGTCAATCAAGGGGCACAGGCGACCAGTCAGCAGAGCGAGGAGCTGGCAGGCACGGCCGACGAGCTGGCGAATCTGGCAGAGATGTTACGCCGTCAGACAGCACGCTTCAAGCTGCCTGAACGTGCCTGGTACGAAGAGCTACCCCCCGGAGTGACGCCGGAGATGCTTGAACGGATCGTTGCCCTGGTACGGGAGCAGATGGAATCAGGTGGCGATGGCTCGGGAGTTATGGAAGTCACCGCGGCCCCGGAACCTGCCGAAGAAGCCGTGCTGGAGTTGCCGTTGGACCATGACGAGCGGGGATATGGAGAATTCTGACTTCCCCAGACTTTCGAGCGATGCCGGGAACACTTCAAAAGTTACGCAGTTGTGATTGGATTGGTTTGTGGGACAGGCTTTCCAGCCTGTCTGGACGCGTGGGACAGGCTTTCCAGCCGCGCAGGAAGTCAAGTGCATAAGTGCTAAGGAGAAACCCATGGTTCGCTCATTTTTAGGGCGGTTTGGCAGAATCGGCACAGAGCCTGGTATAGATGTCTGGAGAGAAGTCCAGCAAGACCAGGATGCGCTGTTGCACTTCAGAGAGCAG
>DAOTYA010000157.1:0-8468 GCA_034435075.1 Anaerolineae bacterium
GATCACGACACGGTGTTCTATGACAATGTTTCTTCTCTCTTCCCGACGCTGATTCACTTATGGCTGGTGGCTCTGGGCGTGGAGGTGCGGTTTATTCAGCACCCACCCCCGCGAGGGCACAGCCGGATTGAACGGACGCACCGGACGGTTCATCAGCAGGGCCTTGAGGGCCAACATCCGGCCGATGGGATGGCGCTCCAGCGAGGATTAGACGAGCGCCGGGAGTTTCTCGGCAGCCGGTATCTCTCCTCGTCCCTGGGTGGGCGACCGCCACTGGTGGCCTTTCCCGAAGCCCGCCATTCGGGGCGGCCGTATCGCCTGGAGTGGGAGGAGGAGTTGTCGGACATGCAGCATATCTCCCACAAAAGGCTCTCCGAATGGCGGCTTCCCTCTGGGTGGAAAGGCACGGGTTATCTTTATATACCGAGAGCCTTTCATAGTAACTGCCTACCTCTGCGACTGAAGTCGCCCACTTTGGGCCGCAGGCCTTCGGTCGGCCTGCGCCGACCGCTGTTTCCGCATCGGTGCAGGCGCCCGTAAAGGTCGCTTTCCAATTTCCAATCGGCACACGGCGGAAGGCAGCCGGGTAGGTAATTACTGTCGAACGGAGGTTCAGGGGGTGTCCGCACTTCTTGCACGAGACAGGGGAGAGAGCGGGCTGTGGCCAGTCGTGGCGACGCCGGTTGTAGGACAACTGCTCGCAGTTGTCCTACTTAGAACCTATCCGAAAAACCGTACAAGCGGCATCCCTATGCCGCTTATACCGACGCATAGGGATGCGTCGGTTACGTTTTTCGGATAGGCACTTAGCAGTCCACACCCGCGCGCGCCAGTACCGTGACACGGGTTACCTGAGGATGCCAGGCTCCTCTCACCGGTAACCGGCTGTATTAAGCGTGTCGCCAGCCTGCGGTTCGACCTCTCTTGAGAATATGCCAGACCAGCGATTGGAAGAAGTTGGGGGAACCTGGCAACCAGTAGTGCAGGGTTGGCGTTCAGCCTGCACCGATCTCCGCCTCCTGTACACAGTATCGGTGCAGGCCGATGTTTAGAGCCTATCCGAAAAATCGTACAAGCGGCATCCCTATGCCGCTTATACCAACATAGGGATGCGTCGGTTATGTTTTTCGGATAGGCACTTAGAGCCTATCCGAAAAACCGTACAAGCGGCATCCCTTGCCGCTTATACCGGCGCATGGGGATGCGTCGGTTACGTTTTTCGGATAGGCACTTAGAGCCTATCCGAAAAACCGTACAAGCGGCATCCCTATGCCGCTTATACCGACGCATAGGGATGCGTAGGTTACGTTTTTCGGATAGGCACTTAGTAGCTGCTGTATTGGTAGACGGTTACGCCTGCCTGACGTCCTATCTGCCCATACAGGTGAGCCGATGCTGCGATCATCCACACAGCCATCGGTAGCGTCAGCAACCCCAACGTTAAAGTGGCCAGAATCGGGGCAAGAAATGCGACGATGACCGCCGGAACCAGGATAGCGATAATGACGCTGCCCAGGTTGGAAAATGTGAAGCTGAACATTTCCCCTATGCGCAGACATTGGCCGATCGCCCCGGTTGCGGCGTAACGGACCTGTATCGCAGGTGTCAACAATCCCAGGAGTATGCCGTATATGGAGAGAATACAGCCTATCCCAAAAACCAGGACTACGGTAAGGCCTGCGATAGCCTCTTGCCCCCTTTCCCCTGAGAGAGGTATGAGCACCAACAGCAGAAACGGGCAGAAAATTATCAGCATCGGTGCAGAGTAAATAATGTTGACAACAGAAAGCTTCAGCCCGTCCATAAAGTAACTGCCCAGATTACTCCATTCGGGCAGCGGGCGGGGATTACCTGCAAGCACATTACGTATCACAGCGATCCCGTATCCAACCAGCGCAAACTGGCCAAACACGGGTATGAGCGTGATAAGCGCCCCGATCAAAATCTTGCCCAGCCACCTCTCATCCTCGAAAACGAACCCCAGAGCCTTGCCGATGTCCATTTTTACCTCCTATAAGTTTAGTGAATTCAACGCACAGACGTGCTCTCTTTGTCGCTTCCATTCCTGCACGGCCAGTTGTTCCTCATCCCGGTAAAACTGCTGACGCGCGAGCAAGTTATCCCAATCCACTTTGTGCGCATCGAACTCAGGGCCATCCACGCAAACAAAGCGCGCGCCGTCCTCCAACAATACCCGGCAGCCGCCGCACATTCCAGTTCCATCAATCATGATCGTGTTCAGGCTGACAATAGTCGGCACCCGATACGGCAGGGTAGTCCTGGCCACGAACTTCATCATTATCGCCGGACCAATGGCCCAGACACGGGCAATCTCCGATGCGCGGGCATCCAATAGCTCCTTGAGCGGCTCCGTGACCACACCCTTGCGACCGTAGGAACCGTCATCAGTGCATACGATCAGCTCATCACTTACCTGCCGCATTCTCTCTTCCCAGAACAACAGGGCCTTGGTGCGCGCGCCGATGATTGAGATGACTTTATTACCCGCCTCTGTGAGAGCACGTGCAATAGGAAAGATGGGAGCTATGCCCACTCCTCCCCCAATGCAAACCACCGTGCCATAGTAAGCGATTTCGGTCGGGTGACCCAACGGGCCAGTAAAGGTGGCAAAGCTATCGCCCGGCTCCATAGTGCCTATATGCATGGTGGATTTGCCAACTTCCTGGAAGATGATGGTGACGGTGCCTGCCTCACGGTTGTAATCCGCGATGGTCAGAGGGATGCGTTCGCCACGTTCATCAGTGCGCACTATGACGAACTGTCCTGGCTGAGCCTTGCGCGCCACTTCTGGAGCGGATACTATCATCAGCTTATTGACATCGCTTAGCGTTTCCTTGTGCAGGATTTTGTACATAGGAGGCTCCTTTCTCCTCCGAGAGGCTGCTGTGAGTGTTTATAGTGTATCATTGCCCGTTATACAAGTCAAATCTGGACTGTTCATCACACCTGTCAGTTACCATGCTTCCATTCCACCGGTTCGTTTCCCTGCGCCAGGAGCGGACCGGGGTCTTTTGCCATCAGCAACATACTACACACTAAAAGCGTCCCGCCGAGCCATTGCCATGCCGTCATCCGCTCTCCAAGCAACGCCAGGGCCAGCACCAGGCTGACCAGCAGTTCCATCAGACCACCGAGCGAAGTTTCCACTCCTCCCACCTGGCGCAGAGCACTGAACATAGCCAGTCTCGAGAGAGTCGTCGTGACCCCCAGTGCCAGGATGGCAAACCAGCCGGTATCCGTAATCGGCTCGATCACTAACTGGTGCATGGGCGACTGGATAATACGCGCCAGGCTGACCACAGAGGCCATTGAGGTCAGGATATAAAGCGCACCAGTGCGCGATGGAACATCAGCCAGTACCCACTGGCCCAATACCAGGTGCCAGCCATATGTGGCCGCTGAGGCGATCATCAACGTGACCCCTAACCAGTCCAGTTCACCCGCCTCGCCCCACGTCAGCAGGAAAACCCCGCCCATCGCCATTGTCAGCCGGATCAGCGTGAGACGAGTAAGCGGTTGACCGGCAGCGAAAAGGAACAACACCACCCACAGTGGATACAGCGTGTGAAGCAGCGACGCCAGCGAGGCACCCAGACGGGCCAGACTCGTATAATACAACAGGGAGCCGAACCCGTTGACCGCTCCCACGCTCACACAGCCAGCCAGACCCGCCCATGAGATTCTCATCTCGCGCCTCCAGAACAGCGCAAAGAAGAGCCACAGCAAGAGTGCTGCCATCACCGTGCGCAACGCAGCAAGTGTAAACGGAGTAACCCCACCACGGTAGGCCAGTTTGCCAAGGATGGGAGCCCAACCCAGGAAGAAGCTGGCCATCATCGTGTTCATCATACCCCTGCGCTGCTCCCGGCTTAGCCTGGGTATCAGGTATTGCTCTCCAGGTGACTTTGGCAAATTGAACCCTGTTGTCCTTGATCCGTCCATCCCGATTTCTCAGGCAACATTAACCTGCGGGTGTCCGTCATATTTTTGCTTCCCTCCGGCTCGGGCTGGTCTTCAGACCACGCCCGACGCCGCACGACCGGTCCCAGTGTAGGGCAGCTGCGAGCAGTTGCCCTACAACCGACGTCGTCACGACTGGCCACAGCCCGCTCTCTCCCCCGTCCCGTGCAAAAAGTGACGGACACCCTTAACCTCGCCGTATTTGCGCACTCTCGCAGATTGTGCTACACTCGTCTCTGTGACTACCAGGCAGAAGCTCATTATCGCCGCTCTGGCCGCTGCTGATATCGTCGTGATTCTGGCCATAGCCCTGTTGTATGTGCACTATACCGTCTACCAGCCTCTCCCTGAACCTGTAAGTGCAGCATTTGAAAGCCATAATTGCCGGTGGCAGACAGCAGTATTGATGGCCCAGGCCAGGTTGAGCGGTACAGCAACCATAACCTCTGACGATACTTTGCGTTTCGAGATTATTTACCCCCTCACCCAGGAACAGCAGGCAGACCAGGCTGCCCAGGCAATATGGGATGCGTTCGATGTAGCCTGGGCACTCCAGTCACAATATCGCTCCTGTGCCACCTTTGCCAGAGTAGAGGTTGTTGTGACCGCCCGGCGGGAACATCAGGAGACGGACGAGGCCAGCTTTAGCGCTGTGGCCAGTGTGACCGACCTCGTTGCCCTTTATACTGGCAGTCTGAGCGAGGAAACTTTCATCGAGCGCGTGAGCTACAGCGTATCGGGTCTCCAATAACAAGGCCTCCTGTTATCCACTGCGCCTTAAATTGTAGCTTGCCAGCCTGTAAAAGTCAAACAGCAATGGAGCACGCAGGGAAATGCCTTTGCAGGGCGACCTATCTATGCTTAACAGTGAGCAGGATGAAGATGGACTGCAACTGGCCTCGCGGCTGATGCAGGGCGACCCGGCGGCCGTCGTCGAACTTGTCGAGCGTTACGCGGACGCGCTGTACCGTTTCGTGTATAACCAGGTCGGATCGGTCCAGGACGCTGAGGACATTGTACAGGATACCTTCATAGCAGCTCTCAGAGCGATCCAGCGCTTCCGGGGGGAAAGCAGGCTGCGCACCTGGCTCTTCTCTATTGCCATGCACAAAATGGCCGATCGGCAAAGAGAAGCAGGGCGCAGGCTGGCAACAATACCCCACGAGATGCTGCCGGCGCTTCAGGAACCCAATCCTCAGCCAGAGCAGGTTTTGGAAGAAATCGAACTGCGCCAGACAGTGCGGCAGGCTCTCTTAAAACTGCCGCTTCATTACCGCACTGCCTTGATCCTCAAATACGTAGAGGATATGTCGGTGAACGAGATATCCCAGATCATGCACAGAAGTCAAAAAAGCATCGAATCCGTACTGGTGCGGGCGCGTCGTCTGCTTTCTGACCTTATAGGCGAGGGAAATGCTGGACGAATGTGAAGGCCGCATCGAGCAAATCTTGCGTTCTCTCGCCCGCGAGCCTGCAGGGGCCAGCGACGAGTTTAAACAGCGTTTGATCGCCGTCCTTCATCAGGAGCAACGCTGCATCCTGCGACGCGGGGCATACAGGCGCCCCCTTGATGCTCTGGCACAGCGAATGCGTTACGCACCGGCATGGGCTGCCCTGGCAGCTTTGCTTTTGCTCGCCATAGCCCTCGCATTGATTATACGCCCCAGCCAGCGTGTGTTCCTAACCGTCCATAAGGGCACTGCCAGCCTGGTATACTATTATCCCAACAGCAGACATCCGCTGGAACAAAGGCAGAGCGGCACGTCCCCCGTTATGGAAGGTACCAGTATTACTCTGGATGAGCATGGCGTAGCTTCAATCCTGCTTTTCGACAACAGTCGGGTAGAGCTTTTCCCGAGCACACGGATAACACTTGCGAGAGCGCAGCCCCGTTCGTTGTGGCGGCCTCAGGCAGTGCGTATAAACCTGAGTGCCGGCGAACTGCGCGCAGAAGTGGTTCCTCTGCGCACCCCAGAGGAAGTTTTCGAGGTAGAGACGCCCGCAGCTTTGATCAGTGTGCATGGCACTGTGTTCCATACCCGCGTCGTCACCCCACAGCACGTTTATGTAGCCACTTACGAGGGCCTGGTGCTGGTGATACTGGCCGATCCAGTGCAGGGCAACCCACGGGTAGAAGTACCCGCCGGCTGTGCAGTAGATGCCATTATCGGGTTGCCGCTGTTGGTTTACTGCGGTGAGCTGGAGAGCAATACACAACCGCCAGAAAATAGCGTGCCTGACACGGGAGACGGGTTAGTCGCTACCCACTCCACTGCTGCAGCGGAAAGCTCTGACCTGCTCAACCATACCTCGCCCCCCACGGCGAGCGTTCCCTCCCTGTTATACGAGGTCACCGGGACACCACCTGCCTCTCCTTTGCCTCCAGGGCATAACCCGCCTGCGGCACAGGTTGTTAAAGCAACAGCTACCACCACCCCGGCCGGGGAAGATGAGCCAGCCGGTATCATTACCAGTACACCCCTGTCCGCTCCGCCGCCTCTCGCCACGCCGATACCTGTGAGCACACCGCCCGCCACACCTGTAGCAGATGTGGCGATTGAGCTCACAGGCTTTCCCTCACTTGCAGGCGCGGAAGGGGAGATAACCTACACGCTGCGTGTGGTCAATCGTGGGCCGGCCAGAGCACAGGATGTTGTGGCAATGGATCTCCTGCCCTTACAGGTGAGCCTGGTAACCGCTGCGTTTGCGCCCGAGCAGGAAGGCAATACTTTATTTTGGAGATTGGGAGCACTTGATGCAGGAGCAAGCCGCTCATGGGAAATAAGCGTGCTGGTGCGTCCCGGGGCGGTGTACCCGTTCACCAACACAGTTATGGTCAGCTCCACAACTTATGATAGTGACCCCTCGAATAATCTGACCATTGCGTCTACGGCAGTGACCACCGCAGCAGACCTGGGAGTGGCACTTGCGGGGATTCCACCGCTCATCAGCTCTGGCGGTACCATCACATGCACGCTGAGCTACACCAACATCGGACCGGCCATTGCGCAAAATGCCCTAATCATGACCTGGCTGTCAGAGGGGCTGACCTTTGGCGGAGTTGTAGATGATAGCCCGCCGCCGGACTCCGGCGCGGTGCCAAGCGGGACACTGGCACTGGGTGGACTCGTTCCGGTTGTATGGAGAATACCCGCGCTGAAGGCTGCGGCCTCGGGCCGCATTGTCTTCACGCTCACGGCACAGGAGAATTTTCTGGGGCCGGTAACCACCACCGTCACCATCACTGCTACTTCCCCTGACCCAAGGGAAGACAATAATTTCCTCACCAGCACTGCAAATATTGTGAACCCGGCAGACATGAGTATAGCTTACACCATCACCCCTGATCCGGTAGTGGCAGGAAAGGAGATTACCTGTACTCTGGTCTACACGAATGACGGTCCAGGTGCGGCCAGGGAGGTGTTAATCACTATGACACTTCCTGCCGGAGTTACTGTCGGGGAGTGGCCTGGTACTGTGGCAGAAGTGGCGCAAGATGGGTATTTGCTCACCTGGTTTATCCCTTCACTGCCAGCACGGATGGGTGGTAGCCTGGTTTTGACTTTGACGGTAGAACAGCCTATTGAAGGCCCGTTATATGGCCGTATCGCTATCAGCAGTGCCACACCGGAGTCAGCGCCTGCAGATAATGTGAGTACCTGGGTCATCAATCCGTTGGTGGCCGTACTGGAAGTTGGGCACGCGGTGACCCCGCGTCTGATCGCTCCTCATATGCCATTTACGTGGACCGTCTACCTCACTAATGTTGGCACGCTATCGTTTCCCGTCCGCTCGCTCACAGTTGTCCCTTCACTGCCTCCAGGCTTTCGTCCCGCCTCAAGGGATGGCATGGCTATTAAGGCAAAGAAAAGCTGGCACAATGCGGCAACTCTGGTACCCGGCGAAGCAATCAGTCTGCCGTTGAACTTCATAGCGGCAGGCGATGCAGTGCCCGGGCTGTATACCGGGCAGGCTGCGATTACGGCGGCATTCCCAGGTGGCCTGCTCACTGCGACGGAAGCCGTGTCGGTCTCTCTGGCGCTCCCCTCGGTAACGATAAACCAACAGGCTGGTGCGGCCTCCGGACGGGTATGGATCACCGTTTGCCTGACCAATACCGGCCCCAGTGTGCTGGACCTGGTCCAGCTTCACGATAAACTTACGCCGTCGCCTGCCATATCAGGAGCATCCCCTGCTCCAGACGATGAGGTTACTGCTGACGGCCTCAGATGGCTTGATCTGACCGGACCGCCGCCACATGGCTGGGGGCGCGATCTGAGGCCTGGTGAGACGCTGACCGTCGCACTTGTTCTGGATGTGCCCCGTCCGTCACTGCCTGGTGTGTGTATTGAGAGCCACGCGATTGTCAGCGAACTGCGCGATGTGTACGGCAACCGATCTTATGGAGGTATTGACAGCGTGGTACTTTGCACCGGATCCCGGCTCTACCTTCCGCTGATGCTTCGCCAGTTGTGATGCTTTTGTGC
>DAOTYA010000158.1:0-3348 GCA_034435075.1 Anaerolineae bacterium
GGACTTTCGCCATCTATCGCGAGCGGGAGCTGCTCGAAAGCTTCACTCAACTGTGGCCATGGGGTCCTGAAGGGCGCACGTATCTCTACTACAAGCCATCAGAAGGGTACAAACCAGGTACTTATGAGATGCGGGTGTTCATTGAGGACCGGCTGCAGGGGACAGCCCGGTTCACAATCAGCGAGTGACCTGTCCCTCTGGATTTGCACCTGGGTCGTTTATGAGAGTGATGCCAGGGAAGCCTGGCGATCCTAACGCAACAGGTGCTTAAATACGCTTACGTACCAGACATGCCAGGGCTGGCCGTTGAAGTTGGGGTACATCCACAACACACCCCACAGGTGCATCACTATCCCCACGATGATCAGCGGTTTTTCCCACCGACTCAACCGCCTGTCCGCGCTGATAGCTAACAGTGCCAATCCCAACGGCAGCCAGTCCAGGGCAAAGCGATAGCCAAACTGGTACGAGCCGGTGTTGAAGTAAAGCAATGAGGGGATGGATACCAGTGCGATGGAAAGCCATAAGCCTGCTTTAGTCTCCCACCATTTCATGTCCCTGCGGGGGCTGTTCAGGCAGAGCAGGAGCACCGGACAGGTGAACACCAACCCCATACCCCACGGATCCGGTTCAATGTGTAATGGTGCCAGGGAGAAGAGCGGCAGGCGGAGCAGCAGCGTGTAGAGATTCTCTGGCAGGAAGTGAAGACTGAACTGTCCCCATCTTTCCTGCCTTGCCAGCAGGGAAGCCGGGCTGTTTATCCAGCGATAGCCGAACTCCAGAGGATTGCCAAAACGCGCCTGGTTGTAGACTGCCTGTCCTACAAGTGCCGGCATCATGCCTGCTCCGAGCAGCAGCAGGAAGCGCAGCCGATCTCCCCGCCGTTCGCTCTTGAGCAGGCCTTTCGCCAGAGCTAATGGAAATGCCAGTATCACCGGCGCGCGAGCTAAAAATCCCATCCCCAGCCAGAATCCGGCCCAAAATGGCCGGTTACGTCCCAGATTTTCAAGCATGTATAGACACAGGCAGGCGACGGCCACCACGTGTGCGGTGTACCATACCGACCCAAACGCTGCGCAGTACCATAGAGGCGTTCCTGCCCCCAGCGCTGCACACAGCCAGATACGTCGCTTTTCATCGTCCGGGGTGAGGCGCTTCAGAACCAGATAAAACAGCGCCACATCCAGGGCGCCGACCACCACACTTAACGCAACATCAGAGACACGGAGGCCAAATACCGCCACCAGCGGCATAAAGAGCAGCGCAGGAAGTGGAGGAAACGGGACGTACCAGCGGCCTGCGAAGCAGGTCAGGTCGTACGGGGGGGATGGGACATGAAGCAGAGCGAGCCGTCCGCTCAGAAATGACTCCGCCAGGTAGACGAAGTGAGCAGCCAGAGAATGGCGTTTCATAGACGGCCCGGCGGTGAGAGCGTAGAGCACCAGGAAGGCGAGGAGAACGAGAAGAAAGCTAAATCCTTCTCTCCGGCAGCACACTTCCGACCCCCAGTCTGACTGGTGGCTGGATGCTATCGGTTCAGTGGTGCTGTGCTCAGTATGCCCAGTCCTGCTGGCTGGTGGTGGCGAGTTTGCCAGGCACGATATAGGCCACACTTATGTAATCCCGTACCTCTTCCTCGACCTGCTCTAAGAGCCTATCCGAAAAACCGTACAAGCGGCATCCCTATGCCGCTTATACCGACGCATAGGGATGCATCGGTTACGTTTTCCGGATAGGCACTAAATAATGTGGCCGGACACGTGCATCAACGTATCATTGAAGTCCGGGTCCCTAACCATTCCTGCCAGACGTGGGTAGTGGTGATGTAACATCCCGGCCTCGAACCCGGCGTTATCAACGGAGACCCCAAGAAGCCCGCGCGCCATATGCCGGGCACAGCCACACACCGCATCGCGCACTACTTCGACAGCCGCGATGATACGTTTCTCCGGAGCGACGGTGATGCGGAATCCCGGCTGTCCGAAGTGACGCGCAAACTCAGCGATCAAGGGATCGTGATACTCCGTGCGGTAGCGGCGGACGTTATAATGGCTCCCGGTAAGTGAGCAGAGAGGTTGGGGGGCACGCATGTTACACCCATGTCGGCGAGCCAGCCCCGCAACTGACGGGCCTGCCCGCGGGGCAGCCATTCCTCCCGGTCCACCGGCTGCCCATTTGGTAACTGTCTACCCATGCCGACTGAGGTCGCCCACTTTGGGTCTTCGGCCAGCGGTCGGCCTGTGCCGACTACTGCTTCCGCGTCGGCGCAGGCACCCTTAAAGGTCGATTTCCAATCGGCACACGGCGGCAGGCAGCCGGGTAGGTTTACACCTTGCGGCCGATGATCGCCGGCGAGCGCGGGAAGATGCGTTCTCTGGTCTGGGAGAAAAAGCGCACAGTATCCTCCCGGTCCACGAAGGTTATGTAAACAGGAGGGCCGCAATCTCAGTTGGCCCTACGTCGCGCAACAATGCGGCGAACTCGATCTTTACTGCTTCTACCGGCCTGTCCTCATGAAGCTGTCGGATAAATCCCTTTGAGGATTTCCTGCCGCATGGTGCTGTTGTTGATATATTCGCTCATGGCCCCAACCTTCCTGCTCCTTCACCGCACAGCTTCCACACCTCTGACTTCTGGTACCTGTTCTCTGACGATACGCTCGATCCCCGCCCGCAGGGTCATCAATGCACCAGGGCATCCACGGCATGCCCCGGAGAGCCTTACGAAGACGGTACCTTCATCGTCTACTTTAACCAGCTCAACGTCCCCTCCATCGGCCCTCAGATAGGGTCTGATGGTGCCGAGCACATCTTCCACCCGTTGCCTCAAGTCTTGCGTTGTGTCCATGATTTCATTCTCCCCAAACAATTTCGTAAGCACAAGTGATCGCCCCTTGAGGGCATATGGCATCACATGTGGCGCAGTAATCACAGTCCTGTGGACGGGCTATGTACGGCCCCTCCGGTCCCATTTCGACTGCATGGGTCGAGCAATGTTGCACACAGATGCCACACCTGTTACATAGAGCGGTGTTGATCTCAGGTAATGCCCACCCGGTCATTTCTACAAAATTATACCAGCAAGACGGTAGCGTGTCTACGACAAAAGTCACTTGAGTGTCCGTCACATTTTCGCGTCTCCCCGGCCGCGCCCGATGCCGCCACGTCCGGCCATAGTGTAGGACAACTGCTCGCAGTTGTCCTACAATCTTTGTGTCCCCCACCCCCGAGACTGGGGGTGCCCGTCATATTTTTGCATCCGCTGGCTCGGGCCGGTCTTCAGACCACGCCCGACGCCGCACGACCGGCCACAATGTAGGGCAACTGCGAGCAGTTGCCCTACAACTGA
>DAOTYA010000159.1:0-11123 GCA_034435075.1 Anaerolineae bacterium
ATCATCGGCTACACCGAGGTCATGCTGATGGGGCTGGACGGTGAAATTGATCCGGAGCTGCGTGAGGACGTGCAGGCGATCTATGACAACAGCCAGCACCTGCTGAACCTGATCAACGACGTGCTTGACCTGGCCAAGATCGAGGCCGGCCGGCTGACCCTGAACATGGAGGAGGTTCCGCTCAGGTCGGTAGTGGATGCAGCCGTCAGCAGCGTCGCGGGGCTGTTGGTGAACAAACCTATCAAGTTCGAGGTCGAGGTCGGTGAAGACCTTCCTGCGATCTGGGGCGACCGGGTGCGGCTCACCCAGATCCTCAATAACCTGCTCTCCAACGCGATCAAGTTCACCGACGAGGGACGCGTCACGCTCCGCGCCTTCACCCGGGATGGCTGGGCCTGCCTGGAAGTCGAGGATACCGGTATTGGCATCAGTGAAGCCGACCAGAAAAAACTCTTCGAACGTTTCCAGCAGATTGACGGCTCCAATACACGTAAAAGAGGAGGCACTGGTCTGGGGCTGGCGATCACCCGGCACCTGGTGACCCTACACGGCGGCACGATCACCGTGAAGAGCAAACTGGGCGAAGGCTCTACCTTCACCGTGTATCTGCCACTGGATGCCCGGCCCAGGGAGGGTAAGGCACGTGCCTAAACCACCCCGGCTGTCTGACTTTGGCAGGGAAGGTGCGGTTTCTTACTGCGCCTTCCCGGTCGGCCGGGCTTGTCAACAGAAATCTTCGTGATAGACTTAATGACAGGAGTTACGCGGTTGACCCGCGGCGGGCTTACAACAAAGGCGCTAAGAGCCTATCCGGAAATCGTAACCGAGGCCTCCCTATGCGTCGGTATAGGCGGTATGATGAATAACCGCGCTTTCCATATTGTGGGAGGGAAAGCTGCCGTATCATGAAAACACTATTTAACGCTGTACACTGTCTGGTGTGCGGCCACGATATGGCCGCCGACCTCTACGCCGCCAGGTGCGAAAAGTGTGGCAATCCCTGGCTGGACGCCCGCTACGACCTGACCGCGCTCCCGGCCAACTGGCCCCGCTTGGTCGCCAGGCGGTCTTTCAATTTGTGGCGCTACGCCGAACTCTTGCCTTTCCCGGAGGATTTCCCCTTCGTCTCGATGGGCGAGGGGTGGACGCCGCTCACCCGCGCCGCAGGGCTGGAGCGGGAAACCGGATACGGCAGGCAGGGGGGCGAGATCTGGATCAAGGATGAGCGGCAGAATCCCACCGGCTCCCTCAAGGATCGCCAGGCCGCGTTCACCATCAGTGCCCTCCGGGCGCGCGGGATCACCGAAATGGTGCTCGCCTCCACCGGCAACGCTGCTGCCGGTTACGCTGCCTATTGTGCGCGCGCCGGCATCAAACTATGGGTCTTTTTGCCCAGCAGCGTCCCCGCCGAAAAGATGCGCGAACTGGCGCTCTACGGCGCCGAGGTCGTCAAAGTCACCGGCACCTATGACCAGACCAAAGAGATCGCCGCCGACTTTGCCGCCCGCCGGGGTATCTACCTCGACGGCGGTGCCAAGGCCATCCCCGGCAAAGAGAGCATGAAAACCATCGCCTTCGAGATCGCCGAGCAGTTCGGCTGGCAGGCCCCCGACTGGTATATCCAGGCGGTCTCCGGCGGCATCGGGCCGTTGGGCGTGATGAAGGGCTTTATCGAACTCCACGAGGCCGGCCTGATCGAACGCGTCCCCAGGTTGGGCATCGTGCAGGTCGCGGGCTGTGCCCCGATGGTGCGCGCCTGGGAGCGAGGGCTTGCCCAGGCCGAGCCGGTGCAGCCCGATACCCTGGTCACAGTACTCGCCACCGGCAAGCCCGGCCTGGCCTACGACGTATTGAAGCAGATGACCGACCAATACGGCGGCGCGATGGTCGCGGTGAGCGACGGCGACGCCTTCCGCGCCATGCGGCGCGTGGCGCGCATCGAGGGCTTTTCGATGGAGCCTGCCGCCAGCGTCGCCTTCGCCGGGCTGGAGAAACTGCTGGCCGCGGGCCACATCCTGCCGGGCGAGCGGGTGCTGGTCAACTGTTCCGGCCACACCTTCAGCGCCGAAAAACACGCCCTGGAAGACCGCTACGTATTCCAGCTGCAGCTCGAGACCCCACTTCAGACACAGCATGCGCCCGAAGGGCTGGCCGTGACGCTGGAGCAGTTGGACGAACAGATTACCAGCATCGTCATCATAGACGACAATCCCAACGACTGCCGGCTCCTCCGCCGTCTGTTGCAGACCTACAAACAGTATCGCATCTTTGAGGCACACAACGCGACCGATGGCCTCGACCTGGTGCGCCAGCGCCGGCCCGACCTGGTCATGCTCGACCTCTCGATGCCGGAAACCGACGGCTTTGCCGTCCTGGAAGCGCTCAAGGCCGACGAGCGCACCCGCGGGATCCCCGTCATCATCATCTCTGCCAAGACCCTCACCCCCGACGAGTGGACGTACCTGCGCCATTACGCCGAGTCCATCTGGCAGAAGGGCAACTTTAGCGCCCGCGAACTGGTGGGCCACGTGGCCGCGATGTTGGGCGACCAGGTCGAACAACCGCGAGCGCGTTCTGCAGTCAGCAAACCCATTCCTGATCGCCCGCTCAAGACGTTCGGTCAGGGTCGCCGACCGCGTATCCTGGTAATTGACGATTACGTCTCGGATGCGCGCCTCCTGCGCCGTCTCTTCGAGGTCAACCATCGCTTCGAGGTCATCGAGGCCCATTCCGGCACGGAGGCGCTATCGGCGATAGAAGAGTCTGCACCTGATCTCATCATCCTGGACCTGATCCTGCCGGACATCAGCGGCGAACAATTGCTGGAGATGCTGCGCCAGCGTGCCCAAACACGCGACGTCCCCGTCGTCGTCGTCTCGGCCAGGGAAATTGATCCCGCCCTGCGCGCACGGCTGGCCGCTCACACGAATTCGGTATGGTCTAAGGCGACACTGGATCGCAGCAGCCTCCTGGCTCACGTTGAGACCCTCTTGCCAGAGTAGAATATGGAGCAGAAGATCATTCTCTACATCGAAGACAATGTCCACAATCGCCGGATCGTGCGCAAGATCCTCCAATCGCAGGGCTACACCCTTCTCGAAGCCGGGGATGGCGAATCCGGCCTGGCGATGATCCGCAGACTGAAACCGCCCCTGGTCTTGCTCGACATCGGCCTGCCGGGGATGGATGGGCTGGAACTCCTGGCCCAGATCCGCGCCGACGAGAGACTGCGCCACATTCCGGTAATCGCGCTCACCGCTTCGGCCATGCGCGGTGACCGTGAGCGTTTCCTGGCCGCCGGCTGCGACGATTACATCTCCAAGCCGGTCCAGGTCGCGGAACTGCTCGAAAAGGTTGCGGCGCATTACCCCTCAAACCATGCGGCGAGCAGGACAGGTGACCAGCCTGTCTCCCAACCGCCGAGGCGCGCGACGAAAACCATCCTGATTATCGAGGATAATCCCGACAGTGCCCGCCTTGCGCTGCGTGCGCTCAAGCCGTACGGCTACCGCCTGCTCTACGCGCCCGACGGCGAGAGCGGCCTGGCTATGGCCACCAAAGAAAAGCCCGATCTGATCCTGCTCGACCTGGGTCTACCAGACCTGGAGGGGCAGACGCTGGCTGCCCTGCTGCGGGGGACACCGGGGCTGGCTCACGTGCCGCTCGTTGCGGTGACCGCCTGGCCACCGGATACCGCCGTGCGGATGGCCAAAGCCTACGGCTGCGACGGCTGCATCTCCAAGCCGATCAGCCCGCGCGAGTTCCCCTCTCAGATCGCCGCCTACCTGAACACTGAGGAGCGTGAATGACCCGGCCAAATGGTGCCGGCCCGGCTGTACCACCGGCCGGGGCCGCATACTTCCCCGCGTCGGCTTGCTCCGAACGCCTGGTGATTCCGGCCGCTCCCTCTGCACAGGCCACTTCTCCGATCGGGCTGGTGCCCGCCTCCCGGTTTACCTGCGAGGAACTCGTCGCCGCCTACAACCAGACCCGCGTGGATTACATCGTGCCCATGCCCATGAACGCCGCCCGCCTGCGCGAGTACATCCACACCTATGACGTGGATATGGCGGCGTCCGTCGTCGCCGTAGAGGACGGGCAAATCCTGGGACTGGCCATGCTGGGCGTACGCCCGGAGCACACCTGGGTCACCCGCCTGGGCGTGCTCCCGGTCAAACGGCGACGCGGGATCGGCCGGTTGCTGATGGAACACCTCATTGCCCAATCCCGTCGCCTCGATGTGTCCTGTGTGACCCTTGACGTCATCAAAAACAACGACCCGGCCTACCAACTCTTCCTCAAGTTGGGGTTCCACGACGTGCGCGAATTGCTGGTGGTTCGTCGCCCGCCAGGCCCTCCCGCCATCTGCGTGGACTCCTACTCCTGCGAGGTGCTGGATGGCAGCCAGGCCATCGAACTCTTGCGCCGGCGCCGCGATGCTCCCTCGTGGCTGAACGAGACGGCGTCGTTGGTGAACGGCGGCAACCTGGCAGCGTTACGGGTCGAATTGGCCGACGGCGGCCGGGGTTGGCTGGTGTACCGGATGACGCTCTTTCAGTTGAACCACCTGATCATCCAGACAGAGGCCGGCGATCCGCACCGGGTTGCCCTGGCGCTCCTCCACGCGCTGCATACGCACCACCCGGCGCTCGACACCAAGACCGAGAACCTCCCCGCCGATAGCCCCTATTGGCCGGCGATGCAGGAGATGGGCTACCTGGAATCCTTCCGCCGCATCGAGATGCGTCTTGATCTCAAGTAGTCAGACGCCGTATGGTCGGCGAGCCTCAAATTATGACTACGCAGGCTCCATCACCGGGGGGATCGTCCTGTATGAGCTGCCAAAATTCCCTCAGCTTTATCACACAGGGCGTCAATGTCAAAGGGGAATTTGAGATGATTTATGCGGCCTGCCGGGAATGTGCTGACAGGACGGTCGGAAACTATGAGTACAGGGGTCTCCGTTACGTGGCAGAATGCCTCTGAGAGAACTGGCTGCATTTCCTCCACAGGTGCACTGATACCCACGATTATCAGGTCGAAGTTGTTGGCAGAGAAGGATTTCTGCCACTGCTCCGTCGCCGAAAGATTGAGTCTGACACTATCCGCTCCCAGGCAGGTGCTCAAGGCTAATGCAATGACCAGAGCGAGGCCGTCGTTATCACTGAGCACAAGGACCTTATTTTTACCTTGCTTCATAGGTGGTTCATCCGGCATAGTGCGTAACCCTGGTTAAGAAAGCATTAATAGCCACTTCAAATTATAACCCCTTCCCCTTACAATTCCCTTACAACACAGCGAGATGAGCTTACAAAAACCTTCCAATCCGGAGCTGTTGCCGTTCACAGGCACGGCAGCAGTGGAAGTAGTGCGGGTGTGGAGAAGTAACGTCCAGGCACTGGCGAAGCTTCGTTTGACAAGACTTTGCAGCATGTTATAATTGCGCTGCCATTCCCACATCCGGGCGATGCCAGGTTAACTTCGCGGCCAGCAGGGGCCGCGAACATTTGTTGTATCAACAGACAATGGCAGCCCTTTCACTTTCGGGAGCGTCAAGTGCCTTTTTAGAGCCTATCGGAAAAACCGTACAAGCGGCATCCCTATGCCGCTTATACCGACGCATAGGGATGCGTCGGTTACGTTTTTCGGATGGGCACTTAGACTCACACCGTTTTGGAGGTAAAACGTTCCATGAGCCTGAAGCGGATCGTTGGTGGCATTGTATTCCCTCTCCCCATGTTATTGATGTTACTGGTGACCTCCTTAGCCCTCCCGCTCACTCACACATTCGCACAACAGGCGGAGTTGCTGAAAAACCCCGGATTCGAAGGGCTTAACTGTCCTGCCGAGGGCTGGTGCTCCAACAACTGGACACGTGATACGTTTAATGGCGTGCCTTACGGGGAGATCTACACTCCTCAAGGATGGGTCACCTTCTGGACTGAGGGAGTAAATCCCGTGGATGGGCGGAATTTTGGCCGGCCCGAGTGCAAAGTCATTCCCAATGCTCCCCCCTTTGTGGGACCGCCGGCCCGTGTCAGGAGTGGCAGCTACGCCATTATGCAATTCGGCTTCTTCCGTGCCATTGACTCAGGCGTGTATCAGGTGGTCAGCGGCCTCTCGCCTGGCGCCACGGTACAGTTCTCTGCCTACGGGCACGCATGGAGCTGCGACAAGGATTCGGCACAGGCACTCTCCTGTGGGGATTCCTACCAGATGTTATTGCGCGTGGGCATTGACCCCAACGGAGGTACCGATCCATGGAGTCCGAACGTCATCTGGGCGGGAGGCTACTCGTATGATCAGTATCGCCTGATCGGGCCGGTGCAGGCCCAGGTGGGTGCGGGCGGTGTCGTGACCGTGTTCCTGCGGGCAACCGCGAAATGGAGTTACAAGCACAATGACGTGTACTGGGATGATGCTTCCCTTATCTACGTCACGCCACCCACGCCTCCAACGGACACACCTCCGCCGCAACCTCCGACTCCCACTTATGGGCCTTCGCCTACACCCCGTCCGACCCCTACGCCGCGCCCTGATGGAGCAACCGTGCATATCGTAGAGCCTGGTGACACGCTCTACGGGATTGCCCTGATGTACAACGTGGACGTGAACCAGATTCGCGCTCTCAATGCCGGTTCCATCGGTCCCAATGATCTGATTCAGGTTGGTCAGGAGCTGGTGATCTCCATACCCGCTCAGACACCCACGCCTCTACCTCCGCCTCCTACTGCGACACCGGAAATCACTCCCACCTCAGCTCCGGAGACAGGAGGTGGGGGGACTGGAGCAGGTGAAGGGGCCTCGATCTGCGTACTGGCCTACCATGACAGAAACAACAACACTTTCCGGGACGACGCGACGAACGAGGAACTTTTGCCCAGCGCCGAGATCACCGTCGCAAATGAGGGCGGCGCAGTTGCCCGCTACTTAACCGACGGTGTCCATGAACCGCATTGTTTTACCGGCCTGACGCCTGGGGCTTATCGGGTGATCCTCAAACCGCCAACGAATTATGCCCCCAGCGGTTACGCAGAGTGGTCCGTGGCTGTGGCGGAGGGCACCACGCTGGAAATCCAGTTTGGGATTACGCGAGCCGCCCCGGAGGAAAGCACAGGCACCCAGGAAGCCACACCGGTTGACACGGATGAGAGGGCATCCCAGGAAAGCAATATATCCCTGGCCGGGGTGTTTGTCATACTCGCCAGAATCGGTGGTATCGTCCTGCTGCTGTTTGCTGCAGCTCTGGCCGTGCTTTTCGCTCTCAGTCAGCGCAGAGTATAGGAAGTCTGGGAGTGTGCTGAAAGGGTCCTGACATCGGCGCTACGTAAAATGATCTATTCGGAACAGTATGAGGCTGCGCTGATATTGGCCGCGCGGGAACATCGCACGCAAAACCGTAAAGGCACCGACATCCCCTACATCACACACCCTGTTCTTGTATCCATCATCCTGGCCCGGCACGGGTTCCCTGACCCGGTGGTTATTGCCGGTCTGCTGCATGATGTGGTGGAGGACCAGGGCTATCCGCTGGCCATGGTCGAGGCAGAGTTCGGGGCAGAGGTAGCAGAGATGGTCGGGGCTCTCTCTGAGCAGAAACGGGATGCCACCGGGGAGGTTCGCCCCTGGCTGGAACGCAAACAGGAGAGCCTGGATAAACTGCACAGGGCAAGTATTGGTGCGGTGGCCGTCAAAGCAGCAGATGCGCTTCACAACATCCGTACACTGGAAGCCGATCTGCGTCGTGATGGAACAGTGGTATGGGAACGTTTTAACGCCGATCCGCGCTCATCTCTCTGGTACTATCAGAGTGTGGCCCGGCTTGCCCGTGAGAGGTTTGATGATCACCCACTGGTGATCGAGCTGGAGGAGGCCGTAGCCACTCTGATGCTCCTGGTCGGGTGCTGAAAATGCCCCATTTGGGTACTATATATGGGGCGAGCTGTCCACTATAATCATAGTGTTGGAGTTAAGGAGCCGATGAGAAAGCATTACTCAATCACCAACCCTGAGCAGCGACCGCTTAAGCCACCCTCACCCTCGGGGGCTGGTGGTTGACGTGGCGCCAACCTTGAGCGTCCTGTACACGGCCAGCCTCCACATTCGAGGAGGCTGGCTTTTTTATACGCATCCAACACCTGATGGCTACTCAAAAGAAAGGAGAGAGATGAGCGCTGTAGTGGCAAACGCCGGCCTGGAAGGGTTTGTAGTGACCGATAGCAAGATCTGTGCTGTGGACGGAGAACGGGGACGTCTGCTCTATCGTGGCATTGACATCGGCGAACTGGCACAACGCTCGACCTACGAAGAGACGGTCTACCTTCTCTGGTACGGAGAGCTTCCCACCAGGGAGCAACTGGAAGCGTTCAAAACCAGGCTCGCCGCGGAGCGAGAAGTGGACGAAGGCATCTGGAAACTGCTCCATGCGCTGCCCGGCCGTCCTCAGCCGATGGAAGCGCTGCGCACGGCTGTCTCCGCGCTTGCCTGCTGCGATCCCGATAACGGCACCGAGCATAAGGAGGCCAATCTCAACAAAGCCATCCGCCTTACGGCTAAGATGCCGACCATTATCGCCTACTACCATCGTCGCATGCAAAACAAAGAGCGGGTCCATCCTGACCCGGAGCTGGGACATGCCGAGAACTTTTTGTATATGCTGAGGGGTGAGCGCCCACGCCCTCTGGAAGCACGCGCGCTCGATATGGCGATGATCCTGATGGCCGATCATGAACTGAACGCTTCAACATTCGCGGCCCGGGTCACCGCTTCCACTCTCTCGGATATGTATTCCGCGATCACATCGGCGATAGGCACGCTCAAAGGACCTTTGCACGGAGCGGCCAACCAACGGGCTATGGAAATGCTCCTGGAGATCGGGAGCATCGAAAACGCGGAGCCCTACATCGAGGCAGCGCTGGCTGCAAAGAAGCGCATTATGGGTTTCGGACATCGTGTCTATAAGACGGGAATGGACCCCCGGGTGATCTATCTGCGGGAAATGTTGCACGAAGTCTGTATGCGTCTGGGCGACTGCCACTTCTATCACTTGCCGGTTGTGGTGTCTTCCATCGTAAAGGAAAAGAAGGGACTTCACCCCAACGTGGATTTCTTCGCCGCGCCGCTGCTGTACACTTTGGGCATTCCAGTGGACCTGTTTACACCAGTCTTCGCGGCCAGCCGCGTCGCGGGGTGGACCGCCCACGTGATGGAGCAGTATGAGAACAACCGTCTCCTCCGCCCACTCTCTAACTATGTGGGACCCGTGGACAGGAGCTATGTTCCCATTGAGCAGCGCAATGGGCATCTGAGTGAGCCGTTATCTTGCGCTGTGCACGCGGAGGCTTGTGTGCAGTGAGCGAGAACCTGACGCGCAAAATCCTGGCCGATCACCTGGTGAGCGGCAACCTGATTGCAGGTCAGGAAATCGCCATCTCCATTGATCAGACGCTCACCCAGGACGCAACCGGCACCCTGGTCTGGCTGGAATTCGAGGCGATCGGGCTGCCCCGTGTGCGCGTCGGCCGGGCAGTCAGCTACGTTGATCATAACACGCTCCAGACCGACTTCCGAAACGCTGACGACCATCGCTACTTGCAAACGGTGGCCGCCCGGTACGGTGCTTATTTTTCGCGCCCGGGCAACGGCATCTGTCATCAGGTACACCTGGAGCGCTTCGCCGTGCCCGGCCAGACCCTCCTTGGCTCCGACAGCCATACCCCTAACGCCGGTGGCCTTGGTATGCTCGCCATAGGCGCCGGCGGACTGGACGTGGCCGTGGCGATGGCTGGCGGGCCTTTTTACCTTACCATGCCCAGAGTACTGGGCGTCAGGCTGGTGGGCAGGTTAAACCCCTGGGTGACTGCCCGTGACGTGATCCTGGAGTTGTTGCGGCGCCTCTCGGTGAAAGGCGGCGTCGGCAAGATCATCGAGTATTACGGCCCCGGGGTGGCGTCCCTGAGCGTTGACGAGCGGGCCACCATTTGTAACATGGGGGCCGAAACAGGAGCCACGACCTCGCTCTTCCCCAGTGACGAACAGACGAGGACCTATTTGCAGGCGCAGGGACGTGACGAGGTGTGGAGGGCACTGGCTGCCGATCCCGACGCACCTTACGACGAGACAATGGAAATAGACCTGGGCGCGCTCGAGCCTTTGATCGCCTGCCCCTCCAGTCCGGATAACGTGGTGCCGGTGCGCGAGGTCGAGGGGCGGCCGGTGGCCCAGGTCTTCATCGGTTCCTGCGTCAACTCCTCTTATGCCGATCTGATGACGGTGGCTGCGCTTCTGCGAGGCAAGACCGTTCACCCGCAGGTCAGCCTGGTCATAGCACCGGGCAGCAAACAGGTGTACACAATGCTCGCCCGGAATGGCGCTCTGGCCGACCTGATCGCAGCGGGGGCGCGTATCCTGGAGTCAGCCTGCGGGCCGTGCGTCGGTGTGGGACAGGCCCCACCCACCGATGTCATCTCGCTGCGTACCTCGACACGCAACTTCAAGGGGCGTAGCGGAACACCTGACGATCAGGTCTATCTGGCCAGCCCGGCTACCTGTGCTGCAGCAGCACTCTGCGGCGTCATCACCGACCCGCGCAGGTTGGGCACTCCGGTTGTGATCACACCGCCCGCTCAATTTGCAACTGAGGACAATATGATTGTGCCGCCACCTGCCCACCCGGAGCAGGTGCAGATCGTGCGCGGCCCCAACATAAAACCCTTGCCGTCCCTGGATCCCCTCCCCGACACTTTTCATGGCCGGGTGTTGATCAAAGTGGGAGACAATATCACCACCGATCACATTCTGCCGGCCGGAGCGAAAGTCCTGCCACTACGCTCCAACATCCCGGCTATTTCAGAACATGTCTTCGAGCAGGTGGACCCCGACTTTGTCAGGCGGGCCAGAGAATGGGGCGGCGGGTTCATCGTCGGCGGAGCTAATTACGGCCAGGGTTCCAGCCGCGAGCATGCGGCGCTGGCCCCGAGATACCTGGGCGTCAGAGCTGTTTTAGCCTGCTCCTTTTCCCGTATCCACCATGCCAACCTGGTCAACATGGGCATTCTCCCCCTTGTCTTCACCAACACGGCCGACTATGAAGCAGTGAAGCAGGGCGACGAGCTGGAAATCCC
>DAOTYA010000160.1:0-39945 GCA_034435075.1 Anaerolineae bacterium
AATTGGTTGACACTCTGAGTTATACCGGATGCCGCCCGATTGAAATCGGCCTCTTTGGGCGCTGCGCGCCGGGCGTCGGCCTGCGCCGGCGCGCCGGTCGGCAGAGGCCGACCAGTGGCCATAGTGGGGGCGCCGTAGGGGCGCAGCGCAACAGCCGTAGGGGCGCAGGTAGGGGCGCAGCGCGCTGCGCCCCTACTTTGCGTCAGGCAGCCGATCTTCGAGGCAGCCTGAAGTGTAAACCAATTTCGAGGAGAAAATGAACCATCCCAGAAAAAGGGGGCAAACCCGGGGAATAGTGGATTCCACCATGTTCGCAGGAGCCGGTTTGACGTATACCTGAGCCATACCCCATGTGTGGCGCGGGAGTCGCAACTGCGCAGTGATGTGGCCAACACGAGATAGCAACCTGTGGTGCACGGTACATAACTGTGCTGCGCGTTCGTAAACCGCGCCTCCAGGTGCTGGAGTTGGCAGCCAGAGCGGTCAGCAAGATAGGGTAACCACCAGTGAGGGCTTGTCAATACTCTGATGAAGATGTTAATTACTTACCCGGCTGCCTGCCGCCGTGTGCCGGCTGGAAAACGACCTTATACAGGTGCCTGCGCCGACGCGGAAACAGCGGTCGGCGCAGGCCGACCGAAGGCCTGCGGCCCAAAGCGGGCGACTTCAGTCGGCATAGGTAGGCGGTTACTTAAGATGCTCGTAGTGAAACACTAAGAGCCTACCGGAAATCGTAACCGACGCATCCTATGCGTCGGTATAAGCGGCATAGGGATGCCGCTTGTACGGTCTTTCTGAGAGGTTCTAAGCAAAGCGGAGTGGCGTTGAAAAGGCCCAGACCAGCGTTCCGCTGGCGCTTCGTGCCTGACTGCGAACAAACAAGATTAGAACGCTGATAAACCCTCACCACCAGCGAACAAATTGGACAGCTCTCGGATTCTGTTGTAGAATCTAAGGCGTTATGGATTTGGACACAGCGTTCACAACATTCGGGTTGATCTTCCTGGCTGAGCTGGGTGACAAGACCCAACTGGCAGTCCTGATGCAGAGCTGCAAGTACCGCCGTCCCTGGGCCGTATTGCTCGGGGCGAGCCTGGCCCTGACTGTGGTCACGGCATTGGGTGCCACCGGTGGTCAGATAGCAGGCAGCATCGTGCCGGCGCGCGTCCTTAAAAGTGCAGCAGCCATCATGTTCGTTGGAATGGGCGCCCTGGTCGCTCGCGAAGCCATAGGAGCGAAAAAGGGGGATGCCAATCCTTCATGCCAGGATGATGATTGCCGCAGCAACGCCTGGCGGGCCTTTGTTTCCACATTCTGGCTGCTGTTCATTGCAGAGATGGGTGACAAAACCCAACTGGCTGTCCTGGGATTGGCAGCCAGGAGTCTGAACCCCTTTCCCGTCTTCGCTGGTGGAACGACAGCGTTGATCGCGGTGACAGCTTTGGGAGTGCTCGGAGGGGAGGGACTATGCCGGCTACTTCCCAGGCGAGCACTTCTGTGGCTTTCAAGCGTCTTATTTGTGGGCATAGGAGTTTGGCTCTGGCTGGGATAGGTCGGGTTTCAATGGCCTTTTGCAAGACCTCAGAAGCCCGGCTCTGATGCCAGCGCGAAAACAATAGCCGGGTACGGGCGCAGCACCGCTGCGCGCATCAATGAGAGACCTGGTCGGTGAAGGCCGACCACTGGTCGCAGGCTCAGGAAGGTGGACGGGCCAGGTGCACCTGGCCCCTACAGTCACCGCCTGAATGGTTACCTTGTTGCTATGGGTATAGCCAGGATCATCCTCAATCCATACGCTGGCCGTTGGAAGGCCAGGGCAGCCATTCCAGCAATTGAAAAGGCTTGCCGGGAGATAGGCCTGGATTATGAGCTGGTGATAACAGAGGGACCTGACCACGGTATCGAGCTGGCACGGGAGGCGGCGCTGGCCGGCTTCTCTCCTATCGTATCCGCCGGAGGCGATGGAAGTATCAGTGAGGTGGTCAACGGTCTGATGCAGGCTGCAGGGGATGGGGTGGCCGGTCCACTGGGCATCATCCCCCTGGGCTCAGCGGATGATTTCGCGGATATGATGGGCCTTGAGAAGGAGATCGAGAGCGCCTGCCGCGTCATTAAGGCGGGCCACACGCGTGTGATGGATGTCGGATGTGTCAACGGCCGTTTTTTCGACAATAACTCCGCAATCGGCCTGGAGCCGATGGTGACCGCCACCCAGGCAGCGATGAAACGTATTCAGGGAACGCCGCGCTATATACTGGCGGCATTAAAAACGATCCTCTCCCACAAACCCTGGTATATGCGGCTTGCCTGGGACGGGGGAGAATACAGTGGTCCGGTTTCGCTCGTCTCAGTGGGCAACACCCGCCGCACCGGAGGTGCTTTCTGGATGACACCATTCGCTGCCCCAGACGATGGCTGTCTGGACTTTGTCTTCGCTGGTGGACTAAGCCGGCTAAAGTTACTGCGTCTGTTACCGACCACCTTCGACGGAAGTCACGTTAAGCGGCCAGAGGTGAGCTACGCGCGTACCACCTGCCTTACCATTGAGTGCGAACCGCCCACCCCAATCCACGCTGACGGCGAGTTGTTTGAGCGGTCAGCCACCCGCATAAACTACAGGGTGCTGCCCGGAAGGCTGCGGGTCATTGTCCCGGCTTCCAGGGCGCAAGATCGTGATCTCTGACAGGTATGTTCACGGGGCATCAGGCACACACCCGGATACCCTCGCGCGCAGCACCTCGACCAGTGCCAGCAACCCGCCAGCCACAACTGAGTGCCCTCCCGATAACACCGGTATCCGTGCCCCGGCAGCTGCCCGTGCGAAACTGCGTAGAAAAGGCTCTTCCACCAGCTCCCAGCGGTGCAGATCAGCGTTGAAACGATCGCGCCGTGCAGGCCACACCCTGTGTGCAGCCAGGATCACCCGATTATCAATCAAGGCCCCGTCGGCCAGTTCTGCCAGCCTGTCGAAGAAAGCCTCACATCCCACCAGGTCAAGATATTCGGAGACCAGTGAGCGCACCTCCCCACGCATCTGACGGCCGCTGGCTCGCATGCCGCGTTCCTCAGCAAAGACACGTACCCAGCAGTGTGTAGCCTGCTCCAAAGCGGCCCAGGCCGCTGAGGAGACGCGCCCGATAATCGTCAGAGAGCTTCCCTCACGTGCCAGCACCGCCAATATCTCCTCCACCTGAGTATGCGGCCAGTTAAGAGCATTCAGGAAAGCACGCAGGTGCGGTCCTATCCCCTGATGGCATCGCGCGATCAGCAGGTCAGCCGGTGTGTCCAGGTCGAAGCGGGTGGCTGCACAGGGTGGCAGGCTCTCAACCTTCATCTTCCCTTCGTTTGCCAGCATCCAGGCCAGTGCATTATCGCTCGCAGCCCCTGCCACCAGCCCGGTCACCTCGTCTGCGCCAGTGAGGCCAAGCCAGTCACAGGAATGGACGTTGTTAGTGATCGCCAGTCGCTCTGCTTCCGCAAGAGAGAGTAGAGTCTCGCTCCAGCGTGCAGTGGTCATAAGTGGGGCTGAGGCGCCGCCAGCGTAGAGTACGCGCCGGGCAGCATACTTCTCGATCAGCCTGGCCAGACGCCGTCCGAAATGGAAAGGCTCATTTTGCTGGTCGGGGTCCACCACAATCGGCAGATCGGCCATCGCGTTGGCCCAGGTCGGGTTATCGGTGGCGACTATAGCCCGGCCGATCAATCCCGTCCGCAGCAATCTTTCCAGCAGATCGCGCGCGGCGGCCTGATGGGCACCCCGCAACGTCTCCTCAACATCGCTATCTCCCCAGCCACCGACAAACAGGAAAAGGGTTATTTTCTCCATTTCAACCACGACTGCAATGCAAGAGGCCCGGCTAACCGGGCCTCTTGTCATTCGCGAGGAGCTGTACCCTAGACTTCTGGCTGTAACAGGCCATAGTTTCCGTCACTGCGCCTGTACACGACGTTGATGGCGTTCTCATCAGCGTTAAGGAAAATGTAGAAACTGTGTCCCAGCAATTCCATCTGCTCGATGGCCTCCTCCGGCGTCATCGGGCGCACCTCGAAGCGCTTGACGCGCACAATCTCCCCTGGCGGCTCGGGCTCCCCTTCCTCAATGGGCAAAGGCTCGGCATTCTGAGAGAACCGATCCTGCCTTTTTCCCTTGTAACGCGCGATCTGGCGGTACATCTTGTCCAACACGGCGTCAATCGAGGCGAACATGTCGTTGGTGCGCTCCTCAGCGCGTAGAATGGTGCCGCGCACGCGCACGGTCAACTGTGCCACCTGGCTATGAGCCATGTTGCGGGTATTCTCCACCGAGAGGTCCATACGTGCCTCTTCTATTGAGGGGAGGTAGCGGTCCAGTTTGCTTATCTTCTGGTCAACGTATCTGCTCAGATGGGGGGTCATCTCCATATTGCGGGTAAACACGGATACGTTCATAGTCGCCTCCTCATTGCGGAATAGAATTTAGCGGGCACGAGCCAACGTGAGGGCCTGTACGCTCGATGCCCCTCCCTCATACAGGGCCAGAGCGCAGGCCTCCAGCGTGGCGCCGGTGGTGCATACGTCGTCAATCAGCAGCACCTTTCTGCCGACTACACCGGCGTCCACACAGCGAAAAGCTTCTTTGACATTCAACCTGCGCTCCTCGGCGCTGAGCGTTACCTGCGCGGCAGTGGCACGCTCGCGCACAAGCGTATGCTCGTTTACCACCAGCCCATTCCCTCTGGCCATCTCGTGCGCCAGCAGAGCTGCCTGGTTATATCCGCGCTCGCGCAGGCGAGTGATATGCAGCGGCACCGGCACCACCACATCTGCAGGCATAGGATGCTCATCCAGATATGCAGCCATCAGGCTGCCAAGAGGTTCCGCCAGGGCAACACAGCCCCGGTATTTGAGACGATGGATTGCCTCACGCAGTACGCCCTCGAAATAGAGCACGGATCGGATGCGTTCGATGCGCAGAGGCCGGGTGCGGCAACGGCTGCACAGCCCGTCGTTGCCTGCTCTATCTCCGCAGATGGAGCAAAATGAAGACTCAATCCGAGGGACCTGCTCCAGGCAGGCCTGGCATAACCAGACGCCCGGTTTCCGGCAGCCGAGGCACCGGGGAGGGAACAGAAGGTCTAGAAAATGTCTGTACAGCGCTGACCAGCGCAGGCCAGCTTTCTCAATAAATGACACAGACGCGAATACCTGTTCTCTTATCCGAAGATGGACAGTTGTCCGCTCGTGACCATCTTTATTATCTGGATCGCGGCTGGCCCCAGCAGAATGATGAAGATGGCAGGGAAGATCAGAAAGACGATGGCGGGCAGCATCTTAATACCGGCCTGGTTAGCCTGCTCCTCGGCACGCTGGCGGCGCCGGAGCCGCATTTGATCTGACTGAATGCGCAGCACCTTAGCAATACTGACACCAAGCTGGTCAGCCTGAATAATGGCCGCCACAAAGGTGGAGACATCCCGTACCTCCATACGATCGGCCATATCACGCAGTGCTTCGCGGCGCAGCTTACCTAACTGAATTTCAGTGATCACCCGGCCGAAAGCTACGCTCAGCTCATTGTTCCACTTCTCGGCCACTTTCGCCATTGCCGCATCAAAGCCCAGCCCGGCCTCCACGCAGATGGTCAGCAGGTCAAGCGCATCGGGGAGTGCTCTGATGATATTACGTTGTCGCTTCTTGATCTTGCTGTTGAGCGAGAATTCGGGTAAGTAGTACCCCAGCCCGGCCCCTACGAAGGGCAGCAACAAGCGCATCGTCATTGACTGTTTCTTCAACAACAGAAACAGAGCAAACCCAACGCCTGCAAACAGGAGGGCAGCGAGCATCTGGGTCGCTTTGAACCTGCTGATAGTATAGGGATTCCCAGCCAGGTCAAGCTTATGCTGGACTCTTTCATTGACTTTTGCCGGTGACATGCGTAAGGCCAGCTCGGCCAGACTGTTGAGCAGCGGCCATATCACGCGTTCAGTGAAGGGCAGAGATAGCTCTATCTCCTCCAGGCTTACCGGCCTGTCAAGCGTTCCGAATTCCGCGAGACGTTCTTCGAGGCTGGGTAACTTCTTGAATGCCATTGGCCTTCCTCCCTACCTCAAACATCAAGTTTCATTATCCTGCTCATCGCGGCGAAACCAAGCGCAATCCCGATGCCTGCACAGGCAAGCATAATGTACCCACAGACATGCTCGAACAATTGCCCCATGTATTTGGGGTTGAGGAGGTAAAGGATCACGGCCAGTCCCACCGGCACCGCGCCCACCATATAGCCAGAGATACGGCTCTGAGCCGTCTTTGCCATCAGCTCCCCTTTGATACGCACCCTTTCCCGGATGGTGTAGCTGATCGCATCGAGCACCTCAGCCAGATTGCCACCTACCTCGCGCTGGACATTGATCGCTGTAACCATCATGTCCAGGTCGTCACTCGGCACCCGGCGCAACATATTGTTCATAGCCTGCTCCAGGGTCAGGCCCAACTGGACCTCCTGCACCACGCGGGCAAACTCCTCGGAGACAGGGGGACCCATCTCCCTGGAGACCGCCTCCATAGCCTGGAGCACACTGTAGCCAGCACGGATACCGTTGACCATCAGGTTGATCGTGTCGCCCAACTGGTCGGTGAAGGCTTTCAAACGCCTCCTCTGTCGTACACTCACGTAGATGCGCGGGGCGAAGAATGCCGCGATGGAGACGATGATGGATGCCAGTAAGTCGCGCCTCAAAAAGTAGAAGACTCCACCGGCCCCCACGACGGCAATGACCGTAAGTGCCATAAACTCCCCAACCGTCCATTTGAGATCGGCACGGGCCAGTTGGGTGGCCAGATTTGAGCCTATACCACGTTTCTCCAGTGCCTCATTCAGTGCATCGCCGAGAGGACTCCTGCGCTCACCCGGCTCCTTGCGTTTTTCCTCCCTCTCTATGCCCAGACGCTCCTCAATCAGCGCCTGATCGGCCCGACGGGTGGCCACAAACCCGCCTATGAGCGTCAACAGGCCAAGACCTCCCATAACTATAATGATAAGCATAGGGTTCATCACTTACCTCCACACCGAACCCAATCCTCCAAGGCATCCAGCCACCATCCATCTGCACCGTACAGCGCCGGGGATGGTGCCGGACACGCATTTTATCAGCTTAACTATGGGACATACTCGCTCGGGAATCGAGCCTTCAGGTGGAAGACCAGGTTTAAGCCTGCTCCCGGCGTCTTGAAAGGTATTACGCTTTAAACCTCGACCTCCGATCAATAACGCCGCTGCCCAAGGCCGAACACACTGGGCGGCAGACGGATGCCGGCAGTCTCGATCTTCTCCATGCATTTCGGGCGCAAACCTGTGGGCCGCAGAGAACCGATGACCCGGCCATTCTCGTAACCCACCTGCTCAAATTTGAAAATATCGGACATGGTGATCACATCACCTTCCATGCCCTGGATCTCGGTGATGGAGACGACCTTGCGCGACCCGTCCCGTAAACGCTCCAACTGGCAGATGATGTTGATGGCCGAAGCGATCTGCTCACGAATGGCGCGATGAGGCAGGTCCATCCCGGCCATCAGGATCATATTTTCCAGCCTGGCGGTCGCTTCGCGCGGGTTGTTGGCATGGATGGTGGTCATACTGCCCTCATGACCGGTGTTCATTGCCTGGAGCATATCGAAGGCCTCGGCACCACGGCACTCCCCCACCACAATACGGTCCGGTCTCATCCGCAGACTGTTGATCACCAGGTCCCTGATGGTGATCTCACCCCGCCCTTCAATGTTGGGTGGGCGCGATTCCAGGGTGACCACGTGCTCCTGCCGTAACTGCAACTCAGCGGCATTCTCGATGGTGATGATGCGTTCATCAGCCGGGATGTAGCCGGACAGGATGTTAAGAAAAGTCGTCTTGCCGGAACCGGTGCCTCCGGAGACGACAATATTGAGCTTCGCGATTACTGCAGCCCGCAAGAACTCCATCGCCTCCGGTGTGACACTGCCCAACTCGATCAGCTTTTCTACTGTGAGAGGGATTTTGAAGAACTTTCGGATGGTCAGTACCGGGCCGACCAGAGAGATCGGGGGGATGACCGCGTTGACGCGGGAGCCGTCTTGCAGACGGGCATCCACGTAAGGCTGGCTTTCGTCAATGCGCCGGCCCAGTGGTGCCACAATGCGCTCAATGATGCGCATCAAGTGCTCGTCAGACTCGAAGACAACATTGGCACGGATGATCTTGCCCCCACGCTCAACATAGACGTTCTTGGCTCCGTTCACCATAATCTCGGTGATGGTGGGGTCGGCAAGCAGCGGCTCCAGTGGCCCCAATCCCAGGATTTCCGCCACGATCTGCTCAAACAGACGCTGGCGTTCTGTCCGGCTGAGGACAATGTTCTCCTCGGCCAGAATATTGTCATACATCTCCTGGATAGTGCGTCGTACCTCGTCCGTCCTGGTCACATCCATTGTTGGGTCCAGCTCCGAGATCAGCTTGTTCTGGATGCGCGTTTTGATATCCAGATAAGCATCACGGGCTGGAGTGGCCGGCTGGCGTCGCACACGCATCTCAGCCATGGTTGCAGAAGGGGGCTGCTGTCCCACCTGCCCCGTCTGCCCTGTCTGCCCCGTCGTCTGACGCTCTTTTTCAATCCTCTTAAGCAATGACATTTTGCCTCCTGGTCTGACTGATGGAGCGTTGATTTCCCGATGTATTAGCTAAAAGCACGGGCGCGGCTCACTTCAGCAGTACTCTTTTCCCCCGCTTCTTGAGACTTCTCTGCAAGCATGCGTCGTACATAATCGGCGAGGTACAGCAAACTCTGGGAAATAGGGCGGCCCTCGTCCCGCACAATGAACGGCACACCATAGTTAACCGAGAGCAACACAGCCTGCTCATCCAGGGGGATCTGCGCGGCTATCGGGACGGTGAGGGCCCGTTCGATCTGCTCAGGCCCAAACCCCATGCGCCGATCCACCCCGTTGAGCACCAGAGCGATCTTATCCGGCAGGTAATTTAGCCTCCTGGCAACCTCCAGAAACAGGCGGGCGTTCTTGATAGAGGGGATGTTGGGCATGATTACAAGCAAAATGAGCGCTGCCGTATCAAATATGGTCAGGGATATGTCATCGAGCCAGTTCCACATATCCACGACGATGACATCGAACTCTGTGCGCATCAGCTCCAGTACCGCACTGATTATCGAGGCACCCCCAACACCATTATCTGACGAACTCCCAACCAGCACGGTCTCGGCCGTTTCAGGATCGGGAGGTGCAAGCAGCACCTTAATGCCCGAACCGTGAGCGACCATAACGCTGTTCAGCAAATCCGAGTCCATATCATTGACATGCGGCGCCAGGTCTGCCAGACTGCGGTTGGTTTGCATATTAAGCATCACCCCTACATTTCCAAACTGGACGTTAGCGTCCACCAGGCAGACTTTGCGCGCGCTACCCATCCTTCTCTGCAGAGCAATGGCCAGATTCACTGCCACAGTAGTGCACCCCACACCGCCCTTGGGACTGAATACGGCTACCACTTCTCCCTGGAACTGTTTGGCTTTGGCAGGTACCAGTCCCTCCGCCGACGGAGCAGCCGCTGGATGTATCACCATCCGCGTTTTGCCCATCTCGTAGACTCTGCGGATGGTGCTCATTAACTCATCACCACTGGGCGGCTTGGTGAGGAAATCTCTGGCCCCGGCCATCATCGCCCGACGCAGATAGTCGGTCTCTCCCTGTACGGACAGCATCACCACCTGCGTGGCCGGCGCCTCCTTCTGGATAATCTCCGTGGCGGTGATGCCGTCCATGCCGGGCATGTTAATGTCCATCAGGACCACGTGGGGATGGAACTCTTTGACCAGCGCAATCCCCTCCTGGCCTGACGCTGCTGCGCCCACCACCTCAATGTTCGCATCAAATGAGAGCAGTTTGCGCAGATTCTCCCGCGTTTCGGCGATGTCGTCCACGATCAGCACGCGAATTTTTTCACCAGATTGAGGAGTCACCTGCGCCCTCCTGAATTAAATACGCTCATCTGACCGTGTATTGAGCTGCTGTCTCACTTTTTGCCACTCGCTCAAGCTGCGAAAGAGGTGGCGTGATGCCGTAGGGCAACTTTGTCGGATAGCTGATGGAGTACGAATTCAGCACATATTCCAATGTGACAGTCTCGATTACGAAGCGGGTCCCCTTTTGGGCATCAGCCACCGAACGTGCCACCAGATTGATCCTGGCTCCAGCCGCCTGCAGATATTCCAGTATCAGAGCTTCCTGAGGGGTAACAGCCAGGGTCACTGGCTCAACCTCAGGAGTTGACGGCGCAGCGGGCTGCTCCTCTCGAAGCGGAACTGGAGTGGCGACTGGCATTTCTCCTTCCGGTGCCGGGGTTGCTTCAGCCTTGGGCCAGTCTCCTACCCGCAGGACCAGTGCGTTCTGCACCGTCAGGTGGGTTACCAGTTGAGGCCGCTGTGGCTCACTGGCAGTCTTGCTGACCAGCCAGCCATTAGGCAACACCTCCAAACGCCCCTCAGGCCCTCCTTTGCACTCCTCTCCTTCCGGTGGGTTCACACATGACATCTGATTGGGCAACATGCTCTGGAATTCCTGGTCCAGCTCCACCATCAGCAGCGAGATAACAACGTCAACGTGATCCCCGGGGCGCAGCCCCCATGCCAGGCTTGAGTAGCGCCCCACAGGCAGAGCATAAGCCACCATTCCCTCGGGGATCATAAGTGTCATGTCAGAACCGATCGGAGCCAGTGCGCCAGAGACCCCGGTGAGCATGCTTTCCAGAACCGGCATTCCGTTAGGAATTTCCACCCGGGCGACGCGCCCGTAGACGGCGTCAACGTTATAGATCGCGCCCGGGGGTACAGAGTCCTTGGGCCAATTTTGCTCACTGATCGCCAGGCTGTCACTGGTGATCAACATACCGCGAGGGATATTCTGCACCGATACAACGATACGCACCATGTCCGCCGGTAACGGAGTAGGCATCGCCGTGCCCTCTACCACGGACGGGGTCGGTTGCGGCTTGGGTCGCATAAACACCCATAATAGCAGCGCCCCCAGTATCAATACCGCGCCAATGAGCAGAAATGTACGCCTGCCACGCATTGCTCCTCCTTGTCGTCAAGCTTGAGATTTCGTTAACGCCCTGTAGATAGTCTGGCTGCGCACAATGAACCTGAACGCTCCGGCTGCCGCAAGCCCCCCGCCCTGGCTGGCACTCTACATAAGTCCAGCTTACGATAATGATACTCTTTTCACGCTGGAATGTCAAGACACCAAGGTCCTATTAGCGTGAGCCTGAGCACATTATCCAGGGGGGCTGGGCCATTCGTGGCGGTGTAGGACAACTGCTCGCAGTTGCATTTTCCAGGGGCCAGGGAGGAGTCGGTCTGATGGGGAAACGAGACGCCCTCTCACAGGTCTGACCTGCGGGAGGGTGTCTCAATAAATAGTTAAGCTCCAAGTGGCTTACTTGGTTTCCTCAGATCGGTCCTCATCTTTCTTCCTCTGACAACCTCCTTCCCGGTTCGACTTATTTATCGTTCCGGGCTCTCATCGGCTGTCAGATTGTTAAAGATAAGTTCCTCTCTGCTTCCACCTTTCGGTCTCTTGGAGCTTAACCGCCTATACTATAGCACAATTTATGCGATATGTCAATAGCCCCGTCGCAATGTTAAAGCATACGCAGCGAGTTTATAATGGTCTATCCCTTAGATATTGGGATCACCACAGTCCTGTTCCCAACAAGTGGCGCAGAACCGGCTTCAACGGAGATCGGACTTTCATCGCAATTTTTAAGGTTATTATGTAAAATAACAAGGATGACGTCTGATTGACAGGACCTGCCACTTCAAATCCTGTCACTATGTGGGACACCCCTCCCAGTAATGTCAGGCGTCTCGCGCTGACCGGGGCACTGCATCTGGTTCCCGTTGAGCACACCGCTTCATACCATTGCCTGCGGCCGCACCACGGCCTGAATTTCGCGCACCAGTTGAGGAGTGTCAATGTTTTTGAGCAGGTAGCGTACAACACCCATATGGAGTGCCGCTATCTGCTCTTCGACATCAGGGTAGGAGGTCAGCACCACGACGCTGGCAAAAGGGCACTCTCCGGTCAACTGCTGCAGTGCCGCCAGCCCTTCCCCATCGGTCCGCTTGATCTCCAGAAGCACCACATCCGGCTTCAGCTTCAATGCTTCTTGAAGACCACTCCTCCAGTCGCCGGTACATCCTGCGACTTCGACGCCAGCAGCCCGCAGAGAGGCACAGAGCGCCTCTCGCACAGCATCATGATCATCAATAATCACTACTCGTACCGGCGACATCATTCCTTATCAGTATAGTCGAATTGCCTGGCAGGTGTTAGTGTCACCTCTCCTGAGTTTGCCTGACTTTTGTACGCTATATCAGCCGCTGATGGCAGATCAAAAGCCCGCGATTCACCTGTGATGCAAATGCTGTGCTGCTACGAAGCTTAACCCATGCTCAGTAAGTGCACGGGCTGTGCGGTTGACAGCATCGTGCTTATCAAGGTAACCACGCAACAAATGCGGCATGTCGCCTGATTGCTCGATCTCCTGTCGCGGGCGGAAGTAATCGAGAATGTCGGAAGGATGCTCGCGTGTGCGCTCTATCTCAGGTGTACCACCTTCGTGTTTGGCCGAGATATTGGCGACATGATCGGCTATCTCCAGCAGCTCCTCCAACCGGTCATACGGCTGACGCACAATGGATTTCCAGGTCTCGGTGATGTGGTGCTCAAAACGTACTATCCCCTCGAGGCCAAGCGCACGGCGTACTTGCGCTGCGATCTCCATTGTCTCATTGTTCACCGAATTGGACCAGTTGAACCCGATCAGTGGGGTGGTGCCGTCAGGCCGTGAGAAGAGTTTGGCTCCTATCAGTGTCCATAGCGCAGAATAGGGATTGTCGTTGCCCATGAATACAGAGATCTTGAACTCGTTGTCCACCCCCAGTTTGTGCAGCAGATAGGCGAGCAAGATGGTGCCTGCGTTGACGTTCAAAACCTGTCGCACACCGTAATTGGTATAATAGTACAGATACTCATCCAGCCAGGCGAGGGCATGTTCATTGGGCTGCCCTATGCCGCCGAAGTAGCCGGTGATTGTCTCCGGACCGCCCAGATGAATGTTGGAGCCGTCGGTCCCTTTGGTATCTAATGTCTCCACATAGCTGGCCCCGATAATCTGCATTGCTGCCGTAACGGCCAGCAGATCACCATCAGCCTCCTGCTCCTTCATTTTGCGCACGCGTATGAAGCGCCCTGGCATCAACTCTTCCCTCTCGATAGCCTGTCTTGCCTCGACGATGAGGAATGAGAAGTACTGCAACGCGCTTATCTCCAGTGTAACTGCGAATCGCTCATCGAAGTGTACGTCATCTGCCCGATCCCCCAATACGCGGCGACGATATTCGCTCACGCTTATGAAAGCCCCTCTATTACGCTGCTCTTCAAGCCAGTTTAGCTCCCTGATATGCTCCGGTGCCACCTCTTGCAGACGAGCCATCAGGTGGGGCAGCTTGCGGGCTTCGCTGGCTTTACGGTTGATTTCCTCTGGCGTACCGTATTTTGCGATCACGTCAAGCAGATCATTAACCACTTGATTATGCGGATCGAGCAGGAAGGCGTTGAGTTCCTCCAGAAACGATTCGGGGATACGCAGCCTTTCTCTCAGCGCGGCGGTCATGGTGCACCTCCTGAAGCAGCACTAAAATCAATACCCGTTAAAATAACGCCAGGGAATCGAACTTTCATACGGAAAACATGGCTGAAGCCTCTACTCCGGCGTCTTGGTGGTTGGTGCTAAGTGTCTATCCGAAAAACGTAACCGACGCATCCCTATGCGTCGGTATAAGCGGCATAGGGATGCCGCTTGTACGGTTTTTCGGATAGGCTCTAAAACTGCAGGGTAACTTGTACTATTCAGCCGATTGAAATCGTCCTCCCTGGGCACTTCATGCCGGGTGTCGGCCTTCGCCGACACCCTTCCACGGGCATCCCAAAAGAGAGGATCGGCGAAGGCCGACCATCGGCCGCAGACCCAGGAAGGTGTACGGGCCAGGTATACCTCGCCCCTACAGTCAGCGCCTGAATAGTTACACTGCAGGTAGCTTTATGATACTCATTCCTGCAGGCAATGCAAGTGTGTTAAATGTCGTAACCCCAGCTCAGAGCTGGTGTTATTATATATAGCCAGCCAGTCCCAGGCCCAGCGCTGCTGAAGCACCGGCAGCAGAGGCTGGCTCTTGAGCTGTCTGAAGTGAACTGCAGGCCAGTAATACAATGGAGGTAATTACCTATACAGCTGCCTGCCGCCGTGTGCCGATTGGAAATCGCCCTTTACGAGCGCCTGCGCCGACGCGGAAACAGCGGTCGGCGCAGGCCGACTGCTGGCCGAAGGCCCAAAGCGGGCGACTTCAGTCGGCAGGGGTAGGCATACGAATGGAGGTGTATTTATGAGGGAGCGCGTCGTAATCACCGGGCTGGGAGCAGTGACGCCGCTCGGAAATGATGTGCCAGCCATGTGGGGAGCGCTCCTGGCAGGACGCAGTGGAGTTGCTCCCATCACTCTTTTCGATGCCTCGACCATTAACGTACGCATCGCTGCCGAGGTCAAACAATTTGACCCGGTGGCCCTGTTTGGACGCCGCGATGCACGGCGTCATGACCGCTTCACACTCTTTGCTTTGGAAGCAGCCCGCCAGGCCATCGCTGATTCCGGCCTGAGGTTTGACGAGGGCCTCAAATGGGAAACCGGCGTGTTGATCGGGACCGCCATCGGGGGGATCCTGACGCTGCTGGAGAACTACGAGGTGTTGCAGACGGCAGGCGCGCACCGGGTAAGTCCGTTCATGATCCCGATGATGATGCCTAACGCAGCCTCTGGCAGCGTGGCCATCGCTTATGGATTGCGCGGGCCCAATATCTCCGTTGCCTCTGCCTGTGCTACCGGCGCGCATGCCATCGGAGAGGCAGCGCGGATTATCCGCCGGGGAGATGCCCGGGTGATGATCTGCGGAGGCAGCGAGGCAGTCATCGCACCCCTGGCCCTGGCCGGCTTCGGCAATATGGGCGCCATCTCCACACGTAACGACGAGCCGGAGAAAGCCTCCCGTCCCTTTGATGCCCAACGCGATGGCTTTGTGATGGGAGAGGGAGCAGGTGTACTGGTGCTGGAAAGCCTGGACCATGCTCTCAAACGGGATGCCCGGATTTACGCCGAATTGGTTGGATATGGGGCCACAGCCGATGCATTCCACATCACCGCGCCAGAGGAAAGCGGCCTTGGTGCAGCGCGAGCTATGGAGCTGGCACTGAAGGACGCCGGACTGGCACCAGAAGAAGTTGACTACATCAACGCTCACGGTACGAGCACCCCATTAAACGACCGTGTTGAGACCCGCGCTATCCGGCTCGTCTTCAAATCACATGCCGACCGTCTGGCCGTCAGTTCCACCAAGTCCATGATGGGTCATCTGATGGGTGCTGCGGGTGCAGTCGAGGCACTCGTGTGCGTTAAAAGCCTGGAGACCGGGTGGGTACATCCGACCATCAACTATGAGTACCCCGATCCGGAATGCGATCTGGATTATGTTCCTAATCATGCCCGGCAACTTAATCATCGCATAGCACTCTCAAACTCCTTCGGCTTCGGCGGTCATAACGCCTGTCTGGCCTTCAGACGTTGGGAGGGGCAATGAGTCGGGCGGCTCACGTCGTCGGGTGGGGTAAGTACGTTCCTTCGCGTGTACTCACCAACGACGATCTGGCCCGTATGGTGGACACGTCGGATGAGTGGATCCGCACCAGGACGGGGATCGTCGAGCGGCGCATCGTGAGCGAGGGAGAGACCACAGCCAGTATGGCGGTACGTGCAGCCCGCGATGCTCTTCAGGTGGCCGGCATGAAGCCGGCAGAGCTGGAATTGATTATCGTCGCCACGGTTACGCCTGATCACGCCTTTCCGGCCACCGCCTGCCTGGTCCAGGATGCCCTGGGCGCGACGCATGCGGCGGCTTTCGATCTCTCTGCCGGCTGCTCCGGGTTCATTTATGCGCTCAACGTGGCAGCCGACCTGATTGCGGGTGGTACGTATAGAAACGCGCTGGTAATCGGCGCTGAGACGCTTTCCTGCATTACCGATTGGAGCGATCGGGCCACCTGTGTCCTGTTCGGCGACGGGGCCGGGGCCATCATTCTCCAGGCCAATGACGCCGATGGGGGAGTGGTTGCCTCAGTGCTGGGTGCCGATGGCTCCGGCGGCGGCCTGCTCCATCTGCCGGCCGGGGGAAGCCGCCTGCCGCCTTCCCATGAGACCGTTGATCAAAGGCTGCATTACCTGCAGATGAAGGGACGAGAGGTCTTTCGCTTCGCCGTCCAGATCATGCCAGAGGCCACCCGTGAGGTACTGAAAAAGGCCGGCCTGACACTCGCGGATATGAACATACTGATCCCCCACCAGGCCAATCAGCGCATCATCGAATCCGCTGCCCGCGCGCTGGGCATCCCATCGGAACTGGTCTACAGCAACGTGGCCAGGTACGGTAACACCTCGGCAGCCTCGATACCCATAGCCCTTTGTGAGGCCGTGGAGGAAGGGCGTATAAAGCGCGGCGACCTGATCGTATGCGTGGGGTTCGGAGCCGGGCTGACCTGGGGAGCCACCGCCATCCGGTGGAGCGTACCATTGCCACCTCCACCTCTCTCCCGGTGGAAGAAGGTCTGGTATCAACTGCATTACCGTTACGTAACCATCCGTTCGCTTGTACGCCGGTTTGTGCGCTGGCTCTTCGCGCATGGGGTGGAGGAGTAATGTCAACCGCACTGCAGCGTCTCGAGGACATGCGCACTCAGAGCCATTTGGGCGGGGGCACAGAACGCGTCGCGCGTCAGCATGCCCAGGGCAAGCGCACGGCCCGCGAGCGGCTGGAGTCACTGCTTGACCCGGGCACATTCTGTGAGCTGGACGAGTTCGTTACCCACCGGGCAACAGAGTTCGGGCTGGACAGACAGCGCATTCTTGGAGATGGAGTCGTCACCGGCTGGGGGGAGATAGAGGGCCGGCTCGTTTACGTCTTCGCGCAGGATTTCACCGTACTGGGAGGCTCGGTCGGGGAGGCCCACGGGCGGAAAATCTGCAAGGTGCTCGATCTGGCGCTGGAGAATGGTGCACCGATCATCTGCCTGAACGACTCCGGGGGAGCACGCATCCAGGAAGGGGTGGACGCGCTGGCCGCTTACGGCGAGATTTTCTACCGCAATGTCCTGGCTTCAGGCGTCGTGCCCCAGATTTCGGTGATTATGGGCCCGTGCGCCGGGGGAGCGGTCTATTCACCTGCCCTGACCGACTTCATCTTTATGACCGGCCAGACAAGTTATATGTTCATCACTGGTCCTGATGTGATCCGTGCCGTGACCCACGAAGAGGTCACACACGAGGAATTGGGCGGGCCGGCAGTCCACAGTCAGCGCAGCGGTGTGGCCCACTTCGTCGCTCCGGATGAGGATAGTACTCTGGAGCTGGTGCGGCAGTTGCTTTCGTATCTCCCGTCCAACAACGCTGAGGACCCGCCTTACCTTTCCTCGCCGGACCCGGTGGACCGGATGGAAGAGACACTGGATAGCCTGGTACCTGACGATCCGGCCCAGGGATACGATATGCACGAGGTCATCCACCACATTGTGGACGAAGGCACCTTCCTGGAAGTACAGGCCGGCTTCGCCCAGAATCTGATCGTGGGATTTGCCCGGATGGGTGGGCACGTGGTGGGCATCGTGGCACAGCAACCTCAGGTGCTGGCAGGCGTACTGGACATAGACGCCTCGGACAAAGGGGCACGTTTCATCCGCTTCTGCGATTGTTTCAACATCCCGCTGGTCACCCTTACCGACACGCCGGGCTTCCTGCCCGGGGTTGCCCAGGAACATGGGGGGATCATCCGCCACGGAGCCAAAATGATCTACGCCTACGCCGAGGCCAGCGTGCCCAAGGTTTCGGTGGTCACACGTAAGGCGTATGGGGGCGCCTATGTCGTCATGAGCTCCAAACACCTGCATGGCGATATCTGCCTGGCCTGGCCTGGCGCGGAGATCGCGGTGATGGGGCCGGAAGGTGCGGTCAACATCATCTTCCGCAGAGAGCTTAAGGATGCCCAGGACGAGGAGGCACTAAGGCATGCTTTGGTGCGCGAGTACAGAGAGAAGTTCGCCAACCCTTATGTGGCCGCAGCGCGGGGGTATCTGGACGGGGTGATCGCGCCCAGGGAAACACGCCCGCGTGTCATCAGGGCACTGGAGATGCTACGCAATAAGCGCGTCCAGCGCCCACCCCGTAAGCATGGCAATATACCACTTTGATACGGTTGAATATTCAGGAGAGGAGGTATATCAGATGAGCTATGTAACTTACTCTGGCTTGCTACGTCCTGCTGTCAGGAAATACGCTTTGCTTTATGATTGCATAATGGTGGTCGGGTTTTCAATACTGGTGGCTTGTTCTGCCCGGATCGCCATACCCCTTCCCTTCACCCCTGTACCGCTCACAGCGCAAACGCTGGCCGTGTTGTTGAGCGGTGCAGTGCTTGGCTCCAGACGCGGTGCATTGTCGCTTATGATGTACCTGGTGTATGGGGCCATTGGCCTGCCTGTCTTTGCAGGGGGAAAGGCGGGGCTGGACCATCTCTTTGGGCCCACGGGTGGCTACTTATGGGGCTTTGTGGCCGCTGCGTTCGTGACCGGCTTGCTGGCCGAGAGGGGATGGGATCGCAAAGCCGTCACAGCCTTCCTGGCCATGTTGCTGGGCAACGTTGTGATTTACCTCTGTGGCCTGCCATGGCTGGCCCGTTATGTGGGCTATGAAAGAGTGTTAATCGCAGGTCTGTTTCCATTCATCCCAGGGGACCTCATCAAGCTGGCCCTCGCCACACTGCTATTGCCATCCGGTTGGAAGCTTCTGGCACTAACTATTCACGTCGATTGAAATCGCCATTCCTGGGCACTTCGTGCCGGGCGTCGGCCTTCACCGACACGCTTTACGTGTGCCTCACCAGTAAGGTCGGCGAAGGCCGACCATCGGCCACAGGCCCAAAGAGGCTGATTTCAGTCGCGCCTGGATAGTTACCTGGCACTTAGAGCCTATCCGAAAAACCGTACAAGCGGCATCCCTATGCCGCTTATACCGACGCATAGGGATGCGTCGGTTACGTTTTTCGGATAGGCACTTAAGCGGATATTGGAGTAAGCGCACAGACAGCCAGGAGAGGTGTGTATGCCAGGTAAGGTACTGGTAGCCAATCGGGGAGAGATCGCGATGCGGATACTGCGTACCTGCCGGGAGCTGGGGCTGGAGACGGTAGCCATCTTCTCCGAAGCTGACCGGGAAGCCCCGCACGTCCGCTACGCGGATGAGGCTTATTGCATCGGGCCCCCGCCAGCTCAGGAAAGTTATCTGCGTGGCGAGCGGATCATCCAGGTGGCCTTGAAGGCAGGAGCGCGAGCCATCCATCCCGGCTACGGCTTTCTGGCCGAGTCACCTGACTTCGCACGGGCCTGTGTCGAGGCCGGCCTGATCTTCGTCGGGCCCAGCCCGCAGGTGGTCGAGCTGTTCGGCGATAAGACCGCTGCACGCCGGATCGCCAGGAATTTAGGCATTCCCGTCGTAGAAGGCTCGGAGAGAGCGCTGAGTGACGAGGAGTTGCTTGCAGTCGCTGACCGTATCGGCTATCCAGTGATGCTCAAGGCAACAGGCGGCGGCGGTGGGATGGGAATGCGAGCAGTGCACTCGCGTGAGGAGTTGGAGAAGGCCATTCCCCTTGCCCGGTGGGAAGCTCAGGCCGCCTTCGGAGATGATGGGGTCTATCTGGAAAGGCTTGTCAGGAACGCCCGCCATATCGAAGTGCAGTTGTTGGGAGATGCCCATGGCCATATCATCCACCTCGGCGAGCGTGAGTGCTCCATCCAGCGGCGGCGTCAAAAGCTGATCGAGGAATCGCCCTCGCGCGCGCTGGACGCGGATTTGCGGGAGCGTATCTGCCAGGCTGCCGTGCGCATCGGCCAGAGCGTGGGGTACGTCGGGGCCGGAACGGTGGAATTCCTCCTTGACAGCGAGGGGAACTTTTACTTTATGGAGGTAAACCCGCGCCTCCAGGTCGAACACACCGTCACCGAAGCTGTGACCGGCGTGGATATCGTGATGGAGCAACTGCGCATCGCCGCAGGCAGGGAACTGCGTTACACGCAGGAAAGCGTCCAGCCGCGCGGTTGGGCTATCGAGTGCCGTATCCTGGCCGAGGACCCATCTAACAACTTTCTCCCCTCTACGGGCCGTATCCTGTACCTGCGCGAGCCAGGCGGGCCTTATGTACGTGTGGACAGTGGTATCTGTGAAGGCCTGACCATCACGCCTTACTACGACTCGCTCCTGGCCAAGCTGATCACCTGGGGCGAGACGCGGGGCATGGCCATCGTGCGCATGCGACGCGCGCTGGAAGAGTATCAGATCATTGGCATCACCACGAACCTCGATCTTCACCGTGCATTGTTGAACAGTCACCGCTTCTTCGGCGGGCAGTTCCACACCGGTTTCCTGGAAAACCAGTTCCTGCCACCGGACAGTGAGGACGAGGACGAGGAGCGATTGGCCGCAGCGCTGACGGCGGTGCTGCAGGATTATCAGCGCCGTACGGCCGGCCAGACGACGGAGAGGCAGCCCATCAGCCGCTGGAAAATGATGGGAAGGTGGGAACTGATGCGGAGGTGGTGAGCATGAAGTATCATGTAACCGTCGAAGGTGAAGATTTTGAGATCGAAGTTAACCGCGACGGGCAGGTATGGGTTAACCGCCGCCCGCTCAACGTGGACTTCTGCGGCATTGATGCGTCTCACTACCTGCTGTTGCTGGAAAATCGCTCTTACGAGACTTATGTTGAATGGGTGGGGGATGGTAAAGACCGGGAATGCGTGACCACGGTATCTGGCCGCCCCTATCGGGCCTTTCTGCGGCGAGGAGGCAGGTGCCCGGGCAATGATAGCGGAGACAGTGTCTGCGGTGATACCGTCGAGGTGCGTGCTCCTCTGCCTGGTCTCCTTGTTGCTCTTCCGGTCAAACCAGGACAACGTGTGGCACGGGGTGAGGTTGTGGCCGTGTTAGAGTCTATGAAAATGAATCTGGAGTTACGCGCGCCAAGGGACGGCGTGATACAATCGCTGAACGGAACTACCGGTGCCGAAGTCAATATGGGAGAGGCCCTGGTCGTGATCGGGCCGGAAAGCGGTTTTGTAGTGCATTGAGTGATCGGGAGTTGCAAAGCAGTCCTTCAAACTGGAATCTGCCACTGCGCCATCGCGCAGACCACCTTCACCGGGGTGTCTGTCATATTTTTGCATCCGCACCGGCTCGGGCAGGTCTTCAGACCACGCCCGACGCCGCACAACCGGCCACAGTGTAGGGCAACTGCGAGCAGTTGCCCTACAACCTACGTCGCCACGGCCAGCCATAGCCTGCTCTGGCTCCCTTCTCGCGCAAAGAAGTGACGGACACCACCTTCACCGCTTTGCTGCCTCCGGCAGGTAAAACGTCCCCAATGACACCTCAGTCAACCGCCCGTCCGGCACAGGCAGTGGCGCCAGGCGAAAGCGTTCGTAGACCACCAGCGTTGCCTGCACTGCTTTACCTGCGGACCCTGTGGGGAGCGGTATGATGTGCCGATCCACCACACGACTTCCACGTATCCATTTGAGCGTCGGGATGGCGCCCAGGGCCGGCTGGTAGTCATGCATGGCCAGGCGCTGGCCTGTTGTATCTGTCAGCCGCACGCTGGTGGAGTAGTCGTCTACCAGCGGGCGCAAACCCACCAGCATCACGTCCACCGCCATCGCTTCCGCAGGCTGCGGGGCGGGAGCCAGCACAGAACGCTCGTCGGAGCGTGTGCGCTGCACCTGCACGCCGGTCACTGCCATCTCATTACCCAACGGTACAAACAAAGCGCCATCCGAGGGCATGGGCAGGCACAGCTCTTGTAGAGGCCACCCCCATGCGCCCGCGGCCCATTCCTCTGTGTTTGCAGCATCCTCCAGTGATAGCCAGAGTGGTCCAGAAGTACCACCCGGCATGTCCAGTGCAATGGTCTGATATGCGCCTGCAGGCAAAGGGGGTAACGAGGCTATTGCTTCTGCGCCATCTGTGCTATGTATCCTTACCCACCTTTCCTCATCCGATGGTCCCTGCCAGTGAAGGTATACACGCAAGGTATCCGGTATGCTACGATCGAAGTCTGCTCCCCTCAGCAGCGGGCCACTATCAAAAGGCACAGAAAAACGACGGAGGGTGAACGGCATACCCGAGAGCGGCTGTAGTTCCAGCCCGGTCAGCTCTGTTGTCGTACTCCCCTCTGAGGCCAGCAGGTCCTCAAAACCGGCCTCGCCCGTGATATAGGCCCCTACCACGATCCTGTACCGGCCCGGCGGCAGGGTCAGGTAAAGCGGGAGAAACAGTCGCTCGAAACGTATCTCGCCGGGCATGGCATCCGTGCCCAGCCACCGATCGGCCTGAGCCACCTGGTGTCCGTGCTCGTCTATCAGCCGCAGGGTGAACGAGGGGGGAACGGAAAGCGGCCCGGTTGGCCGCCAGGCCAGCACTATCTCCGCCATCTCTCCGGGCTGGAACGGTGCTCCCCGAAGAGTGTACCCCACCAGCTCTACCAGCCCGCCGAAGGTCTGTGCCAGGGGGACGAGTGGGGCCGTTGGTGTCATCACCGGACGCGGACGGAGGAGAAAAGCTGTCTCCAGGGGTTCGACAGTGTAACCGTCGAATTCGTAGAAGTGGGTCAGGAGCACCGGCCTTCCCGCGTCGGCGCTGCGCAGCCGCTGCTCCCAGATCTGGTGGTACTCCATGCCTGCCACAGGCCAGACATATTGCACCTCTACATCAGGGCGTTGCCCCTCAACCTCCTGCAGATAACGCAAAGGCATGGCCCAGTGCCAGTCGGCCAGTATCAGCGCTCCAGGCGGCGCTGCCTTCAGCATCGCCCCGGCAAGCTCACGGGTGCTGCGATCTGACGCCAGCTCAAAAAAACTTGGCGCATGCACCCACCCGTTCAACAGTCCGGCCCATAGGGGCAGGGAGTACAGAAGTGGCAGAAATAGAGTGTGCCATGGCAGAGCCGTGATGTAATGAGAGCATAAAGCAGGCAGCAGGCCGATGGCAATGGCGACAGGGAGATAAGCCGGCATCAGGTACTCCACTGTTTGGGGAGCACGGTACGTTATAGTGACGAAGGTATGCACAGTCAGCGCGCCGGCCATCAGGAGAAACAGGCGCCACTCACGCCACAGAAGTCCCAGCAGTCCACCCAGAGCCATCACCAGCAGGAGCGGGTTGAACTGGAACAGGAATAACGTCGGCACTAAGGTCAGGCGTTGGAGCAGGTCCGCACTGTTGGCGAACGCGAACATGTCGCCTGCGAAGCCGCGCGCCAAGAAGTGATGGAGAAAGCCAGGTACAGTATCAAGGCCCTCAGGGGCCAGCGGGGCCCCCATCGCGCCGCGGATGGGTAGATAAACCAGTGGGAGCAGAAAGGCGCACGCACCGGCCAGCAATGGTCGCCGCCAACGCCAGGGCTGTCTCACCAGGCAGGGGTCACAGAGCACCATGTATAGTAAAAAGAAAAGGCTTACAAACGCCAGCGGTGGATAATGTCCACCTCCCAGTCCAAGGAATACTCCAAACAGCACCAGGGAGCGTTCTCTTTCCGCCGGCTCACGCGGGCTGGAGAACCGGGCGAGTGCGTACAGCGCCAGGGCGGCCAGGAAAATGGCCGGGGTGCGGATGTTGGCTACAGTCGCCTGGGCCCAGAAGGTGGTGGCACTGCCCAGTGCCAGCGAAGCCACCACCCCACCGACGAGTGCCTCAAAGCGCGAAGCTCCCAATTGCCTGGCCCATATACGTGTCGCGCGAGCTACCGGGATCAGAGTGCCGGCCGCCAGCAGGCCGCTCAACAAGTTCAGCCGGTATGCCGGCGTGGTGCCCGGTAAAGGGAGGAAACGAATGAAAAGATGGCCCACGATGGTGTAGAGAGGATAACCTGGTGGATGAAGCACACCCAGCAGGGCCGTCGCGAGCTGAAATTCGCCCGCGTCAGCGGGAAGGAGGTCGGGAGCAACGGTGGCCAGGTAAATCGTCGCGGCGATGGCGAATGTTATGCCGTCCGCCCATCCCTCCACACTTGCAGGCAGGTTGGCCTTACTGCCAGCATAGCACAGCCATGTCAACAAAGCCAGAACACCTGTCTGACAGGCCAACGCAAGGTCACGGCGAGGCCATAACAGGTAAGGAAGGAGCAAAAGCATTGGCAGGGCACAGGCGGTGACTGCATTGCGGCGTGTAAGCCAATGCCTGGTCACAAAGTAGCCGAGAGCTGCGGCGGAGAGGCCAGCCAGAACGACGACAGGCCATGACACCGGCCGCCGCACCGACTCAAGGGCCATACGTGCCACAAACAGTGCGCCGATTGCGATACATATCGGCAGGTATGTGCCGCGTAGACGGGAGGTGGGCAGGTTATCCATATGCGAAAGTGGTAAAGTGATGTGTACACACTCGCGTCAGCCTGCACCACAGTCTGGGGTGTCTCAGGCCGACACTGTGGGCAGCCAGGAGACAATCATCCGGGCTGGATTATACCATCGGGAGAGCGAAGGGCAAGGGCTGAAATGAACGGGTGTTCGAAGCAGAACGAAGCACTCATAACCCTCAGATATAGTGACCTTGTGCAGATATTTCCCTGTATATAGCGGAATCAGCGTGGGGTGGATTGTGCGGTCCGACCATCAGCCCCTGCAAGTGTACGACGAGACCCCAGATATAGGGGTTTCACCCCGGGGTTGATGGCACATATAGAGGTCCAGCCTGGGATGGTTCATTTTCTCCGTGAAATTCCGGGGCGCAGCGCGCTGCGCCCCTACCACCGTGGTCAATGGTCAGCCCACGCCGACGCGTGGCGCGCAGTGCCCGAAGTGGCCTGTTTCAATCGAGCAGCGTCCGGCGCGTAAATCAAAGTGTCAACCAATTATGAGCCAGCCCTTCAGCTTTTCGTTTTGCTTCGAATACCCTGAACCGTGGTGTCCGTCACTTTTTTGCACGAGACGGTGGCGAGAGCAGGCCGTGGCCGGTCGTGACGACGTCGGTTGTATGGCAACTGCTCGCAGTTGCCCTACACTGTGGCCGGTCGTGCGGCGTCGGGCGTGGTCTGAAGACTGGCCTGAGCCGGAGGGGGCAAAAATATGACGGACACCTCCCTGAACCGTGCCAGGTTGACTTTACTCAGAATTTATAATATACTGCTCCACAAATGTGGTGAGTTCGTATCCAAATTGCCTGGAGCCTGTGATGTCCGAGGTTAAAGTAGACGCAAAAGAATTCCTGCGCCCGATCCTCTTTGGTCTGGCGGAGGACGACCTGGAGGAGCTTGCAGCAGCGGCTGTGCAGCGTTTCTATCCACCAGGTGCCGTCGTTATAAGGGAAGGGGAAGAAGGCAATGCCGTCTACTTCATCGTAGAAGGCAGTGTGGAGGTGGTGAAGCAGTTTGAAGACGGGAGCGAACGCTTCCTGCACACCTCCGGCCCAGGGGAACCTTTCGGCGAAATGGCTTTGCTCCAGGAAGGCGGTCGCACCGCAACTGTCCGGGCCGTAGAGCCGCTTACTGTTCTGGAGATCGGGCGGGAGCCTTTTCTGAAAGTACTGGCGCGCAGCCCCTCACTCAGCGTACGTATCCTGGTGCGTCTGACCGGCCGTCTGCGGGATGCCGATCGTCAGGCGATTGAGGACCTGAGCCGTGCCAACGAGGAGCTGAGACGGGCGCTCAAGCAATTGAAACGCCTGGACCAGACGAAAACCGATTTTATCCAGGTTTCCGCCCATGAACTGCGCACGCCCGTGGCCGCTTTGTTAGGCTATGCTCAGATGATGCAGCAACATCCCAAGGTGCAGGATGATCCCGCACTACGCGTACTGGTCGAAGGGGTGGTGACAAGCACAAAGCGGCTTCACCGCATATTTAACAGCATTCTGGACGTGTCCAGGTTGATGGCCGGCGGCCTCCAGGTGATCCGCAATCCTATGAGTATGGCAAGCGTCTTTGAAACACTGCAGGCGGAATTTCAGGAAGTGCTCGAGGAGCGCAGACTCTCCCTGGAACTGGTCGGCCTGAACAGCCTTCCTCTGTATTCAGGCGATCCGGACCTTCTGTACAAGGTTTTCTATCATCTGTTAAATAACGCCATTAAGTATACTCCGGATGGAGGGAGGATCACGATCACCGGGCGGACACTGGAGGTGGATGGACTGGGCAGGTGTATCGAGGTGATCGTGGAAGATACAGGAATTGGCATAGCACCTGACGATCTGGAGCTTATCTTCGAGAAGTTTTACCGTACCGGTGAGGTGTCACTGCACTCGTCAAGCTCCACCAAATTCAAGGGGGGTGGGGCAGGGCTGGGGCTGGCGATCGCGCACGGCATCGTGAAAGCCCACGGGGGACGCATCTGGGCCGAAAGTCCCGGCTATGACGAGGAGAAATGCCCGGGCAGCCGCTTCATAGTCCAGCTCCCCTTATCAGCACCGGAAGCGATGCCGGCATGCTGAAACCCGTCCTGTCGGCTTTTGAGACGCTGCTTTGGCTGAGCAGTTACGCTTCACCCATGGACCTGCCGGGTTTGAAGACTTTACAGGTCCAGGTATGCGAGTGTGATCGCGTCGTCCGGGCAACGCTGCCCGACGGCGTCAGTCGCGGGCAGCCGTTGCGCGCTCCCGGTCTTCACGTCATACTCGTACATGCCGGCTATGACGCGATATGTCCCGGCCGGTGCGTCGGGGGGCAACTCGAGCCGGTAGAAGTCGGTCACCACCTCGCCGGGCAGCCAGTGGTCGGTCGGGTGCCGTCCGGCCTGAGGCCAGGAGTCTGCCTGTGCATGCAGGCGGCCGTCCGGACCGATCAACTGGACGAATACGGTGTACGGCCGTTCGATGAAATCCAGCGCCCGCCAGCATAATGTGATTTCTACGGCCCCTCTCTCCGGCCCGGCCACAGTCGTCACCCGCGCACCGCTCAGGGCAATAGCTTCGCCCAGGCGGTAGTCCATAGACGGGATGTCCGGTGGCATTGCGAACGTGCGGGTGATCTCCACATGTAACTGTGCTATCGGAAGCACGCCATCCTCTGAGCTAGCCAGCAGTTGTGTCGGTCCGCCCGGCGCGTATGGGGAAACCGATACGCGGGTCACGGTGCGGTAGCGATCACCCGGCTGCCATAGCCGGGTGGCACCGGGGAGAGGAAGTAATGTCACCTGCTCATTTGTCCCATCCAGCTCCAGGTGCGGTTCACGGAATTCGCCTTCAACTCTCCACACAGCCTCAAGCCTGACCTGGCTGCCGGGCAGAGTCCGCTCGGGATACAGGACCGCGCCTTCGAGGATCAGGCCGCCCAGGGTGCCGGAGGCAGCGTTCCCATCTGGAATGGTCATTGTAAATGGCCGGGATGGGCGTTCGACGGTCAGTGGACCGACTGTTACCGTGCCATGATCGCGTCCGTATGGCTCATACACGAGGAGTTCCAACTGATAGAAGTCACCAGGGGGGATGCCCGCGGCAGGCTGGAGCTTGTAGCGGCCCAACACGGGCACGGCGGGCGGCCAGCGTCCTGCAACCAGATATGGCCCGCTGATCGCGGTATCGGAACGTGCCCATTCCTCACCGGTTGTATCCCGCAGGCGCAGGGAGATGGAGAGGTGATGAGGAAGCGTTCCCTGCGCTTCCCAGAAACAGTCGAGCCTGAGCTCATCATCCCCACGAAGGTGCGCGGGCAAGACGCAGCCATCCAGTTTGAGCGGCAGGTCCAGGGAGGATGCTACCGGAGGTGAAACAGCCGGTTTTTCAGGCAGGGGGCGCCATGTCGGAGCAAAGCGATAGTGATATACTCTGATTCCGGCAGGCTGCCTGGACAGCGGCACTTCATCGCCTGCCTGCTCCAGGATGTGCACCACCACATCGGTCGGGTCCACCACCCACGGCTCCCACTCCACCAGCCATACTCCGTTCCACCCCTTCAGCCGTTCATTGAGCTGCGTAACGGTGTTGTTGTAGTGGAGCACGTGCCGTACATCTAATATGGGGTCGTCAGGGATGGCAAACCAGCCCGTTGCTCCGAAGTAGTACTGCCAGGCAGGAAAGGTGTGGCCAGGGACGATGAGGACGGTTTCATCGGGCGATTTGTGTTCCCGCACCAGTTGGGCCGCAGCACTGAAGTCGGAACGGGCAAACGCCGGGTTGAAGTAAAGGTTAACCAGGCCCGGTGCAATGGTTGTTACCAGTGCTACCAGGGCAATTGTGCCCACGACTCTGTGCCACCAGCCCCGGTGTGAGAGCGCTGCTATGGCCAGCGCCGGTATCAGGAGCAGTGGCGGAGAGGCGAGTATCAGGTAACGGGGAGAAAACTTGGGGACGTTCCGAAACAGCAGGGCCATGGTGGCGACCGGCACCAGGAAATGGGTGACCAGGAAAACGGCTACCTTACGCGAGTGGTCGGCAGATGTGGTAAGAAGTACGATAATCCCGGCCAGGGAGGCTGCGCTCCATACGCTCAAGGCGATTTGCCTGGTGATTCCACTCATCACCTGGCCGGTGACAAATCCCTGAAACGCGCCCCACAGGACGCTACGCCAGTCGAGACGACCGGGCCAGTAGCCAGCGTTCGCTCCCCCAAAATGCCAGGCGTAAACCAGCCAGGGAGCCCAGAGCAGCACAGTGACGATGAGGGAAAGGCCACCAGGCACCAACACTGCCCGACGTCTTCCTGGCCGGCACAGCCCGGCGGCCAGCACAGCCAGTCCATGGAATACGAGCAGGAAACCGGTCGTGGCCTGGGTGTAGAGGGCAAGCGTGTTCAGCAGGGCCATTCCAGCCCAGAGATGCCAGCCAGCTGGTCTGGACAGCGCCCTGATCAGGCAAAGTGTGGCCAGCAGCCCGAAAGCTTCCTGGCACATATAGATACGTGCTTCCTGGCTGTACCATACGTAGAAGGGAGAAAGGGCCGCGAGCAGACCGGCGATCAGACCGGCTTTCCGCGAGTGGAGTGTACTGCCCAGGGCGGTCATCCCGGCAACCACCAGCATGCCTGCCCAGGCGGAAAGGAAGCGCGCGGCAAACTCCGTCCACCCGGCTATGGGCAGCCACAGGGCAAGCAGCAGACTGTGCAGTGGAGGGACAAAGTCCCGCGAGGACCAGAAGATCGTTTCCGCAGGTCCCAGCCCCGCTATATAGACTGCGTAACCTTCATCATACCAGAAGCTCTGGGCATCCAGCCTGTACAGGCGGAGAACCCAGGCGATCAACAGGCTCAGGTATATGAGCGTGAGGGGTCCGCTACTGCTTCGCTTCATTTTTCAGCAGGACAACCCGTCTGGTTGTCCCTGCTCAGCCTGCCAAACAAAGCAGCAGTCTGGCGGGCAATGCGCTCCCAGGCGAACCCGGCGGCCAAAGCTCTGGCCCCACTCTCCAGCCGCTCACGTAAGGCCTGGTCCTGGGCGAGTAACGTTATGGCCTCTGCCAGCTCCTCCGGCGCTCGCGGTCGGATAAGCAACATGTTTTCTCCATGGCGGATCTCAGGGAGGGGCACTGCCGGCATGGTCGTCACGATGGCTCTGCCGTGGCTCAGGCACGCGTGCAGGGTCCCGCGTCTGAATGAGACCCCGTCGCGGTAGGGCAGCACACATATATCCGCTGCCATCAGCCCGGCTGAGACTGCCTCAGGAAGTGTGTAGCCGGTCCAGTGCACTCGCTGCTCCAGGTTGAGTTGCCTGATCAAACGTTCCACATGCTCCGCATAGGCCTGATTGGTCGGGTCGGAGCTGCCGACGCGTCCCCCTATCATCAGCAAGTGAGCTGGCAGCCCTCGTGCCCTCAGGATGGCCATCCCCTGGATCAGGTCTTCCACCCCTTTGCTCTCGTTGAGGAATCCGAAATAGCCCAGGAGGAGATCGTCCGGCCCCACGCCCCAGCGAGCACGCTCGGCGGCACGATCATAGCCAGGTGGCAGCACTGCCGGTATATTGCTGCCGATCGGGATAAGGTTAAGGCGCTGGTTGGTCAGTTCCGACTGGAGATGGAGGTAATCCTCCCTGTTGGTGACGATCACGCTATCGGCCCTGAGGGCCAGCATACGCACCGCCTGCCAGCGCAGAGGGCCAGCCTTGGGGAACAGGTATGGCACCTTGAGATCGTGAAAGGTGACTACCACCGGGGGGCGATGGGTGACGCGGGGCAGGAAGTTGATCGCCGGGTGTAAACTGTAGGCAGCGGCCTGGTACTGCACGTTCAATACCTCCAGCCCGATTTCCCCGGCCACGCGCAAAATCTGCTTCCAGCATCCCCACTTCCAGTGTTCGACGGCACGGTGGACCTCGAAGCAGGTATCCCGGGCGGGCGGGTATTCGTCCGAGCGGCCCGTCAACACGTGGACATCGTGGCCCAGTCCGGCCAGCGCCTGGGCCAGTTGAGCGGTGAAATCTCCTACCCCTCCCTGCATCGGAGGGTACTCGCCTGTTATCAGTCCGATGCGCAAGTTGTCATATCCTCCAGGTTAATTCTGGCCAATGGGATGATGTCGTCAGGCAGGTGTTGGCCCATGCCGTCATATGCCGGAAGGCGTGTCATGGTTGTCGGGTCATACATGCCGGTGCGCAGATGTACGGTGGCCACACCGGCTGTATGCAGGTAGATGGTATGCCGGTCGGCGACAACATCGCCCGGCAGCCACCATGAAGTGGGGTATGCGCCATCCTTCGGGGGAGCGTCGTTCTGTCCCAGCAGGTGTCCTGCCGGGTCCATCGCGTGCACGTAGACCGTGTAATCCGCCTGGGGCGTCTCTTCCGCTTGCCAGTATAGCGTCAGCGTCAGCCTGTCGGCAGCTGCCATTTCTGCATCGTAGCCCAGCAGGCGGATCGCCGTGCCCAGGCGGAAGTCTGCTGCGCGGGCAGGGGTAGGGGGCGCGGAGTAAGCACGCATCCGCCATGGGCCCAACACGACCATGGTGCTCTCGGAGCCTGCCAACGCGACCCGTTTACCCATCTCATCCACCAGTCCCACCCGGATCCAGTACAGCTCAGGGGCGGGCGCCCACCCCGGGGTGGCCAGATGGAACTCCTGGCGCACGATGTCACCCGCCTCCCAAAGGTCACTGGGATAGAGCGACCCACCCAGCCAGAATCCGTCTTCGGCCACTCTTTGCGTGGGGTCCTGGGGCCCAAGCTGGACCCACACCTGGTAACGGTGAGCTGGCGCCTCCGGGGCATACCAGTAGAGGGTCAGGCGGACTTCCTCCCCCGGTTGCAGATCGCCCACGAGAGGTTCGTAGCCGGCAAGCTGCACGCTCCTCTCAAACGTCAGAGCCACCGGCATGGCTGTGGCCGGCATCCCATCCGGGAGACGTGGGCTGGCGTAAGCAGGGCGCAGGTAACGCCACGGCACGATGGCGGCGAAGAGCAATGCCATTCCTGCATACGTCCACCACACCCAGCGGAACACGCGCCAGCGTGTCCACCAGGCCAGCCCCCAGGCGGCCAGCACTCCGGTGGCCGGCAGGGTGGGAAACAGCAGCCGCCCGACCGGGGCGCCGGTAGCGGTGGCCCAGCGCAGAAAAGCGACTGCGTTCAGCCCACAGGCGAACGCGAGCAGGATCAGGCCGCGCCGGGTTATCGGTGGCATATGCCACAACAGACCGCCGGGCCGCAGAGGGTGGGTAGGGATACCTACCCCTACTGCCAGGCCCACACCAGCTGCCGCCATGACCAGCCCGGCCATCACGTATAGCCATGGCTCTACCAGTATGGGGGCCCAGCCGAAAGCGGCCCACCAGGAACGCGCCGTCATCCAGGCTTCGGCCAGGCCAAAGTGGGCCAGCGGCGTCTGCGCAGCAAGATGGGGCTCCACGCCCAACGGATCGCCATAAAGGATGGCGTTGCGTATGTACCACCAGCTCCCTATCGCCAGCGCCATGGCCAGGAACGCTCCACCGTCAAGCAACCTGGTCTTGAGAGCGCGGCCACGCTGCCAGACCGCAGCCAGTAACCCCACAGGCAGCAGGATGAAGGCACTCTGCTTGGTCAGTAATCCCAGGCCAGCCAGACTCCCCGGTACCATCCAGCAGCGTCTGGGAACACCATCGCGCATGCAGCGCAGGGTGACCACCAGGCACAGACAGAATAGCGCATTGAGCAGATTGTCGTTTGTCACACAGGCCGTGAGGGATATAAACTGCGGGTTGAGCGCCACGAATGCCGCTGCTCCCAGCGCCAGGAAATGCCGTTCTGGCCACAGCAGGCGGGCCAGTGCATACGTACCCCACACCGTCACTGCTCCCAGACCCAGCGAGAGCAGTCGTAACAGAGCCATCGCCTGAACCGTGCTGCTCCCTGTCAGCGTCTCTTCTGCGCGGTGGGCGAAAATGTTTTTGTTACGCGGGTCACGGTTTGCCTCCGGTGCCCACCCGACCTCCCAACTGGGACCTGGCACCAGGAGATGGGGCAGGTCATCCATGCTGAACCCTGAGACGAGTATACTGCCCAGGGCATAGTAGAGCGGCGGAGCATAGTAGAGCGGGGGATCGTGGTATTCCAGGAACCATACCACGTCCACCCCAGCGGCACGGCGGTCGGGGAGCACGCGCGGAGGCAGCGCGCGATGTATGGCGAAATAGCGCACGAGTGAGACGTGCGACCACTCGTCTGGCCCCTCGAAGGGAGGAGTGACCAGCGCGTAGGTCAGCCCCAGGCTTATAAATACCAGGATCAGCAGACACAGCAGGCGATGTGCTATGGTCTCATCTATTGCCATGCTCCGCCCCTTGTCGGCGCAGCCCGGAGCACAGTACCTGCCAGTAGACGGCAATACGCTGAGCACGCAGAGGTCGTTTGTGGCCGGCCAGCCATTTACAACCTTCAACTCCTGTCTGCCACAAATAGTTACCCAGGAGGAACAGGCGCAACAGCTCCGCGGCGAAATGGCCGTGGTATTTGCGGAAGTAACGTACCTTGCTGGTTTGAAAGTGGATGTGCCGGGCCGGCAGGACCTGCGCGCTGCTCCTGCCCTCGTAATGTACAATCCTGGCTGTGGGCAGGTAGACGACGCGCCAGCCTGCCTCCTTGAACCGGCGACACCAGTCCAGCTCCTCCGAGTACATAAAGAACCCCTCATCCATAGGCCCGACCTGAGCGATCGCCTGGCTGCGGGCCATCAATGCCGCTCCGCACAACCAATCCACATCCTGAACGACGTCATCGGGCTGGTCGGAGACGTAGTAACGCTCCAGCAGGTGGCGGGGAGCATAGGGCTGGAGCCAGGTGGACTCAAAGAATGCAGTGGTCAGCGTGGGGAAACGCCTCCGCGAGGACTGGACACGTCCATCGGGGTACAGAAGTTGCGGCCCGACGATGCCCACGTCGGGGTTGGCGTCGGCGAAATCGAGCAACCTGGCGAGCGCATCGTCTGCTACCTCGGTATCAGGATTCAGCAGCAGGATATAACGCCCCCTGGCAATAGCAATGCCCTGATTATTTGCGGCAGGAAAGCCCCGGTTATCACTGTTGGCGATGAGGTGGACAGTGGGGAACTCCTGGCGCACCATCTCGACGCTTCCGTCGGTGGAGCCGTTGTCAACGACGATGACTTCCAGCGCTATCTCGGATGATGGGTGTAGAACGGAGTGCAGACAGCGGCGCAACAGCTCGCGCACGTTCCAGTTGACAACGACAACCGAGAGGTCCATATCTCAGAAATGACGGCGCACGATGAAATCGGCCAGTTCCAGCAGTGCGGCCAGGTAATCACGCCCGGCGTCACCGGTGAATGGGGAGAGGGCGGTAGACCCCAGTGCTTCTTTTGCCCATTCTATATGTCGGCCGGCTATTTCCATAGCCCGTTCAATGGCCCTTGACTCCACTACCGCCTGCACAGCCTCACGCACCGCTTCGTCCGGGAGCCGTGAGACACCCAGGGCCTCTGCTGTGTAGTGCCCTTCCAGGGCACGGAGTGCCACGGGATGTTGTGGGTCCGATTCAATGAAGAGAAGGAAAGGGAGGGTGAACAACCCCTGACGCAGATCGCTGCCGACCGGCTTGCCCAATGTCTGCTCGTCGGCGGTGAAGTCGAGCACGTCGTCCACGATCTGAAAAGCCAGGCCGAGGTGTTTCCCATAGAGACGCATCGCCTGGATGACGCGTTCGTCTGAGGAGGCCAGGATAGCGCCAGCCTCTGCTGACAGCGAGATAAGTGAAGCAGTTTTGGCGTAAATCCTTTGCTCATACTCCTGATAGCTGAAGCGCCTGCTGCGCTCACCTGACATCTGGCGCACCTCGCCCTGGCAGATAATCATCAACGTCTCAGCGAAGCGGCGCATCAGCCGGGCATTATCCGTCTGGGAGGCCAGGCATGCAGCATAGGCGAAAAGGTAGTCGCCGGTGAGCACCGTCACAGCAGGCGAGCAGGTGGCGTTTAACGTGCGGCGCCCACGCCGCACCATCGCGCCGTCAATCAGATCGTCGTGTACGAGCGTGGCTGTGTGCAGCATCTCGACGGCCGCGGCCGCAAAAAGTGCCCGTTCAAGTCCTGCCCCACACAGACGGGCGGAAAGCAACACCAGCGCCGGGCGTATACGCTTGCCACCACTATCAATAAGATGAGTTAACGCCTCGCCGATCGCCGCATAAGTATCCGGTGGAGGCCGCCGCAGCAGATGCTCTACCTGCTCAAGCTCGTCCTGAATAGGGGTGAGAAAAGGTAATCCTGGCATGACCTCTACTACTGTAAAGGGCGTGGAAAGCTGAACAGACGACGGGCATTGTCGGCTGAAGCCCCGGCGACAGCTTCCACGTCCAGTCCCCTGGCCCGGGCTACCGCCTCAACGACGTGGCGCACATAGGCCGGCTCATTGCGGCTTCCCCGGTGCGGCTCCGGCGTCAGATAAGGGCAGTCGGTCTCGACCAGCAGCCGCTCCAAAGGCACTGCCGCTGCCACCGCCCGCAACCGTTCAGACTTGGGGAAAGTGACCGGCCCGGAGAGGCCGATAGAAAATCCCAGCGCCAGCACTTCATCCAGCCGGCCAGGCCCGCCAGAGTAGGAATGCACCACGCCTGTGCCTTTCCATCCCCGCAGCATAGCCAGCACCTCGTCTAACGCTTCACGGCAGTGGATGACCACCGGCATAGGCCGCTGTTGCCCTTCTGCTGCCAGTGCCAGTTGCGCCTCAAACGCGCGAAGCTGCGCCTCACGTGGAGAAAGCATGCGGTAATAGTCCAGCCCGATCTCACCGATGGCGACGACCTTGGGGTGATTGGCCAGCGCACGCAATTCCGCCAAGACTGCCGACGTAAGCGTTGCGGCATCGTGAGGATGGATACCGACGGTGGCATAGATCCACTCGTATTGTTTCGCCAGCGCTACTGCTGCACGGCTGGACTCCAGGTCAGCGCCGACTTCGATAATGGCGGCTACTCCCGCCTGGCGCGCCCGCCGGATGACCTCCTCGCGGTCGGCGTCGAACTGCGGGAAACTCAGATGAGCATGGGAGTCAACAAGAAACATTGCGCAACATCAGTTCGGGAGAAGCTGACTCAGGCCAGCCCGGCCAGAACCAGCCCCTCATGCAGCAATGGCCTTACCTTTTGCTCATCGGTCGTCTCGCAGTAGACGCGCACGATCGGCTCGGTACCGGAGAAGCGAATCAAGAGCCACCCGCCATCTTCCAGTACGTACTTGTAGCCATCTGTGGTGACGATGTCGGTGACGCGCAATCCGGCCAGATGGGCCGGACGTGCAGCATCCAGGCGCGCCTGCGCTTCGGGCCGCTTCTCCGGGGGGAAGCGCGTATCCACCCGGTCGTAGTAGTACGTGGCTCCTAACCTGGCATACAGCTCTTTCAACAGATTGGCGGGGCTTTTGCCCGTGCGTACCATCAGGTCCAGAAAATACAGGTTGCCGAGTATCCCATCCCGCTCGGGCACGCTGCCACGGAAGGCATAGCCGCCGCTCTCTTCCCCGCCGATCAGCGCATGCGTCTCCAACATCTTGGGGCCCACGAACTTGAAACCCACTCCAGTCTGGTACACCGGCACCCCGTATAACTCCCCCAGTTTCTCCAGCATAGATGTGGTGGAGAGAGTTTTGACAATAGGGCCTCGTACGCCGCGCACTTCCAGAAAATAATAAGCCAGCAGCGCGTACACCTGGAGCTGGTTGACAAAGACGCCGTTCTCGTCACCGATGCCCATGCGGTCGGCATCACCGTCCAGGATCAGGCATACATCAGCTCCCACTTCAACCGTTTTGCGGAGTGCGACGTCCACATTGGGTGGGATTGGCTCGGGGCGCAACATCTCCGGGAAGAGCGGATTGCGCTCGCTGTGAATCTCGGTGACCCTGGTCCTGCCGCCCGCAAGAAGGCGTGGAAACCAGCCTGCGCCATTGCCCCACATCGGCTCGACCAGAATGTGCAGGCCGGCGGCTTTGATCGGTTCCACGTCAATGAGTCTGCTGATGTGGGCTATATAAGCCGCCGCTGGCTCCCAGACAGTAATGCGTCCATGTTCCCGGGCCTGGTCAAAGGGCATACGTCTTACCTGGCTCAGGGGCGGTATAAGGGCCTCGATCTCTCTGAGTCCATCCGGAGCGACCGCTGCGCCATGTTCGTCGCGTACTTTGAAACCACAATCCGAGGGCGGGTTATGACTGGCAGTGATGTTTATGCCGCCGGCCGCCCCGCGTTCCACGATCGAGTAGGAGATCACCGGCGTGGGGGTAGCCTGATCTGTCAGCCAGACGTGAAAGCCATTGCCTGCCATCACCTCGGCTGCGGTGGCTGCAAAGTGTTCGGCGGCAAAGCGCCTGTCGTAGCCGATGACGATGTCGCTGCCCTCTTTGCCGTGCGCGATCAGATAAGAGGCAAAGCCCTGCGCACAGCGGCGCACGTTATCAAAGGTATAGTCATCCGCAATGCGTCCACGCCACCCATCTGTGCCGAATTTGATGTCACCCATAGCTCCTCCCTGTCCTCCTGATGCGTCCTACCGTCTCAGTGTGGTCATCTCTGTGACGTCCGGGAAGCGCTCGCCATGCTTGAGCGCTCGCAGGTCGGCATCCACCATCATACAGATCAACTCTTTGAAACTTACCCGCGGTTCCCAGCCGAGCTTACGGCGCGCCTTGCTGGCGTCGCCTACCAGCAGGTCAACCTCAGCGGGACGGAAGAAGCGCTCGTCGCACACCACGTAATCCCGATAGTCCAGCCCGACATGCTCAAAGGCGATTTCACACATCTCGCGGACGGAATGGGTCTCGCCGGTAGCGATGACGTAATCGTCCGGCTCGTCCTGCTGGAGCATCAACCACATCGCGCGCACGTAATCGCCGGCAAAGCCCAGGTCGCGCTTGGCCTCCAGATTACCCAGACGCAGTTCCTTTGCCAGGCCGGTTTTGATCGCTGCGACGCCCAGCGAGATCTTGCGCTCCACGAATTCAATCCCGCGCCGGGGCGAGCCGTGATTGAATAGAATGCCCGATGTGGCGTGCAGGCCGTAGGACTCGCGGTAGTTCACGGTGATCCAGTGGCCGTAGACCTTGGCCACGCCATAGGGGCTACGCGGGTAGAAGGGGGTATTCTCGTTCTGTGGCACTTCACGCACCTTACCGTACATCTCCGAGGAGCTGGCCTGGTAGAAGCGGATGCTTTTGTCGGTCATCATAATGGCGTCGAGGAGTCGCGTGACGCCCAGCGCAGTAACCTCGCCGGTCAGCACCGGCTGTTGCCACGAGGTGGGCACGAAGGACTGAGCGGCCAGGTTATAGACCTCGTCCGGCTGGAACTCGCGCAACAACCCGATCAGTGAGGCCTCGTCCAGCAGGTCGCCCTGCACGAGTTTAATGCGATCCTGAATATGACGCAGGCGATCGAGATTGACCACTGAGCTGCGCCGCACCATACCGATGACTTCGTAACCCTGCTCCAGCAGAAACTCTGCCAGATACGAGCCATCCTGGCCGGTAACGCCGGTAATCAATGCCCTTTTCGGCATAAATCCTCCTTGTGTTGTGGTTGTGTGGTGTGTGCTTAGAGCCTATCCGAAAAACCGTACAAGCGGCATCCCTATGCCGCTTATACCGACGCATGGGGATGCGTCGGTTACGTTTTTCGGATAGGCACTAAACTTCCTGCCTATTCTTTATCTGCGCTCTCCAATAGTCCAGCGTGTCACGCAGCGTCTGCTCGAAAGGTATTTCCGGCTGCCAGCCGGTCAAATTGTGGAATTTTGCCGCGCTGCCGTAAACCACAGGCACATCAACAGGGCGATAGAGCTGGGGGTCCGTCTCAACACATACCTCCACCTGCGCGTAATCCAGGAGCAACTCGAGCACGTACCGGATGGAGCGGGGCTGTCCCGACGCCAGGTTGTAGACCTCACCTGGCTCGCCACGCGTGATCGCCAGGTAGTAGGCCCGCACAATATCCCGCACGTCGGTGAAATCGCGGCAGGCCTCCAGGTTGCCCACTTTGATGACGGGCGGCTGTTGGCCGGCCTCGATGCGCGCGATCTGGCTGGCAAAGGCCGGTACGACAAAGCGGGGAGATTGACCAGGCCCGGTATGGTTAAACGGTCGTACCCGTATGACCGGAATTCCATAAGCCAGGTGGTACTGAAGCCCCAGGAAGTCCTGGGCCACCTTACTGACGGCATAAGGGTTATTGGGGCGCAGCGGGCTTTCTTCTGTCTGGGGCAACTCGTCCGGCCGTGGCGCACCGTACTCCTCATTTGAACCGATTACCAGCACACGCGCCTGGCGGCCGGAACGGCGCAGTGTCTCCAGCACGTTCAGCTCCGAGCGGATGTTATTCTCAAGCGTATCCCAGGGATCGGCAAGAGAAGAGGGGACAAAAGATTGGGCTGCCAGATGGACAATGAAATCGGGCCATGTCTCGTCTATAAGTGCCTGTACTGCTGCCTGGTCGCGCAGATCGAGGTGCACGAGGCGCAGGCGTGGTTCTTGTAGCCGAGCATCAACCGGTTCGGGATAGACCGTTCCCACGAGTTCCCAATCGGTGTGTTTCAGCAGGTATGTGCACAGATGTTTGCCGACAAATCCCCCCGCTCCGGTGATCAGTGCGCGCAATGTAGCCCCTTTCTCTCAATAATGTTGCAGGGTAACTACCCAGTTCCCCGGCTCAGGCCGGTCTCCAGACCGCGCCCGACGTCGCCACGATGGGAAACGGATGCCGTAATCCGGCCAAATAACCGCTGGATTGAGGGCTCGGTCGGAGACCGGCCACAGCCTGGGTAGTTACCAATGGACAAGAATTTCGCTGGTAAGATACCAAATCTTACGGTCAGCGAGGTATATTATAGCATTGTTGGACGCAAAGGGCAACTGAATAGGATGGAATTCCTATTGACAGCCGTGTCAGGCGGCGATACAATGAGCGGGAGGACAGGGGAGGTGATGATGAGCGTTGCCAATCCGCGCTGGTGGGGGTGGGGTCGCCAGGATCGACCATTTACGTTAGAGGATTATCCGGCCTTTTGGCCGGCGTTGCAACAGTGGCTTGGGCTGTCTGACGAGGAGATCGCGCGGGAATTGCCCGCCGTTCCCCTCGAGGAGATCGCGCTTCGCCCCACGCGCCTGGATGATCCTGTCCTTTCGTCGCTCCATAAATTGCTGGGTCAGGATGGGGTGCGCACCGACACTCTCTGTCGCGTCGCACATGCCTATGGCAAATCATACTACGACCTGGTGCGCTTGCGGGCCGGCTATATCCCAAATCCACCCGACGCCGTGGTCTACCCCGCCGACCAGGCACAGATCGCCGGGCTGTTACAATGGGCCGCCGACCGCGACAT
>DAOTYA010000161.1:0-13361 GCA_034435075.1 Anaerolineae bacterium
ACGATTGCCGGCATGGGGCAGATCAGAGCACGCGTTGAGTCCATTGCGGAGAACATCCTGGCGTTGTCGGAGCGGACGCAGCAGATCGGTGAGATCATCACGACGGTGAACGAGATAGCGGCGCAGTCGAACATGCTGGCGTTGAACGCGTCAATCGAGGCGGCGCGTGCGGGGGAGGCGGGTAAGGGGTTTGCGGTGGTGGCGGCGGAGGTCCGGAGTCTGGCGGAGCAGTCACGGCAGGCGACGGCGCAGGTGCGCGCGATTCTCTCGGAGATACAGCGTGCGACGAACGCGACGGTGATGGCGACGGAGGAGGGGACGAAGCAGGTGGAGGAGGGGATGAGGCTGGCGGGGGAGGCGGGGAATGCGATTGAGGAGTTGACGCGGGTGATTGAGGAGAGTGCGCAGGCGGCGATGCAGTTGGTGGCCGGGGGGCGGCAGCAGGCGACGGGTGTGGAGCAGGTGGCGTTGGCGATGCAGTCAATTCACCAGGCCACGCTGCAGGGGTTGGAGAGCACCCGTCAGGTCGAGCAGGCAGCGCGTAACCTCAACGAACTCGCCCGCAGCTTCGCTGAGATTATGGAGCAGTGAGGAGAATAAGGCGGATGACGAAAAAATATCATGGACCAGGCAGGCTTAATCTGCCCGTCGCTGTGTTCCTGACGGCATTTGTCCTTGTTACCAGAGCCTACGCGCTGGAGAGAGCGTGCGGAAGCGATGTCGTGGTCAGCTCACTTGCTGAGCAAAACAGGGAGACGATCCTGTTAGGGGTGATCGTGGCCATCGCGTTGCTCGCGGTGTGGGGACTGATGAGCAGGAACGCCGCATTGCGACGTACGGAAGAAGCACTCCGTGCCAGCAACCTTGAGCTGGCAGGGGTTCGCGACGAGCTGGAACGGCAAAACAGCCGCCTGCAAGCCGTTGTGCGTGAGTATGTGGCGCACATGCGGGAGGTAGAGCAGGGGAATCTATCTGCACGCCTGCCTGTGAGTGGCGAAGTTGAGACAGCGGAAGAACCCTTGCTTGCCCTGGGGCTGTGCCTGAACAGAATCACGGCCAGTCTGCAAAGTGCGGTTGAGAGCGAGCGGGCGCAACGGGAGGTTATTGAGGCGCAGCAAAGAGCCATCTATGAACTTTCCACGCCTGTTATCCCTCTGATAGAGACGCCCGGAGTGGGCAGCATCATCGTTGTACCACTTATCGGAGCCATAGATTCTGCCCGTGCCAGGGACATCACGCGCCGGGTGTTGGAGGGAATCAGCGATTATAACGCTGCCGTAGTGCTCCTGGACATCACCGGTGTGCCCATTGTGGACAGCGGCGTGGCCGGGTACCTGAACAGAAGCATCCAGGCAGCGCGCTTAAAGGGGGCGCGGGTTATCGTCACCGGCATTTCCGACGCTGTGGCGGAGACGATCGTGGAACTCGGCATTGACTGGCGGGAGATCGAGACACTGCGTGACCTGCAGATGGGATTGGTCGCCGCGCTGAGCAGCCTGGGTATCACACTTGTCAGAGCCGGAGACCAGCCGGTCGCTGGAGATTGGGCCGGCCCTTATGCGCACCGCACGGACAGTTTTACCGCAACTTAACTGTAACCTGCCTGTAACGTTACCGGTGAGGTATGGATTTATAATGAGATTGTATCGTAACTGCCTGCCCTTTAAGCTTTCTGGAGCGCGGTCCTGCGGACGCCGCGTCTCACCAGCTTTGCTGCATAGCCGGTGATCCGTGTCCTGAAAAGTGCCTGGGTCGAGCCTTCAGGTGGAAAATCCGGCGCTATTGGCTCTGGAACCCGGGCGGATCGCGTCGCCGTCACAGGTGGTTACATTGCACAAGGAGGACAAGAGTGTCTCTTGCCGCTCAAGTGAGGGAACAGCTTCTCAATTCCTTCCGCGCCGAGTTGAATGAGCATGTCCAGACCATCAATAATGGCTTGCTGGCGCTTGAGCAGGGAGTGGCGGGCGGCGATGAGCGCCGTAGTATACTGGAGAACGTCTTTCGCGCAGCGCATAGCCTCAAAGGGGCGGCTCGTGCGATGGGCGTTACCATGATCGAGCAACTGGCACATGCTCTGGAAAATGTCCTGGAAGGGATACAGAAGGGTGCATTTGAGCCAGACGCGGCCCTCTTCACAGCATGCTATCGGGCTGTGGATGCCATCCTCTCCGTGCAGGTCTCCTACGAAGCCGGTGAGACAACCCCTCCGCTTCAGGCATTGCAGGCTCTGGCCGATCTGCAGGAGGCTCACTCCCGCTCCCTTTCCAGAGGTAAGATGGAGCAGCCAGCGGGAGGCGCTCCGAAAGCGGAACCGGAACCGGGGCCTGCTGTCGCTTCACCGGCTACCGATGAAACCATCCGCGTCAGCGTGAGCAAGCTGGATGCTCTGATGGCCCACCTGAGCGAACTGCTGGTCGCCAAAATCCGTGCCGAGCAGCGGCTTGCCCAGGTCCTCCGTCTGCAGGAATCCCTCGCAGCGTGGCAGAAGGAGTGGCTTGCCGTGCGCAGCGCTTACAACCGCCTGTTGCGTTACGAGGCAAGCGGTGCGCTCGGCACACAGCGCCTGGACCCGGTCGAAAGCCCGTCCGGCAGGAAGTCAGGAGCACAGGACAGAGATGTGGCACCCGTCATAATTGACGGCAAGGTGGGGAAGGATGTATCTCACCTGCTGGACTATCTTACCGCCGACCAGGACCACCTGCGTGAAGTGAACGCACTGATTAACAACCTCTCCCGCGAGTATGCAAACGACGCCACGCATCTCGCGCTGGTGATCGGCGAGCTGGAACAGGAGATCAAACGAGTGCGCATGCTTCCTCTCTCCACGATCACCGGCCCCTTCGCGCGTATGGTGCGCGACCTGGCCCAGGCCTCAGGCAAAGAGATTGTCCTGCAGGTCTCGGGCGGGGAGACCGAGCTGGACAAGCGAGTTCTGGAACAGATCAAAGACCCGCTGATCCATCTGCTGCGCAATGCTGTGGATCATGGCATAGAACTCCCCCAGCGCCGTCTGGAAGCAGGCAAGCCCCAGGTGGGCACCATAAAACTGGCTGCTGAGCAGACAGGTAAGGACGTGGTCATCCGTGTCTCAGATGACGGGCGTGGCCTGGACATGGAGGCAATCCGGGAAGCTGTATTGCGGCATGGCGAAGATATTGACGTCCGGTCACTGAGCGAGGATGATCTCAAGGAGGCCATCTTCAAGGTTGGCATCTCGACCAGCCCTATCATTACCGATCTCTCAGGGCGGGGTGTGGGTCTGGACGTAGTGCGGCGCAACGTTGAAGCGCTGCACGGGCGGGTGGAGGTGGACTCGCAGCCCGGCAAAGGCACAACGTTTACACTGATCCTTCCTCTCACTCTGACCAGCTCGCATGGACTGCTGGTACGGGTGGAGAACGAGCTTTTTGCAATCCCACACAGTTCCATTGAGCGTATCACCATGGTCAGGCCAGAGGAGATCATCTCCCTTGAGGGGCGCGATGCGATACTCTATAACGGCCGTCCCCTTGCTCTCGTGCGGCTTGCCGATGTCCTGGAACTGCCGCGCACAAATGGCGCCCGGGAGCATCCCTCTCTGCCGGTGGTGATCCTGAGAGCTGCCGAGCGTTTGATGGCCTTCGCTGTGGACGAGCTGGCCGGTGAGCAAGAAGTGGTCATCAAAAGCCTGGGCAGGCAGCTCTCGCGAGTGGGGGGCATTGCCGGCGCCACGGTGATGGGCAGTGGAGAGGTGGTGCTGATCCTGAACGCAGCCGATCTTATCAAACTGGGCCTGCGCACCGGGCGCTCCCCTGTCACCGCCAGGCCGGCCCCGGCGGAGCGGAAACCGGAAAAGCGCGCCAGGAAGCGCATCCTGGTCGTGGACGATTCGATCACTACCCGCACACTCGAGAAGAACATTCTGGAGGCCGCTGGCTACACCGTCGAGCTGGCGACCGATGGCCAGGAGGCACTGGGCATCATTGCCGTCAGTGGCGTGCCGGACCTGATCGTGTCCGACGTGGTAATGCCGCGCCTGGACGGGTTCGCTCTCACCAAACGCCTGAGAGAGGACCCGCGCACGGCCAAAGTCCCGGTGATCCTGGTCACTTCGCTTGAATCGGCTGAGGATAAAGCGCGTGGGATCGAAGTCGGCGCCGACGCCTATATCACCAAGAGCGGCTTTGACCAGGATAACCTGCTGGGAACGATCGCACAACTGATATAAAAGGTGAGGTGATGAAGGAAGATATCAAGACAGTTCTGATCGTGGAAGACAGCCCTGCCCAGGCATTAGCCCTGGAACAACTCCTGGAGGACCACGGCCTGAAGGTGCTCTGGGCTGCTGACGGCCAGGCTGGAGTTGCGCTGGCGCGTGAGCACATGCCTGATGCCATCGTGCTCGACATCGAGATGCCGCGTATGGGCGGCTTTGAGGCATGTCGTCTTCTTAAGGAGGATGCGCGTACTGCCGACATCCCTGTAGTGATGTTCACCATCCGTGACGATGCCATGACCGCATTGCGGGGGATTGACCTGGGGGCAGTGGACTTTATCCCCAAAGATGCTTTCTCTAACACTGTGCTTCTGGAGACACTCCGTCAACTGCACATCCTTCCCGAGGCTCCCGGCGTGCCTGACGCGATACCACAGAAACCCAGGGATAAAGCGGGGGACGCTGGATTGCCCGGCCGGGCCACGACAGGCCCGGAGCAGAGTGGTTAACCGCCCATGCTGGACCAGGCAGCAGACAAGAACTTTGAGGTGGTGGCCTGATGAGTGAAGCCCAAAAAATAGAAGTAAACACGGAGTTCGATGTTTTCATGGCACGCATGCAGGTGCGCAATCTGGCCCGCGCGATCGGTTTTGACATCACAAGTCAGGCTCGTGTCGCTCTGGCCACCTCGTCGCTGGCCCGTGCTCTCAGGCTGGGCGATACATATCGCGGCTACTTTCTGGTAAACGGCTTGCAGTCCGAAGGCCGCTCGGGTGTCCAGGTATCTTGTAAAGTTTTCTCTGTGGACGATTTTGAGTTCAGTTCGCGTACCCTGGCTGATGTTAAATGGTTGGTTGACGAGCTGCTGGTTGAGGAGCTCCCGTCGAACGAGCTGCAGGTTACTCTGGTCAAATGGATGGTTTGAGATTACGAGGAGGCGGCATGTCTGAAGTGGTGGCGGACAGCCCGGAGAGGAAGCGGATCCTGATTGTCGAGGACAGCCCGACCCAGGCCTTGCATCTTCAGGCCCTGTTGGAACAGGTTGGACTTGAAGTGTTGGTGGCTTATGACGGCCAGACTGGCCTGGAGATGGCGCGCAGTTGGCAGCCAGACCTGGTAGTGCTTGATGTGCAAATGCCCGGAATGAACGGCTTCCAGGTGTGTCAACAGCTTAAGAGGACCGCTGCTACTGCCGAGATTCCGATCATCATGTTCACCCGACATGATGAGCAAGAAGCGGTCGTGCTGGGGCTACAGACGGGCGCGGTGGACTATATCCCCAAGGATGCTTTCGCCGATGCCGTTCTGCTTGAGACCCTGCGCCAGATGAAGCTGATTCGCTAGCGAATAATTCGGGCCGGTCATGTTGAAAACAAAGGATTCCGTTCGTATTCTGGTCGTGGATGACTCACCGGTCGTCCGGCAGATTCTGGTAGCCATGCTGGAGACGGAACCGGGCTTCCAGGTGGTGGGTCAGGCGCAGGATGGTGAAGAAGCCGTGCGGCTGACTGCGAGCCTGCGGCCTGACGTTATCACTATGGACATTCGCATGCCCCGGATGAACGGCCTGGATGCGATCCGGCACATTATGAGCACAACGCCCACACCGATCGTCGTGGTGGCCGCCAGCATTTACGATTCGGAGCTGAACATTGCCTTTGCGGCTATAGAGGCCGGGGCGTTGACGGTCGTCGAGAAGCCGCACGGCATCACACGCGAGGCGTACGAGGCCGCCCGCAGCCAGCTTGTCACCACTATCAGGCTGATGGCTGATGTGCAGGTGGTCACGATTCGCTCCGATCGGCGCCGTCTCGCTCAGTTGCGCGCACGGCAGATAGAGGAGCCGGTAGCGGTTGGGCTGCCCATTGATGCCGAGATCATCGCTATCGCCGCATCCACCGGAGGGCCAGGGGTGTTGCGCCAGATCTTTTCCGCACTGCCGGGTGACCTGTCTATACCGATCGTAGTCGTCCAGCATATCACTCCGGGCTTCGCTCAGGGCTTTGCCCGCTGGCTTGACGGCGAGACGGAGTTGAAAGTCTCGGTCGCCAGAGATGGAGAAAGGCTGGAGCCTGGGCGTGTGCTGATCGCCCCGGACGATACCCACCTGACCGTGGCACCGGGAGGGGTGGCGCGACTGGATCACTCCGCGCCGATCAGGAATCAACGCCCCTCAGCCACACTTCTCTTCGACTCGGTGGCACGTACTTATGGGCCGGCCTCGGTAGGCATCGTGCTGACCGGGATGGGAGAGGACGGCGCTGATGGCCTGGAAGCCCTGCATCGGGCCGGCGGCCATGTGATTGCTCAGGACGAGGCCAGTTGTGTCGTCTTCGGAATGCCCAGGGCCGCCATCGAAAGAGGGGTGGTGGATCGTGTTATGTCGCCGGACAAGATCGCTTCGGTGTTGAAATATTTCGATGGATGTCATAAATCCCATCGCGGCTCTGGTCGCTCAGGATAGTCGTATAGGAGTGGCAGAATGACGAATAGAGATTCAAATCAGCCTTTATTGAATATCGAGAGCGCAGCTCTGGTCTCGATCAGTGACGGCGTGATCATCGGTGACACTGAGGGCCGGTTGCTCATGCTTAACCGGGCAGCCGTCCGCCTGCTGCGCGTGGACCCGGATACGGTGGTGGGCAGCCCGATAGCTGCCCTCTTCGAACCGTTCTCTGCTCGCGGGCGGCTCACGATCACTGAGGCGATGAGGCGCCTCTATGCTGACCCGTACTCGTATGGCCAGGCCGGAAAGCCGGCCGAGCTCATCTTTGAGATCGGCGTCAGATTCATCCAGGCCAACCTCTCGCCTATCCTTTCTGAGGTCGGAGAGTTCATGGGGGTGGTCATCGTCCTGCGCGACATCACCCGTGAGGTCGAGGCGGAACGTTCCAGGAGCGATTTTGTCTCCAACGTCTCTCACGAGCTCAGGCTACCTTTGACCGCCATCAAGGGCTACTGCGACCTGCTGTTACATGATATCGCAGACCAACTGGACGAAGAACACCTTCGTTACATGCGCATCGTCCAGAGCAACGCCGATCATCTGGTCGCACTGATCAACGATCTTATGGACATCAGCCGGGTCGAGAGTTACCGCCTGGACCTGGAGGTCCAGCCGGTTCAGTTGGAGACGGTGATCCGCGATGTGGTGGATACGGTGAAGCCGCAGTGCGATCAGAAAGGGCTGCGCCTGACAGTGGACGTGGAGCCGAACGCCGGGCCGGTGCTCGGCGACCGCAGCCGGCTGAGTCAGGCCATCTCCAACCTGGTCAACTACGCCTGTCATCGCACACCCAAGGGGGGGCACATTATTCTGGCGCTCTCCAGCTCCGATGATGGGGTCCAGGTATCCGTCAGCGATACCGCACCGCGCTTATCTCCTCAGGACAGGAACAGAATCTTCCAGCCCTTCTACCGCCCCGAGGACACACTTGTCCGCGATATTCGCAGCACCGGGCTGGAACTGCCGGTCGCCAGAGTGCTGATCGAGATGCATGGCGGACGCATCTGGGCCTCTGAGGGACAGGACGGCGGCAATACGATAGCGTTTGTCCTCCCGCGCTGTGTGGAGGTCCCGGGTGAGATCATCTATAAAAAGGCCAATTCCTCCGGGCGCCAGTACACCATCCTGGTGGTCGAGGATGATGAGGATATCGCTCAGCTCATCGCTTTGCAACTGCGCCGCGAGGGATTCCAGGTGCTCACGACTCCCTATGGGGAGGAGGCTGTCTCACTGGCGCATTCACAGAATGTGGACCTGATCACACTCGATATGATGCTGCCTGACATCAGCGGCATTGAGGTACTCCATCGCCTGAAGGGCGATCCTGCCACAGCGGAGATTCCGGTGATTATCGTCTCGGTATTGCTTCCGGAGCAGACAGGTGAAGCCGGTCAGGAAGCGGTCGAGCATATCACCAAGCCCTTCGCTTTTGAGAAGCTGATGGAGAGCATCCGTCGGACGCTCGAGGCAAAGAAGGGGCAGCGTATGCCGGCCCGTCTCGGCCGGTAAGCGGGGTACGCCGTAATCTGCCACTCGGAGACGACGCACCGCCCCACCAGCAGGGTGGGGCGGTGTTTTATTGCAGGACAGCCTTTCAGGCTGTTCATTTCCAGGGTGTCCTACAACTTTCTTGAGACAGGCTCTTAGCAGGACCTCCGCACGCCCCATATTCTGCAATCTAACCGTGTCCGATAACATTTTTCGTAAATATTCAACGGTGACTGCACGGGCGAGGCGCGCCTCACTCGTACACCTTAGAGCCTATCCGAAAAACCGTACAGGCGGCATCCCTATGCCGTTATACCGACGCATGGGGATGCGTCGGTTACGCTTTTCGGATAGGCGCTTAGAGTATGAAACTCAATGTGAAAACGTTACCACACCAAAAACTGAATATTGACAAAATTTGCGATTTATGGTACAATAATTTGTGGAAACGTTATCAGAAAGTGCCGGTCGCAGCTATTCTCTTCGACTTGCTCTGAGCAGGAACGGCCAGTGGTCACAATCAAGGATCTTGCTCGACACGCGAATGTTTCTCCAGCGACGGTTTCCCGCGTGTTGAACAACAGTGGGTATGTCAGTGAAGAAACCCGCCGTCGTATAGAAAAGGCCATCGCTGAGCTAGGCTATCAACCTGATGCACGTGCTCGTAGCTTGAGAGGCAAACCTTCTAACCTTGTGGCGCTGATTATCCCTGATATCCTGAATGTTTTTTACACCAGCGTTGCGAAAGCGATTGAGGAGAATCTCAAACAGCATGGTTATACCATGCTATTAGGCGTCACCGGAGATTCTGCAGTCTCTTACCAGGAATATCTGCGCTCTTTCTGGGAAAGAAGGGTGGATGGCATCATCTACGTACCGCCAGCAAGCGATGGATACTCTGCTCATACACGGAGGCTGGTGGCTCAGGGGATGCCTATGGTGGAGTTGAACAGGCGGCGGGAAGTTGATCTCCTGGATGGCGTAGTAGCTGACAACTTTCAAGGTGCCTATCAAGCGACCGAGTATCTGATCAACCTTGGCCATGAAAGAATTGCCCTAATTGTTGGTTCCCCCGAAATCACCACAGGCAAGGATCGCCTCAATGCATTCCGGCGCGCGATGATGGACGCGGGACTGGAGATTGATCCGGCACTGCTGAAGATCGGCGTTTTTTCCAAGGAGTACGGTATCCGGGCGACGCAGGAACTTCTTGAAGTTTCACCAAGGCCTACGGCCATTTTCGCCACAAGTAACCGCCTTCTGATGGGAACCATGACCGTTTTGGTGGAACACAAAATTCGGGTACCTGATGATATTTCGGTCGTCGCCTTCGATGACTCGGAGTGGCTTACCTTCTGGCAGCCACCCATCACTACTGTAGATATTGCGGTAGAAGAGATGGGGATGCTCGCTGTCCAGTTGCTCCTGCGTTGTATTCGCGAAGGACATCCTCCTGAGAAGCCGCGTACGTATGCCTTAAGCACGATGCTGATCGAGCGCAGATCTTGCAAAAGAGTGGGACCCCGGCCAAGACAGACATAACTGAGGGGGCTTTAGAAGTCAAGGAAGAGTAGACGCAGCGCTTCCCTACCTGGACCAGCCTCCAGGCTTCGCCCCGAGGGCTCAGCCTGAAGGGATGCCGGAGATTCCCGATTTTGTCGAGTGGGCGGCGGGCTGGCGCTCCTACACCAAACTGTTATACGAGGAGGTTAACAGTGAAAGGGTACATGGGAAAACTGCTTCGCATCAATCTCACCACAGGTCAGGTGCTTGAGGAGCCTCTTAGTCCAGAGCTGGCACGCGATTACATTGGGGGTGCAGGGCTGGGTGTGCGTATAGCCTACAATGAAATCCCGCCCGAAACCGATCCCCTCAGCCAGGATGCAAAGCTGATTATTATGACCGGGCCGGTTACCGCTACCTCCCTGGGCACTGCTGGTCGCTACGAGGTTATCTGCAAAGCACCATTGACCGGTATTTTGTGTGATTCCAGCTCTGCCGGACATTGGGGTGCTGAATTCAAGCGGGCTGGCTATGACGGGTTGATCCTGGAAGGGGCATCTACTGACCCTGTGTACCTGTACATCAACGATGGTCAGGTGGAAATCCGGGATGCCTCTCATTTGTGGGGGATGAACACCTATGAGGTCCAAGACGTGCTGCGTGAGGAGGTCGGGGAGCCCAAAGCGCGGGTGGTTTCTATCGGCCCGGCTGGAGAACGAGGGGTACTCTTCTCTTGTATGATCAACGATGCCGGACGAGCGCCCGGACGCGGTGGCAACGGCGCAGTGATGGGACGCAAAAACCTGAAAGCTATTGTTGTGCGGGGCACACGACAGGTAGAGTTAGCCAACCCGGAAGGTTACAGGGAGCTCGCGTTGGCGATTAACAGGCGCAACGCAACAGATCCCAGGATTGCCGATCTGCGCGAGTTTGGAACAGCGGAAGTGATGGACAACCGTTGGCCACTTAGCGATATCCCCGTCAAAAATTGGTCGCTCGGTTCTTATGAGGAACTATGTGTGAGCCTGGGTGGTAGGAAAATGAGAGACACCATCCTGGTACCACACGTGGCCTGCTACTTGTGTACCATTGGCTGCTCGCGCTGGGTCAAGATCGAAGAAGGCCCATACAAGATGGACGGTCCAGGTCCTGAATACGAGTCCCTCGGGGCACTTGGTTCGATGTGTATGGTTGACGACCTAAAGGCTGTGTCATACGCTGCTCACCTATGCAACATCTATGGTATGGACACCATCTCCTGTGGCTCAACCATCGCCTTTGCCATGGAGTGCTATGAGAAGGGACTGATTACCAGAGAAGACACAGGTGGCATTGAGCTGACTTGGGGCAACAAAGAAGCGTTGATCAGGGTCATCGAACAGATCGCTTTCGGCGAAGGGATCGGCCAGCTTCTTGGGCAAGGCACGCGTAGAGTGGCTGAACAGTTGGGTCATGGAGCAATGGATTTCGCTGTGCAGGTGAAGGGCCTGGAACTGCCCATGCATGATCCACGCGCTTTCTTCGCCTGGGCGACGACTTATTCCACCAGCCCGCGTGGCGGTTGCCATCTGCATGGCATGTCGGACCTCTATGAAAACACGGCCAACCCGCTATCCGACCTGTCCGAATGGGGTCTGACCGGTTTCTATCCGCGGCACAGCAATGAAGGTAAAGCAAAGATCGCCCGCCTGGCCCAGAATTGGGCACACATCATTGATTCAATGGTCATCTGTTATTTTGCCGGGTTTACGCTGAAACCGTCGGAGCTGGCTGCTTTGCTGAATCTCGCAACAGGCAGTGAATTGACACCACAGGACTTGCTTATTATTGGCGATCGCATCAATGCCCTCTATCGAGCCTACAACTACCGCTGCGGCATACGTCGCAAAGATGACAGGCTTCCTTTGCGCTCATTGACCCCCCTTGCTGAAGGGGGTGCTGCCGGTAAGGTGCCGGACCTTGAGTATCAGCTCGCGGAATACTATGAAATACGCCGCTGGGAACCCGATGGCAAACCGCGTCGCGATAGTTTGATCGAGCTGGGCCTGGCTGATGTGGCACGGGACCTGTATGGATGATGCTCCGTCTCAGGATATTTGGATCACTGGAAAAGTATTTCGGCAGTGCATGCCTTGAGATTGAGTTGCCGGATGGTGCAAAGTTACGCGACCTGTTGGACTATGTTGATGCCCACTGGGGGGATAAACTGCCACCTCAGTTCTGGGACGCTGAGGCGAAGCGTTTCCGAGGGCCGGTGTTAATTATGACCCAAGACGCTGACGTTTATGACGACGCCCTGCCTCTGTCGGACCAGCAGGAGATATTGCTCCTCATGATCTTAGGAGGCGGATAAGGCTCTCGGATTGCGTTCTCTTGAGTGATGTGAGGATTATGAAAGCCGCTGTCTGGTATGGCCGACGCGACATCCGAATAGAGGAATTTCCAGACCCACCGCCGCCGCGCGAGAATGAGGTCAAGATCAGGATCACATGGTGTGGCATCTGCGGGACGGACCTGGAGGAATATCTGTATGGCCCGCTCTACATTCCGGTGGCGGAGCCGAACCCACTCACTGGACGTAAGGCGCCAATGATTTTGGGGCATGAGTTCGTTGGTACGGTGGTTGAAGTCGGCCCCGGCGTCAAGGAATTCAAGGTGGGCGACGTGGTCACGCCTGATACGTTGATCCATTGCGGTGAGTGTTACTGGTGCCGCCGCCACCAGGTGCACCATTGTGAGAAGCTGGCTATTCTCGGACTGATGACCGATGGCGGCTTCGCTGAGTATGTCAACGCGCCAACCTATATGTGCTTCAGACTGCCTCCTGGCGTTCCTCAGGAAGTAGGAGCACTGGCCGAGCCAACCTCGGTCGCAATTCGAGCCAATCGGTTGGCGCGTACGTCTTTTGGGGACACCGTTGCGGTTATTGGTGCCGGCACCATTGGACTCTTATGCTTACAGACAGCGCTTCTTTCTGGTGCATCCCAGGTGTACGTTCTGGAGGTAGAGAGCAGGCGGCAGGAGTTGGCCTCCCGGATGGGAGCCACCAAGGTGTTCGATCCACGGGTGGCTGATCCCGTTGAAGCGATCAAGGATCAGACAGGTGGGCAGGGAGTTGACGTCGTCCTTGAAGCAGGCGGCAACGCTGAGACGATTGCCCTGGCTCCAAAGTTGGTTCGTAAGAGGGGACGGGTAGTCCTGTTGACCTTGCATAATGAGCCTGTCCCCATCAACTTTTTCCCGGTAGTCGGCAATGAAATACAGTTGATCGGATCTTTCTCGCACATCTATGACGAGGACTTTGCAGCGGCTGTTGCACTGCTCGGAGACGGGCGGGTCAATGCCGAGCCACTGATAACAGGGCGGATCGGGCTGGATGATATTGTGGAAAAGGGGCTCGAGGAGTTGATTGCAAACAAGGCGGAACACGTGAAGATCCTGGTGACACCGGACGAAGCAAACCTGGGATAGCCTTGCTTCAGCTCTATACAAGGGCGAAAGGGAGTGTTGAATCCCATAAAATCGTGCCGGGTTAGGGTCTCAAAAATCGTGCCTCTCCAGGCCTCGGCCAGGACCCACTCCCGCCAGGCGGGGACGGTCAGGGGAAACGAAAGCTGATACGGCCCCGATACCAGAGGCACCGCCTCTCCCATCAGGTCAGCCTTCGTC
>DAOTYA010000162.1:0-21710 GCA_034435075.1 Anaerolineae bacterium
GCGCCCACCCTGAGCTGGACGGTGCGCCGCTCCAGGCTTTCTGTATAACGGGTCAGCTCCTCGTGAGCCTTACGCAGCTCCTCCTCCATCAGCTTGCGTGCCGTGATGTCCCTGGTGATACCGAACGTGCCGATGATATTGCCCTGCTCGTCCAGCAGGGGCATCTTGACGGTCAGCACCCAGGTCACACGGCCGTCAGGCCAGGTCTCTTTCTCCTCCAACTGAATCGGCTGACCGGTGCGTATGATGTTTTGTTCATCCGCGTAAGCCTGTGAGGCGTGTTCTTCAGTGAAGATGTCGAAGTCGGTCTTGCCAAGCACGTCCTCCAACTTCATGCCGAACTTCTCAGCCGTGCTTTTACTGATGCGGATAAAGCGGCTCTCCCGATCTTTGAAATAGATCGAGTCTGGAAGATTATCCAGCAGCGCGCGGAAGAGATTCCGCTCTTGTGTGAGTTCTTGCTCCGCACGTTTGCGTTCGGCGATCTCCTGCTGGGCCTGGTTATAGAGCCGGGCATTAGCAATAGCGTTCGCCAGTTGATCGGCCATGGTCTGAAGCACGGCGATGTCCTCTTCGGAGAAGGCGGCTTCTCTGGAGGATTGGATGGTCAACGCGCCGACAGGCTGGCCCCGGCTGATGAGCGGCAGGGCCAGTTCGGAACGGGTCTCCGGCAGGAAGGGGTTGTCAAAGCGGATGGCGTCTTTGCCCACGTCAAGCGCGATGCGTGCCTGTTTGTTGGCGATGCACCATCCGATCATGGAGGCACCGCCGATCTCGAGCTTATGGCCCTGTTGGAGCATCAGGCGTCCCGCCTCTCCGGTGCCGGCACGGAGCACGGCCCACCTGTTCGGCTCGCCGGTCCATTCACCGGTCTGGTCAACCAGGAAGAGACCGACGTAGTACAGGTCAAATCTCTCGCGCACCAGCTCCACCACCTGGAGAGCCAGGACCTCCGGATCCAGAATGCTGCTGGCTGCACGTGAGACCTCGGCAGCCGTCTGGAGTTGAAGCGCGCGGCGTCTGCTCTGCTGCATGAGCAGTGTCTGCTGGAGTGCGGCACTGATCTGCGCGCGCAGTTCCTCATAAATGTTACCGTCCAGTGGCCCGACTTCCAAAAGGGCAAACCCCAACTGGCGCTCCCGGAAATAGAGCGGCGCCACGATCAGGCTGTACTGCCGTTTAGGTAACAGCCCTTCTGGCAACAGACGCCGGGAGGGGAAGCGGCGTCCCCCCGGCTCGAGCGCGACACGGCCGCTCTCGTTACAGGCCATCATCAGCCGCGACCATTGGGCAGGCTCAGCCGGGTCCTCGTAGAGGGCCAGGTAAGCGGACGGCAGGCCCAGGCGGGGTAGTCTGTCGGCCAGTACATCCATCAGCTCCGTAAGCTCGAGCGTCACAGTCAGCTCCTGGCCAAGCTCGCGCAATGCCTGAACCTGTCGTGCGGTCTGGAGTTCCCTGTACTTCTGAGCCTGGAGCGCCATTTCGCCGATCAGTACCCGCGCCTGCTGCCACAGGTCCTCGGCCCGCTTTACTATCGCCTCGTCGCCCAGGCAGGGGATTACCTCCCGCCGCAGCACCGAGAGTGCGCCCTGCCATGCAGCGACGTTTCCGTCTACCGCCAGCATCTGGTTCAGAGCGCTCTCCAACGTGGGGAGGAACAGCCCGCGGGCCTCGCCGGCCACCTCGGCGGTAAAGCTATCCAACAGCCGCGCTGCCCACTCGCCGGCTTCGCCTGTCTGGCCATTCACAGCACGTACTATTTCCGACAGGATTTGGACTCTCCGTGCGGCGATGGACTCCTCAGGCGACCCTCCTTCTGTGACCTGGAGAGATGTTGCGGGCCCTGCTGCGGCCTGCTCCACCGCCGCGAGCGTACATCCACACGACCGACGCAGCACTATTTCAGCGGGGAGGTAAGTCCGCTCTGGTATCTCCTCCCCCCTCAGCCGCCTGAGCAGCATCCCTGCTGCCTGCGCTCCCAGGTCGTAGAACGACTGCCGTACCGTGGTCAGAGGTGGTATGACACTTCGGGACTCCACCGTGTCGTCGAAGCCTGCCACGGCCACATCGTGCGGTATGCGATACCCCCGTCTCCGCAACTCCTCTGTCGTACCGATGGCAGGGTGATCAGACCAGGCGACAAGTGCCTCGAAGTCCACCCGTGGCTGCAGATGGCGCTCGTCAAGCAGCACACCAATCCCCCCATACCTGGTTGCCCTGGTTTCGTCCCAGCGCTGGCGGAGGCTGTATGATTTTATTGCTTCCCCACCGACGACAAGTGTGGCATCCAGAGGTATGTTGTGCTCCCTCAATGCGTCGGCGTAACCGCGGTACCGTTCCTGTGCTTCAGGGTTATCTTCTGCCCCCCCTATGAACGCAATACGCCGGTAGCCGTGTACCTCGACGAGGTGCGTTACCAGGTCGCGCATACACCTGTAATTATCTATCAGCAGGGTTGGTATGCCCTCCAGCTCCAGGCCGATGTTGACGATCGGGAGGGAACGGTAAGGTTCACAGAAGTCAACCAGCGCTTCCGGGCCGGTGAAATGGACCAGTTGCGCGCCCCAAATGACCAATCCATCCACGACCTCTGTGCTCACCAGATCGTAAATCGCTCTGGCCAGAGGGTAAGGCTGATAGGGGTCATACAACAGGCCGCCCTGGAAGTATAACAGGTTTGCCCCATGCTTCCGGGCTGTGTCGTGGACCCCGCGCCACAGGCCGATGTTGTACTCATTCAGCAGCAAGTCGCAGAGCAGGCCGATAGTGGGGCGCGAGCCTTGCCGATAGCTATTCCCTGAGTGCCCTTTTCTCTCACTCATCACTTGTGCCGTCCTCAGAACTTACCTGCGCAGCACTTACATCTGCTGCGGTATACTCGGGCGGTTTTCAAGGCCGCAAAGCAGTAATTCATCCACTCCAAATCCCTTCATTCCTCCTGCGCTCGCTGTGCAGCAGCACCCAACCTTACGAACACCCGGTCGGCACCGAGCGCCATGCCCAACTCCCGCAACGCGGTCTGCAGGATTGTCTCAGGATCGAGGGAGGCACGTACCCGTGCTGTAATATTGGCAATGATGCGCTCCTGTGTGGCACGTTGTCTGCTCTCCTCAAGAAGTCGGGCGTTCTCCAGCGCCAGGGCGATCTGCTCGCCGATCGCTTCCACAGAGCGCTGCTCTTCCGGCGTCCACGGCTGCTGCTCTTCAGTGCGCCGCAACAGGATGGACCCGATGGTCCGCCCCCAGAGGCGAATGGGCACGGCCAGCAGGCGACCATCCTCTCCGCTGCCCAACGGAACCGGCGCCTGGAGTGGCTCCACATCCACCCCGGTATAGCGATAGGCGGACGGCCGGGCGACGGTCCAGGTGCGCCAGGCTTCTCGTGTCTGCTCTCCGTACAGCCGCTCCAGTTCTTCGACAGCACGGCGGCTCTCTTCCAGAAGACGGGCGTTCTCGATCGCCAGCGCGAGCTGGTCGGCCAGTGTCTGCAGTATCGCCACATCCTCCTCGGTGAACGCTGCCGGCTCTGTTGACTGCACATCCAGCACGCCGATGACCCGCTCCCCCAACTTCAGAGGCAACGCCATCTCCGAGCGGGTCAGCGGCAAATCCGGGTTGTCAAAGAAGACCGCATCCTCTCCCACGTCCAGTGCGATGCGGGGTTGCCCTGCACCCGCGACGTAGCCAACAATCCCCACTTTGCCCACCGCCAGCCGATGCCCACGGGCCAGCATGCGCTGCCCACCCTCCGACGAGGCAGCCTGTAGCACTGCGTACTCCCCGGCCTCATCTATCAGGAAGATACCGGCATGGTAGAAGCCGAAGCGGTCGGAGATGAGACGCACGGTCTCGTTAAGCAGTGTGCCCGTGTCCCGGATCTCGGCAGCCCGTCGGGCCACCTGTGCCGCGGCCTCCAGTTCGGCGGTGCGGCGGGCAAGTTCGGCCGTACGCAGGGCAACCATCTGCTCCAGACCGGAGTAGAGCTGCTGCAGTTGGGCTGCCATATCGTTGAAGGTGCGGGCCAGGTAACGGAATTCCTCCGGGCCCCGCATCTGCGTCGGCATCCGTTCCTCCAGGTGGCCTTCTGCCAGCCGCCCGGCAGCGGCGGAGAGCAGGCGAATCCCAACGACCATGCCCCGAAGTACGATCACCCCTGCGATAGACGCTGTCAAGAGCACCGCTATTGCCACCCCGGGAATGACGGCAAGCGCACGTCGAGTGGCTATCATGGATTCTTCCTGGGCGTGGTCGTGATGTTTTCTGAACAGCTCGATCAGGTCATATATTGCCTGATCAAATAACTGGTGAGTCACGTCCAGTTGGCCGGTCAGGCGCTGAACCTCCGCGGAATCACCCTCCTCCATAGCCTGGATGATCTGCCGGACGGTGCCAATCTTGTTTTCTACCAGGGTTGCCACCGTATCTGTGCGCATCCGGAGAGTGCTATCAGGGGGGAAAGCCTGGGCCTGCTCGAGCAACGCTTGCCGGTAACCCTCCAGCATTGTCAGGCCTGAAGAGACTTCGCGTGCCAGTTGCTCCGGGTCCACTCCGGCAGCTAGGCCTGTCTGGATATCCAGAATCAATTCTGTGGACTCGTGGGCAACGGTGAGAGCGTTGACCAGATAGGCGTTTGTATCCTCCATAGCGTTGACCGCAGCGCGGATACGAAGCAACTGTGAGATGCTGATAGCACCACCTGCCAGCGCGATGCTACTCCCGATCAGGGCCATAACTAACAGTCGGCCGACTATGGTGTTCAGAAACCCTCGGAAGGGAAAACGCTCCATTTCACCCTCCACCCGAATGACGGTCACCCTCACGGTAACCGTCACCTTGCTCTGCGTTTGTGCTGCCCTCATCCCCTCCGTGCAACTGAATAACTCCCTCCGCTGCCCGGAAGGCGCGTCCCAGCTCCCGCGCTGCAGTGCGCAGGATAGTGTCCACCTGAGCGGAGGCGCGGATACGGGCGGTGACTTCGGAGATCAACCGTTCTCGCTCTGCGAGTCTACGTGTCTCCTCAAGCAGGCGGGCGTTCTCGATAGCCAGCGCCATCTGGTCGGCCACAGCCTCTATCAGGGCGATTTCGTCGGCGCTCCACTCCCGCTGGCTATCAGTCTTCTGGAGTCCCAGGGCACCGATCGCAACTTCGCGCAGGCTGATGGGGACCACCAGGGTGGCCGGGCCGGAACCATTCCCTGTGTCAATCACGATGTCGCGGCTGATGATGGCCTGCTCGACCTCGGGCGGCACAGCCTCACCGAGCGGTGAGAGGTCAGGCCTGGTGCGTTCGTAGCGCGGCTCCCGGTGGGCGGACAGGAAGCGGGTCCACACGGCACGCGTTTGTTGCCTCTGAAGCTCCACCAGCTCCTGCAGCCTGGTCCGTACCTCTGCGAAGATGCGCGCATTGTCAATGGCGATAGCGATCTGGTCGGCCATGATTTGGAGCACAGGGATATCTTCCTGCGAGAAAAAGTCCTGCTCAGCGCTCTGCAGAGCAAGGGCGCCGAGCACGAGGCCGCGCGAGCGCAGCGGCAGGGCCAGCTCGGATTTCACATACGGTAACAGGGGGGTCACCTGCCCTTCACCGGAGGCCAGGCGGGGCTGAGCGTTGATGATGCACCATCCCACCGGCAGCGCCGGGCTGATCCTTACCCGATAGCCAGGGGCCACAGCGCGCCGCCCGAGATGACATGCTCCGCTTTGCAGTACCGCAGTCTGCTCTGCCTCATCGGTCAGGAAGAGGCCTGCATAATAGAGACCGAGTTTTTCGTGGAGCAATGCCGTTATTTGAGCGCTCAGTTCGTCGAGTTGTATCATATGCGGCAGAATGGAGCCGACTATCTGAAGAGCGGTCTGAAGCCGCGTGATGTGTTTTTGCAGCTCAGCGTTAGAGCGCTCCAGTTCCTCCACGCGTGCTTCAAATTGTGCACATGAACATGTAGCTTCGGCGCACCGCTGTTCTGCTCCCAGGAAATGCTGGAGCATGGTACGGTGACTCCTCCACTGGAGGAAAACGATAACGAGCATCGCTGCCGCGTAAGCGCCAGCAAGGGGTAAGAGCAGGGACGGCGACAGCGCAAGTTGTGGTGTAAAACGGACCAATAAATACAGCAGCGCCAGGGTGACCAGGCTCGCCAGGGCACCCAGGAGCATGTTCAGCATTGTGAGACGTTGGGCAGGCTGGCCGGGAGGCTGAGCGGCCGACGGCGTGGACGGCGTTGGCGCCGGCGCCTCTACCTTCGCCTCGCGGGGTGGCCTGCTTTCGAGCAGCTCAAGGATGGTGCTCTCCAGCGGCGGTCCGGCCTCATCCGCCACCTGTTCCGGTTCGGCTGAAGGCTCCTTAAACAATTCTTCAATTTGGGAAGCGAGGTTTTTATCCTGCATTGTCCATCAGCTCCCTGGCAAGGGCGCGATACTGGCGGGAGCCCCGGGTGCTGGGGGCGTATATGGTGACCGGTTGTGAGAAAGCCGGGCACTCGCGCAGCCTGGTATCAACCTCGATCACGGTGTTAAATAAAACATTGTTCAGCCCCCGCTGCATCTGCTCGTGGATGATCCTGCATATCTTATTGCGGCGGTCATACATGGTCACCAGAACGCGGTAGACCAGGCGAGGGTTCATCTTCTCTTTCACCTGACGCACCATTTTAATGAAGTGGTAGAGCGATTGGGCGGCATAGTAATCACACTGGACCGGGATGATGAGCACATCCGCCGCCACCAGTCCGTTTAAAGTAAGCGTGCCCAGCGATGGCGGGCAATCAATCAGGATAAAATTATACAACTCTTCTCCCAAAGCTTCCAGCTCTTTTTTCAGGTGGAACTGGTATCCTGGCCGTCCATAAAGCACTTTATCCAGCACGGTCAGCATCCGGCTTGCCGGGACGATGTCCATGCCCGGTACCGGGCTTTCGCGGCTGACACTTATCAGTGAGGTGTATCCCAGGAGCACATCGTCAACTGCCCGCCGGAGCGTCTCAGGGTTCAGCCCCAACGAGATGGTAAGATGTGCCTGCGGGTCCAGGTCTATCAGCAGGACATTCTGCTGCATCTCAGCCAGGCAGGCACCTAAAGAGAGGCAGGTGGTGGTCTTGGCCACTCCACCCTTTTGATTGCTGATGACGATCGTCGTGCTCATGGGCAACCTCTTACTGACTCTTTACTCTGCCGTCGCCGCTTTGCTCAATCTCCTGTTCCGCAGGGATGCCCAGACGCACAAAAGTGCGCGATGTGCCCAGCAGGCCGAACAGCTCGTCCACCGCCGTCTGGATGATGCCTTCTATGCTGGTGGCACGCCTCATCCGCTCGGTGATTTCGCGGGTGAGGCGCTCACGGATGGCACGGCGCTGGGCCTCCTGGTGAATCCGGGCGCTCTCCAGCGCCTCTCCCAGCCGGTCGGCGAGCGCTTCCATGAGGGCAACCTGCTCGGGTGTCCAGCCCGCCTCCCCGGCAGCCCGGCGAGCTTCCAACACGCCTGCAACACGGTCACGCACTTTGATCGGTACGGCCAGCGTTGTAGCATCCCCGGCGACAACGGTCCTGCCATCACGCAATGCCAGCTCCATTTCCCTGCTCCACTGTTCCCCGGTGGGGAACAGCCCGCGCCTGTCCCGTGAGAAGCCCAGCTCCGTCCGGGCACGCAATAACTCTCCCCACGCCTTGCGGCTCAGTTCCCCGTACGCGCGGCGCTCTGCCTCCAGGCTGGCCTGGAGCTGCTCAAATAGCTGGGCATTGTGGATGGCTGTAGCCACCTGATCGGCCAGCGTCTGCAACACGGCCACGTCCTCGTCGGTGAAGGCAGCGGGTTCCTTGCTCTGGACGTCCAGCACGCCTATGGTCTCACCCCGCACGCGGAGGGGCAGGGCCATCTCAGAGCGGGTCTCCGGCAGGTCAGGGTTGTCGAAGAAGACTGCGTCTTTTCCGACATCGAGCGCGATGCGCGGCTCACCACGGCCGATGACGTACCCCACAATGCCCTCCCGTCCTGCGCGCAAACGGTGTTTGCGTGCCAGCATACGTTGTCCGCCCTCGCTCGAGGCAGCTCGCAATTCCGCCCATTCGCCGGTCGGATCAAGCATGAAGATACCGGTGTGGTAGAAGCCGAAATGCTCGCTGACCAGCGAGGCAACGCGCGAGAGCAACTCCTGGAGATCAAGCACAGCCGTCGTGGCACGAGCCACCTCTGCCGTCGCTTCCAGGTAGCGGGCACGTCGCTCCAGGCTGGCGGTCCGTTCGGCAACCTGCTGCTCCAGCCCCACGATCAACTCGCGCAGGCGCGTGGTCATAGTATATAGTGCGGAGCTGAGGGTGCCCAATTCGTCTCTGCGTGGCAGCGGGCGGATGGCCTCCCAATCACCTGCGATGACCCGGGTTGCGGCAGCAGCCATGTTCCGCAATGGCGCGGCGATGCTCAGGCTGGCGATACCACCCGCTGCCAGTGCCACTGCACCGATAGCCAACACAACCATCACAAGGCGACGGCGTGCCAGATCGGTCACCTGACCCAATTTCACAATCAGAGCCTGGGCGGGCTGGTAAAATTCCTCCACAGATGCCGTCGCTGCAACGCGGAGTATGGTACCCTCTACAGGCTCAATTGCCACAAACTCGCGTCTGACGGTACCATCGGTATCTGTCCAGATGTAGAAACCCTCAGAGGGAGAACCGTCCAGCGCAGCACGCACTATGCCCAATAACTCTGGTTGGGTGCTGGTTGTGGCCCTCAGGTTCTTGCCCACCATGGCCGGATTAACGTGGAAGTAGATGGCGCCCCTGTCGTTGAAGACAAATGTGTGACCGGTCCTGCCGAAAGTCTGCACGGCCAGCATGGCCAGGCCCCTGTCAGTACCCCAGGAAGCTTTGTTCGAGAGGTCTATCTCGGTGTGGAATCGCAGATAGGACTTTATCTGCTGGGCCGTGACATAGGCTTTATTGTGCACGCTATCCCTGGCCGTCTCTTCTACTGCGGTCTGCAAACCCTGGATGGTCAGCTCCCTGACGTAGTAGGTAGCCCAGAAGACGGTGACCAGAGAAGGGATGAAGCCTACCGCCAGGATCAGCAGGATCAGACGCAGGCGAATGCTCATTACACTTCCTCCTTCGAGAGGCCATCGCTCAAGCCGAGGCGGATGGTGACCTTCTCAAGCCCCAGAGCACGGTAAATCTCTTCTGTGGCGGTTTTGAGCACGCTCTCCAGGTCGAGCGAGGCGCGCATACGCGCCGATAGCTCGCTGAGCAGCCGTTCGCGCTCGGCCCGCTGACGCGTCTCCTCAAGCAAGCGCATGCTTTCCAGGGCCACGGCAGCCTGACCGGCCAGGGTCCAGTAACCCCGGATGATCTCCTCAGAGAAAGTGGAGGGCTGCTTACGGCCGGCAAAGATGAGGCCGCTCCAGCGCTCGCCGGCGGTGATGGGTACAAGCACAAAGGAGCGCAGGCCTGCGGCATTGGCGACGAGTGCACGTGTTGTCTCATTAGCCCGGGGATCGGAGAGCACATCCTCTACAACGACCGGCTCGTTCTGGTTGATGAACTCCCGTAACGGGTATTCCTCCAGCGAAAGGCGGGCACCGTAGGGCTGGATAGCCTGTTCATCCACCCGCCATCCACCGCGCATTACGATATAGGCAGGCACTCCCCGCTCGTACTCGATCGAGGCGATACGGGCCGCATCAACTCCGGTGCGGGCAATATAGTCAAGCAAAGCCCGTTCCACTTCCTCCGCGGAGGTGGCGGCCCCGATAGCCCGACTGGCGCGATAAAGCGCTTCCGTCTCTGCCAGCGCCCGCTGCGTCTCCTCGAAGAGTCGAATGTTATCCACACTCAGAGCAATCTGCTCGGTGATAACCTCCAGCAGAGCAAGCTCCTCGGCCGTCCAGTGGCGGGGCTGTACATCGCGCAAAGCTACGGTGCCGATCACCTGCTCGCGCAGTTTAAGTGGCATGACCAGGGCCTCCTGTTCCGATTTCACCACGATGGCCTGAGACGCGGTTTTGGCCGTTTCCTCAGAAACGGTTGCGATCACCGGGCGACCTTGTTTAACCGCCGCGTTCCTGAGCTCAGCCGGAAAGCTCTCAACTGCCACTCCGGGCAGGACGTAGTCAATCCGATTGCTTTTGCCCTGCACGGAATCGCGGGAGAGGAATTTATCCCACGACTCCCTCATATAACGTTGCTGAACCTCCTGCATTTCCACCAGCAAGGCCTCAGTACGACTGAAGAGCCGGGCGTTATCAATGGCGATCGCAACCTGGTCTGCTATGGTCTGGAGGACAGCGACATCAGGCTCACTGAAGGCGTTTTCGCGTGTGCTGTGCACGTCGAGTGCTCCCAGGACTGTGCCACGTGATCGCAGCGGCAGGACCAGCTCGGAGCGCGTATGGGGCATCGGTATCGGACCAAAACGGGTGCCCCGCGCCCCGATGTCAGAGCGCAACCTGGGCTGGCGGGATATGAGACACTGCCCTACAATTGAACTTTCATCGAGCTGCACCTGGTAACCCATCTCCAGAGCCAGACGCCCGACCTCGCCTGTGGCGGCTTTCAGAACGGCCTGCCCGTGCTCCTCGTCGAGAAGGAACAGCCCCACGTGATAAACACCCGTCGCGCCAAGCCTGGCGAGGATATGCCGGGCAGCCTCAGCCAATAACTCTTCCTCGTTCAGAATGGAGGAGCAGGTTTGCGCGATCTCCGTTGCGGCCTGTAGCTGCGCGGTTTGCAGGCGCAAACGTTCGTTGGCTTTTTCCAAACCCGCTGTCTGCAGGCGGAGACGCCGGTTAAGCACATCCATTCCTCTCAGCGTCTCCGTCCAGTTCCGGCTGAATGAATACCACAGAACAGCCAGGATGACCACCCCCGTCAGGTACGAGGCCCCTTCTGTAGCCAGCGGGGGGAGAGATGTCAGGTCAGCAGCTATGGTGGGGGCGATCCACTTCTGATTGATAGCTACGGAGACGATAACGTACACGATGAGCACGATAGAGCCGGTCAGGAAGCCAGCGCGTGGGCCGACCAGGACAAAGGCCAGGGCCAGGGGGAGCAGCAGCCAGATACGTCCGCTGCCGGGCAGTCCTCCCCGTGCCAGGGTGAGAACACCCAGTGCCAGGCCAAGCAGAATGAGCACAGAAGCGCGCACAGAGTGGTTCAGGCCGCGCCAGGCCCAGAGGGCCGCTACTATTGCCAGGCAGATGGCATAAGGTGCTACAGTCCATAACCGCGCTTCCAGTGCCATCTGGTGGACGAGGGTAATATACTGAATGGCCAGCGCTGCCAGGCCGCCGACCGTCGTGACCAGCAACAGGGTGTTGAGCAATTTGCTGCGCTGGTGGCTTAACGTGCTTTCCCAGCCGGTTGTTTCAGTCATGTCCATAATCACGGGTCTCCGTTTGGGGTGCCCAGCTCTATGGATATGTGGGGCACCTTAATGATATTGGCAAGTTCCTGTGCCGCTGCCTGCAAAGCCTCTTCTACATTCAGAGCGCGGCGGATGCGGTCAGTTGCGTGGCGGACGAGCCGCTCGTACTCCGCGCGACGTCGCGCTTCTTCCCACAGGTAGGCGCGCTCCATAGCCACAGCCGCCTGATCGCTGATCGCCTCGTACAGCCTGAGGTCCGCCTCCGAGAACGGGCCAGGAGTATTGCGCAGCACCACCACCTGCCCGATAATCCGTTCTCTACCCTGCAGGGGAATGTTGACCAATGCCATAACGCCGGTTTCGGTGAAGACGCGGCGTGCACTCTCAGGGAGCATCTCGTCATTCTCGACGTCCGTCACCACCCATAGCCTGCTCACTAACTCGATGGGGAAGGGACTCTCGGTGATGGGAAGCCGCATACCCGGTTTGAACTGGACCTCCCGATCCTTCCGCCACACTCCCCGATAGAGGAGCGCAGCCGGCTCCCCTGTCGGTGAGAATTCGAATTCAACCACGGTGCAGCCGTCGGCGCCGGTCTCGGCAATAGAGGAGATGATGCTTTCGGCAACTTCGTCCACAGTGGTCGCGCGCGCCAGGCTGCGGCTGAGGCGGTAAATCGGGCTGGCGACCTCCAGCAACCTGGTCTCGTCAGAGATGCGCCGGGCATTCTCTATGGCCACAGCGACCTGATTTGCCATGGTCTGGAGCGCCCGCACATCATCGTCGTCGAAAGCGGCTTCCTCGGTGGACTGGACATTGAGCACGCCGAGCAGCTTCCCGCCGACCATCATGGGCAGGGTCATTTCAGAGCGTGTGTAGGGAAGTAAGGGGTTGGCATAGCGTACTGCATCCTCTTCTGCATACAGGGCAATGCGTGGCTTGCGGTGCAGAGCGGTCCAGCCAACCATACTCGTTTCGGCCACGGCCAGACGGTGGCCCTGAGCCTTCATCTGTGCGCCAGCTTCTCCCGTGGCCTCGCGCAGCACTGCCCATTCCCCACTCTCATCTATCAGGAAGATGCCCGCATGGTAGAACCCGAAGCGATCCCGGATCAGGTTGACGGCCTTGCGGAACAACTGGTCCAGGTCAAAAATAGACGTGATGGCCTGGGTGACCTCAGCGCTGGTCTCCAGGTGGATGGCGCGCCGCTGCAGAGCATAGTTGGCCTCCTGGAGTGCGCGGGTGCGTTCCGCTACCGCCCGTACCAGCAATGACCCCTGTATGGCATTGCTGAGCTGGCTGCGCAAGGCTTCGTAAATCTCCCCCTTAAGCGGCCCCGCCTCGAAGACCACAAAGCCGAGCGGATTCTCACCCGAGAAGAGCGGTTCCACAATCATTGTGAAGCGCTCGCGGTGGGATGCCAGTCCCCCGGGCACCAACTGTGAGGAAGGAAAGACATTTCCTTCTGGGCTGTTGATGTGGATGTGTTCATCCCATGCAGCGATCAGTTTTGACTTCTCGGCCGGCGCTCCCGGCCCCTCATACAGGGCGACATAACAGCCGGGTATGCCCAGGCGCGGGAAGTCCCGCGTCACGGTTTCAGAGATGGCACCCAAATCGAAAGCTGAGACGAGAGACTGGCCTATTTCGTGAAGGGTGCTGGTAAGCTGCTCCACCTCCAGTGCCTGGAACATCTGGGCACGCCTGATACGCTCCCCTACCATAACCCGGCCCTGGTGCCACAGCTCCTCGGCGGCGCGCAGCCTTTCGGCATCGGTGAGGCAGGGTAAGAGGACATTGCGGAGTGCGGATATGGCATCCTGCCATGCAAAGAGCCTGCTCCCCTCCGCAGCTTCCTGACGCAATATCTCATCCAGTGCCAGGAGGAAGCTGTCCGTCGCCTCTCCCATAATTTCGGCGGCAAAGGCATCCAGCAGCCTTTCGGCGCGGGCAGTCACGGCGGGAGAGGTACTGCCCACGGCATGTGCCAGCGCGAAAATGAGGTCCTCTCGCCGGGTGGCCAGCACTTTTTCAAGCGTTTCATCCGCTGCGACCCGGGCCATGGACGCCGTAAACCTGACCGGCTGGATGCAACCGCACGACTCGCGCACCACCAGTCCGGCAGGGACGGTAATCACCGCAGGTTGTGGTTCACCGGCGAGCATGTTGGATAATATCTCGATTGCCCGCTTTCCAAGTTCAAACATGGGCTGGCGGACCGTGGTCAGCGACGGGGTAATGACGCCGGCTGACACGATGTCGTCGAATCCGGTCAGGGCCACGTCGTAAGGCACCCGGATGCCACGCCGGCGCAGCTCGCTCAATGCGCCGAGTGCCATACCATCGTTGGCAGCCACCACAGCCTCAAAATCAGCCTGTCGCTCATCGAGCAACAGACGGATGGCTGCCTCTCCCGCCGGTATCGTAAAATCGCCCGGGACCACCAGTTGTGGGTCTACAGGCAGGCCATACTCGTTCAACACGTCCACATACGCCTGATAGCGCTCCCTGGCTTCCGATTGATGCTCCGGTCCGCAGATAAAGGCGATGCGGCGGTATCCATGATGCCGGGTCAGGTGGGTGATCAGCGTGCGCATGCTGCTGTAGTTGTCCACCAGCACGGTAGGGATGCCCTCCAGCGATGGCGTGATGCTCACCATTGGCAGATCGCGGTAATGCTCGCAGAGAGCGCGAAACGCAGACGGCTGTGCAGTAGAGACCGAGCCACTGATGATGAGGGCATCCACGGCCTGCTCGCTGATCAGACGGTAGACGGCATTCGAGCCGGGCGCGACCCGGTCGCCTGGCGATGAGGGGAGTTCTCCACCCGCGAAGCAGATCAGGTTGACGTTCCGCTGGCGGGCCGCTTCGGCGACGCCACTCCATAGCGCAGAGTAATATCCTCCCGTATCTGTAATAGCCTGTGTCAGCAGCCCGATCGTCAGGCGGCGTTCATTAACTCTGGCATTCATTGTGTGCCTCCAGCTTGTAGGACAACTGCTGGCAGTTGTCCCACAATTGGGCGTTTGTTAACTCTGGCATTCATTGTGTGCCCCCGGTTGAGATCGTGCCTCTCAACGGCAATGAGAAAGTAAATGTGGAGCCAATACCCACCTGGCTCTCCACCCAGATGTGTCCCCCATGCATCTCTATAAACTCTTTGCTCAGCGCCAGGCCCAGGCCGGCTCCCTCCGGGCGGCGGCCGTTCTCCAGGCTACCCTGCTCGAACTGCTCAAAGATGCGCTCCTGATCCTCCGGTGGTATGCCTATTCCGGTGTCGCTGACACTAACCAGAACGTGGTCATCATCAACCCACGAACGGATGGTGATATGTCCCCGTTCCGTGAACTTGGCCGCGTTGGCCAGGAGGCGCAGCAGTACCTGGCGGAGTCGGGTTGCATCAGCCTGGACAGGTGGCAGTTCCGGCTGAAGCTCCTGGCGCAACTCTATCTCCTTACCTCGTACCAGTGCGCTGGCTGTAGCCATCACGCTGTTGATGAGATCGCCCAGGTTCACCTCGCGGAACTCCAGCTCCATTAACCCGGCCTCAATCTGGGATATGTCCAACAAGTCATTGATCAACCCCAGCAGGTGCTGGCCGTTGTGGTAAATGATATGGAGATCCCGCTCTTGTTGTTCATTCAGTGGTCCATCAATCCCTTTCAGCATCAGCCTGGAGAAGCCGATGATATTGGTGAGGGGAGTGCGTAACTCATGGGACATATTGACCAGGAAACGCCGCTTGGAACGGTCCAGCTCTCGCAGGCGTCTGGCTGCCTCGCGCTCGGTTACGTAGATGCGGGCATTCTCCAGGGCGATGGTGATCTGATTGGCCACATTTTGAAGGACCGAGATGTCGTCGGCGTCGAAGTCCTCCTCCTCTGTGCTCAGGATGTCGAGCACGCCGATGACCTGGTCTCTCATCTTTAACGGCAGCGCCGCCTCGGCGCGGACAAATGGGGTGGAAAAGAGCGCCTCAGCCTGCTCTGCATCCCATTTCATGATGCGCGGCTCCCCCACTGATGCGGCCTGCCCGACAACGCTGCCATCGCCGACCGGGACCGGCTGTGCTTTAAGGGCGGCCAGTTCTTTGCTACCTCCCCTGCTCTCATTGAGCACTACCTGCTGCCCCTGCTCGTCCAGCAGGTAGATTCCTACGTACAGATAGGAGTAAAAGCTTTCCTGCACCAGGCGTACGACTTCGCGGAGCAATTGTTCCGGCTCCAGGATCGAGGTGGCTGCCTGACTGACCTCGACGGTGGTGGCCAGTTGGATGGCGCGCCGCTGAATCTGATAGTTCGCTTTCTGGAGCAGAGCGGTGCGCTGAGCAACCTTTTCTTCCAGATCATCGTAGAGAGCCTTCAATTCCGCTGCCATATGGTTGAATACGTAGGCCAGGATGCCGATCTCATCCCGGGATTTGACGTGTACATATTGCTCCATGTCCCCGTAAGCGATGTTGAGCGCCGACTCGGTCAACTGAACAATAGGACGGGTAATCTGGCGGGTGACAACTGCGGCTATGATAGAGGTGACCATAGCCACCACCAGCGTTGCGGCGACGACCGCGGCCGTGACGCTGTCCGTGGAAGCGAAGGCCTCCTCCTGAGATTGTTCCGTCGCCAGCGCCATCCCCAGCTCAGGCAACCAGCGGTAGACGCCAATGACAGGAGTGCCGGCGTAGTTATAAGTCAAACCCTCGCTGTCCTGGCCGCTCAAGGCTGCTTCGACGCCCGGGCTGTTCACCTTCTGCCCGCGCGAGAGTATAGTACCATACCGGTCCACCAGGTACACCTCTCCTGTGGTGCCCAACCCGTTCAACTGTTCGACATCACGCACCAGGGCACACGGATCAAGTCGCCCTACCAGCTTCGCCAACACTTTTGCCTCGTTTTCAGGCGCGGTGATGGCATGTTCCACGGTCAGCGCGCTTCGCCACGCTCTGGACTCCTCGGAGCAGGGTGAGTCCTCCCTGCTCTCTGAAGTGACGGAGACGAGCACCTGGCCGTCAGCATCGAGCAGGGCCAGGTATTGGAAAGCGTTATCATGCTCCATAAGAGCGCGCAGGAGTGCACTCAGCTCAACGCGGGCCATCTCTTCCTGTGTACTGCCAGTTGAGAGGGCTGTTTCCGCTCCCTCGGACAACTTCAGAATAATTCGCTGCATCTCGGGCAATGCCGCGAGCAGGGCCAGTTCGCCGGATTGGTACTCGATCCATCGGTGTATGTAAGTTTTCGTGACCGTCGCTACCGACGAGAGCTTGGCCGTCACCTCGCGCTGAATGTCATAGCGTTCACGTCTGGTTGCGTACCATGTCACAGCGCTTAAGGGCACGATCGCCAATACCAGGAAGGCTGTGAGCAGAGTCCTGCCCAGCCCACCCCGCATCCCGGTGGTCGGGATGCGGGGACGCTCTGTCACTCCTGCCATCACTGACATGGCTGTCCCGTCCTGAATAATTGGGGGCGGCCAGAGGGTCGCCGATCACTCCAATTGCCAGACCTCTTCTCCCTGGAGGATGCTGCGAATCTGATTGGGAAAGCGGTCAGGATCAATGGGTTTGCCGATAAAACCATCAAAGCCGGCCTTGCGGGCCCGCTCCATGTTCTCCGTAGAGACGTCGGCACTCACGGCAACAATGAGGGTGTCCTTAAAGCGAGGATGGGCGCGTAACTTCTCGTGTACCTGATATCCGTCTTCCTCTGGAAGGAAAATATCCATCAGGATCAGGTCTATGTGAGGCAATGTCTCGGCGAACTCCAGTACCTGCCATCCCGAAGCTTTCCATTCGCACCTTTTCACACCAAGGAAAGCCAGAAGACGGGTGATCAGGACAAAGTTCTGAGCATTGTCCTCAACTACCAGAATGGTGGCATCCCTGGGCTGGATGCTCATGATGGCCTCCCTACCCGCGATTCTTCTTCAAAGCGGCCCTGATCTGCTCCGGCAGCAGGTCTATGTCAATCGGCTTCTGGATATACCCGTCGCAGCCTGCCTCGAGCGTCCGCTCGCGATCCCCCCGCATCACATTGGCTGTGACAGCCAGAATGGGTATCTCGCGCAGACCAGGTGTGCTGCGAAAACGCTTTGCCAGGTCATATCCGTCTATCTCCGGGAGGTTGATGTCCAACAGAATCAGGTCAAGCTCCTTATGCATTTTAGCGGCCATCTCCAGCCCGGAAACCCCATCGGTCGCTTCAAGCACAGAGAACCCCTCTGCCTCTAAAACTCGCTTCACCAACAACCGGTTTCCCGGTTCATCCTCGATGTATAGTATGCGAGGAGATGCCATTGAGTGCTCCCTCCTGTGTTCCCATGGTGCTTTTCAGGCGTCGTAGAACCTATCCGAAAAACCGTACGAGCGGCATCCCTATGCCGCTTATACCGACGCATAGGGATGCGTCGGTTACGTTTTTCGGATAGGCGTTGTCGTACAGCCAGCCCTTCGGGTAATATGCGTAGCATATTCGTTCTGATTCATTTTCATTATAACAAATTACCGGTAGCGTGGCAATCATGCTGCGTTACAGATTCGTTACAATTTACAACCCTGTATAACAGGAGAATTGCAGCCAGGACACAGTTTGTAGGACAACTGCTCGCAGTTGTCCTGCTATGACGGACGCCCGCGATATACCATACCTTGCGCAAACGGCAAATTCGCAGCGACGCCGGTTGTAGGTGACTGCTCGCAGTTGTCCTGCATGACGGACACCCGCGAGGCACCATATCTTGTGCAAACGGCAAAAGATGTTATACTCGTGAGCCGTGAAACGGGAGGTGCGATGTGTGAGCTTTCGGTTGTGCTACCGGTCTATAATGAGGCTGGCTCTCTGCCCGCGCTGATTCCAGAGCTGGCGGACGTGTTAATACGTCTGGGTCGTAGCTACGAGATCATCGCTGTGGATGATGGAAGCTCGGATGAGAGCGTGACCGTGCTCCGTCGCTTGCAGGAGCAGGAACCACACCTGCGCATCGTCCAGCTCAGACGCAATTTCGGTCAGACTGCTGCCTTTGCTGCCGGTTTCGATTACGCCCGTGGCGAGATCATCATCACCATGGATGCTGACGGGCAGAACGACCCGGCCGACATCCCGCGTCTGCTCGAAGTTATGGAACAGGGTGATTATGACCTGGTCAACGGCTGGCGCCAGCACCGCAAGGAGCCTTTCCTGACCCGCAGGCTGCCCTCAATGATTGCCAACCGTCTGATAGCGGGTGCGAGCGATGTGCATCTGCACGACCGGGGTTGCTCGCTGAAAGCACTGCGCAGCGATCTGGTAAAACAGATGCGTCTCTACGGTGAGCTGCACCGCTTTATACCGGAGATCGCCAGCCTGATCGGCGTGCATATGGCCGAGGTGCCGGTCAATGATCGCCCCCGCAAAGCAGGCCGCTCCAAGTACACCACCATCTCACGCATTCCCCGTGTCATCCTCGATCTGCTCACCGTTTCCTTTCTGCTCAGCTACTCCAATCGCCCCATGCAACTCTTTGGCACGATCGGCCTGCTAAGCAGCGGCACAGGTGGGTTGCTCCTGCTCTATCTGGCTGCTGCAAAAGTCATCACCGGCCTGCGCTACGGTGAGGAGGCCTTCCGTGCCTTTCGTATCGGTACGAACCCCTGGACGATCCTGGCCGTGATGCTGACACTGCTGGGTGTGCAGTTCCTGATGATGGGGCTTTTGGGGGAGATGCTCATCCGCACCTACCACGAGGTACAGGGAAAACCCATTTATACCGTCAGACGGGTGATCGAGCCGTCGGACCCTGGAGGTGGGGGATCGGAAGCAGGGTGAGCACACAGGGTGGCACGGTTGCACGGCGATGGAACGCGGCCCTGTGCCTGGTTTGTCTGTGTGGATTTTTGCTCAGACTGGTACCACTCGGCCGCTATGTGACCCCCGACGAGCCGGCCTGGGTTTACCGCTCCATCCGCTTCGCTGATGCGCTCGCTGCCCGCGATTGGGCGGCCATCCCCACGACCGGTCATCCCGGGGTAACGACCATGTGGCTCGGCACCATTGGCGTGGCGGTGCAGCGGTTACTATCCCCTGCCGAAAGCGCCATCCACCTGGATTGGGTGCGTCGCCTGGCATGGCTGGCCCCGGAAAACGGCGAAGCGTTCCGTCATCTGGCATTTTTCCTCTCCTGGGGGCGGATCATCGTCGCGTTGACCACTACGGCGGGGCTGGCTGTGTTCTACTTTTTGATCGGCCGCCTGCACGGTCAGCGTGTGGCGTTGGCGCTCACCACGCTCCTGGCCTGCGATCCATTCCTCATCGGCCATTCCGGCCTCCTGCACACGGACGCGTTGCTGACGACTTTTATCTCCCTGGCACTGGGCGCCGGTCTCAATGGGCTGTCGGAACCGCGCCGCCTGCTCTGGTGGCCTCTAGCCGGCCTTTTCACCGGCCTGGCGTTGCTTACAAAGCTCTCCGCCGTGATCTTGCTTCCGTTCATCCCGGTGCTGATCCTGGTAGCGCAGAGAGCGCACCTCAAAGCACTCCTTGTCAGCACAATTCTGTTCCCGGCATGTGTGATCCTCACCGCTTTGTTGTTCTGTCCCGCCTTCTGGGCTGATCTGCCGGCTGCCATAGAGAGGCTGTTCGCTTCCGCAGAAAAGCAGGTTGAAACAGTCCAGCATCCCGTTTTCTTCGCCGGCCGGATGACTTATGACCCTGGCCCGGCTTTCTATCCGGTTGTCTTTGTGTTCCGCGTCTCTCCCGTGGTGCTGGCAGGGCTGCTCATCGGCCTGACAGGTGTGCGGCGTATGCCTGCCGGCCAGCGCCGTACCTTTGCGTTGTTGCTCGCTTTCGCCCTCGCCTTTGGCACGATGATAGGGCTGGGGGCCAAGAAGTACGATCGGTATCTGTTGCCGGTTTTTCCACCTCTGATGCTGGCAGCGGTGTTGGGTTGGATGCACCTGGATCGCCGCCTGCTTCTGCTGCTCCCCATCATCCAGCTCATTATTTTGCTGCCCTGTGTACCATACCCGCTGGCCGCTTTCAATCCGCTCGTTGGAGGGGAAGGGTACGCTGCACACGTGCTGGAAGTGGGATGGGGCGAGGAGATGGGTATGGCGGCCCGCTGGTTGAACCGGCTTCCCCAGGCTGAGAGCCTGAGCGTGGCGACGCCTTCCATTCCACCCTTTGCCTCCCTGTTCAAGGGGCGCACTTTGCCCCTATCCCGGGCAACACAGGCCGATTATGTGGTGCAGTCACCCTGGCCCTACACCACTGTCACCCCTACTGGCAGCACGGGCGCAGCGGCGCTGCGCCCCTACATGCTTGTTTTCGAGTTCGCCAGGCCGGTTGCTGTGCTGACCAATACGGCCCCCCTGGAGCTGGCCGCCTATCTGAATGAGCAGAGCAGACCCGGTGAATTGATCCTGCTTGATGCGGAGACGCCCCTTTTACGGCACTATGGCGGACCGGCCGCGATCGTCTCATTTGCCGATGCGCCAGACCCCTCAGCCATCCTTGCCCGTCTGAGCGCTTTGAACGTCCCCGCGCATGTGCTGTGGTTGGTTGCCGACCCCGCTGCCGCTCCGCTCACCAACCTGCACCTCAGGCAGGTACTGGAGGCGATAGCCGAGGCGGAGCAGACGACCACCATCGCAGGAAGCGCGGTTACCCGCTACAGGCTGAGATGGCCATCTGTGACCAGTGGGATGGGCTTTGATCACGCTTATCCGAAGTATCGTTTCGGGTCATCGCCAGACCAGGAGTTGCGCCTGGTTGATGCTTTGCTCCCGAATACCCCGGTCAACGCGCCTTTCCCGGTCCATCTGCGCTGGCAGCTCGTTTCACCTACCCGCTCCGGATTCTATGCTTCTCTGTACCTGGCAGATGCGGACGGTCATCTGTGGGCTGAGGTAGGGCAGCAGGTGTTGAACCAGGCGGGTTTCCCGACCACGGCCTGGCCGCTTCCAGGAGGGAGCGACTGGGCCGATATTGTGCTCGTGCTTCCTCTGCCCGAACGCATACCTCCGGCCACTTACACCGTTCAACTGACCCTGAGCGATGAGCGAGGAGCACAGCCTGGCGGCTGGGACGCCAGTGGCCACTTCCGTGGAGTGCGTGTACCTCTGGGGGAGGTGGAAGTCGTGCCACCTCCCGAGCCTGTCGGTCCGGGAGAGTGTAGGGAAGGAAAGGTTTTAAGCGCCGGCCCATTTCAGGTTTGTCACCATCGGGTGGTGACCACACCGCAAGGCACGTGCCATCTGGAGTTTATCTGGTCGGCCATAGCCAGGCCTGAGGCAGATTACCTGGTGCGTCTGAGGGTGCTGGACGCCGCCGGAGCGATCGTTTTGGAGCGGATTGAACCGCTCTCCTCATATCCCACTTCCCGGTGGCGTG
>DAOTYA010000163.1:0-21932 GCA_034435075.1 Anaerolineae bacterium
ATGAGCTGACCACGCGCGACGCCAGCGGCAACATTGACCGCCTGGGCATGCGGCTCACCACCTGGTTCTGGGAGCATCTGACGTGGATCTGCTGCTTTGGTGGGGAGATCTGGGACCTGAACAAGAATGAGCCGACGCCCGACCATCCCGGCGTGCTGGCTGCGCTCAACGACATGGTCGCGGTGGTCAAGCGGTATGGCGTGGAGACACTGGACCGCTGGTCGTCCAGCATCGGCGGGCTGGAGGGGGTGCAGCAGCCCTTCTTCTCCGGCAAACTCTCGATGATGATTGACGGCGACTGGTATCTCCAGCAGCTCGACGAGATGCACCCGGATTGGGAGCCGGGCAACCAGTTCGGTGTGGACGCGGCGCCGTTTGCCCCGGCCAGCAAGTTGGGAGGAGAACCGGCGGTCTCGCTGTGGGTCTGGCCGCAGCTTATGTCGAAAGGCGCCAAACACCCACGGTGGGCATGGGAGTTTATGCGCTGGTCGGTCTCCCGCGAGCGTGCGATTAAGGGCGCCAGCACGACCCGCGACCTGATCTCGACCAAGTGCTACCTGGAGGATCCGCGCGTGGACTGGGAGTCGGCCAAGGCGGTCGTGCGCATCATCAAGGGCCAGAAGAAGAGCGTCAGCCCGCTGCCCTGCACGCCGATCTCCGGCGAGTACGCCGACCTGATCGGCGCCGCGATAGACGAGGTGATCCACCTGCAGATCACGCCGGAAGAGGCCATGGCGCGGGTGAAGCAGGAGGCAATGAGGCTGTACGCGGAGTACCGGTAACGCTTCGCAGCGCGTTCGCCCAGGCGGGGATTGGGCCTGGTCACGGGCCCAATCCCCTTTGTAGGACGGGCTTTCAGCCCGTCTGGACGGCCTGGAAAGGCTATCCCACATCAACTGAGAGGAAAACTGATGGCTACCCATTACCTGCTGGATTTCGACTATATGCTGGACAGGGAGAAACTCTTCGCCACCGGCGGACATCTGCTGGCCTTCAATCCAGGGCCGCGTGACGCGGAGCTAAAGGTCACGTTCTACTTCGAGGATCGCGAGCCAGATGTGGTCTCCTTCGTCGCCCGCGCGGGCACCACGTTCGAGACGAACACCGGCCAGTGGCCGGTGCAGCCCGACGTGCGCTTCGCGCTGCAGGTGGAATCCACTGAGCCGCTCGTCTGCCAGGCTACGATCGGATGGTGCAACACCGGCGGCGATTACTCGCCTGACGCCAGGACCCACTCCCCCCACGGGGTGCGGGAATGTGCAACCTCATACCTGGCGCTGACTTGCCTCAGCCACGAGTGGTACATCGCCGATGGCATCGTGATTGACGCCCCGGAGCGCGTCTGGGTACGGGAATCCGAGTGGGCTGTGTTGCTTAACCCGGGGGACACAGCCGCTCAGGTGACGATGGCGTTGTACTACGAGGATGGGGTGGCGGAGCACCATGTCGAGGTACCCGCGCGCCGCGTGAAGCGCGTCTATATGGACGACATCGCCCGCCGCAATCTCCACTACGGCGTGCACTTCCGCAGCGATCAGCCGATCGCTGCCCAATGGATCCGCACCGTCAACTGGTACGATTGCGACGAGCTGATGGCCTTCTGGTCGGTGCCATGCGTGCCGGGACCGCTGGAATGATCGGGGTAACTATCCAGGCGGTGACTAAAGTCACCCTTTTGGGCCTCCGGCCACCGGTTGGCCTGCGCCGACCGGCGCGCGTCGGCGTAGGCCGACGCCCGGCGCAGAGCGCCCAAAGAGGCCGATTTCAATCGGGCTGAGTAGTTACTGATCGGGAAGATTCTGAAGGTCCTCGAAATCTTCAGGGTCTCCGGGAGGTGAGCGATGAGAGCGGGGGTATCCGAGATCGAATTCAAGCCTGAGCTGGGGCTGATGATGGGCGACGGCGCGCCCTCTGCCCGCGGGTATCTGACCCCTCTTTACATCAAAGCTGTGGTGCTGGCCGATGATCAGACCGAGGTCGCCATCGTCGCGCTCGACCTGATCGGGATGGACCTGGCCGATACGGCGCAGGCCGCCCGCCTGGCCAGCGAGCGGTGCGGCGTTCCGGCTGATCATATCCTGATGACGTGTTCCCACACCCACGTCGCGCCCTCCTCGATGCCCAGCGGCAGCGCGTACCAGGAGGCGTTCAATCCCCACTACAATGCCGAGACCAAGCGGCGCGAGCGGGAGTTCGTGGATATGATCGTGCTCACCATCGCGGACGCCGTCTGCCAGGCCAGGGATGATCTGCGGGAGGCGTCCATCGGCGTGGCGACGGCGGAACTGCCGTGGCTGGTCTTCAACCGCCGCCGTCATACCCGTGATTACGGCGTCTGGACGCACTGGATGAAGATCCCGCCGAACCAGGCTTACCGCCCGGAGGGGCCGATTGACCCGGAGTTGGGGCTGCTCGTGGTGCGTGACGCTGCCCACCGCCCGCTGTGCCTTTTGTGGAATATGAGCGGCCACAACTCGTTCAATTTCGGTGACCTGTACTCGGCCGACCTGGCCTACACGGTGCAGGCGGCGCTAGACGAAAGCCTGGGTGAGCATGTCCCCTGTCTCTACACGCCCGGCTGCGGCGCGAACACGAATTATTTCGACTACGAGCACAAACAGCCCGACGGGCTGGAGAAGGCGACCGAGGGCATTGCCAGCGCCATCGTCGCCATCTATCGGGAGGCGTGCACGTGGCCGGAGGTCCGCCTGGGCAGCCGTCAGGCGGAGCTTTTCCTGGCCCGGCGCGACGTCACCCGTTACTGGTGGAAGCATGACATCCACATCAAATACCCCCGATGGGACGAGTTCGGCCGGTATATGGTGGAGCGGCTGCAGGCCGAGACCGGTGAGAGCGCGACGGTGCAGTTCGACGTGACCGTGCTGCGCATCGGCGGGATCGCCCTGGTGGGGTTGCCGGGTGAGATCTTCGTCGAGTTCGGGCTGGAGATCAAGCGCCGCTCTCCCTTCCGACGCACTTACATAACCACCTACACGAACGGCCATGCCGGTTACGTCGCCACGCGCCGGGCGTTCATCGGGGGGTCGTATGAGGTCTGGCCGGTGCTCGCGGCGCGCGTGGGCCGTGAGGGCGGCTACGCGATGGTGGACAAAGCGATCGAACTGCTGGAGGAGCTGTATGCAGAGTAGCACTTCCCGCGAACGTCTGTTGACGTGTATGCAGCGGCAGGAACCGGATCACGTGCCCTTGTGGAACCTCTGGCGCAACCGCGACATCCCGTTCCGCTACACCACCCAGACAGAGCGGGCCGAGGCCGTGCTTGCCCTGGGACTGGACGATACGCTGCTGCTCCAGCCGCCGCTCAACAAGACCGAGCACTACGACGTCAACCGCGTCCCGGGCATCGAAATCCGTGTGCAGCGCATGCACGAAGCCGGGGAACGCTATCCCATTCTCATCAAAGAGTACGAGACCCCCGCCGGCCCGCTCAGACAGGTGGTGCGCCAGACCGAGGATTGGCCCTTCGGCGACGACATCCGGCTCTTCAGCGACCACAACATCCCGCGCGCCAGGGAGTTCCCGGTCAAGTCACCCGCCGACCTGCCCCGGCTGCGCTACCTGTTGTGCGAGCCGACCGCGGACCAGCTCGCCGAGTTCCGCCGCACGGCAGAGCAGTTGCGCCGGGACGCGCAGCGTCTGGGGGTCGTGTTAGAAGGGGGCTGGACAGCGCTGGGCGACGCCGCGCTCTGGCTGCTGGGCACAGAGACCCTGCTCCTGGCGCAGATGGATCAGCCGGAGTTCGTGGAAGAATTGCTGGACCTGGTGTGTGAGTGGGAACTCAAACGCATGGCGCTGTTGCTCGACGAAGGGGTGGAAGTGATCGTCCACTCCGCCTGGTACGAAACCACGGATTTCTGGACACCCAGAAACTATCGCCGTATGCTCAAGCCGCGTCTGAAGCGGCTGATAGACACCGCCCATCAGGCCGGCGCGTTCTTCTCTTACATCATCACCACCTCCTGGCGTCACCTGATTGATGACCTGCTCGATCTGGGCATAGACAGCCTGATCGGAGTAGACCCTGTCCAGGGGAAAGCCGATCTCCAGGAGGTGAAGCAGCGGTTGGGAGGGCGCGTCTGCCTGTGGGGTGGGGTCAACGGCGCGCTCACGCTCGGTCAGGGCACGCCGGAAGAGGTACGCCAGGCCACCCGCCAGGCGATCCAGACGCTCGGCCCGGGTGGCGGGTTCGTGCTCTACGCCGTGGATCAACTGGTCAAAGAGACGCCGTGGGCCAATGTGGAGGCGATGATCGAGGTCTGGCGGGAGCTGGGTAAGTATCCGATGCCGGCCGTCTGACCCGGCGCTGGCAAAATCCCCCTGCGTTGCACAGGCAGGGAACCGCGTTTGTCCGTGTGCAAGATAATTCTACAACGAGGAGGCTAAATGAAAGCGGGTCAATTACGCGCAGGAGTCTCCGAAATCGAGCTGAAACCGGAACTGGGGCTGGCTACCGGCGATGGCGCGCCCCGGGCGAAAGGGTTCCTTACGCCACTGTACGCTAAGGCGCTCGTCCTCTCGAATGGGGAAAATGAGGTTGCGGTGGTGGCGCTGGACTTGCTGGGTATTGACCGGGCGGACGCGCAGCGCGCCGCTCAACTGGTCCACCAGCGGTGCGGCATACCCACCCACGGGTTGATTATGACGTGCTCCCACACGCACGTGGCGCCTTCGATGCTCCCGACCCTCCATACTTACCGCGAGGCCTTCAACCCATATTTCGACGAGCAGGCCAAACAGCGCGAGCGCGCCTGGGTCAACACGGTCGTGGAGACGATCGCCGAGGCGGTGTGCCAGGCCAGAAGCTCCCTCCAGGAGGCTTCCATCGGCGTGGTGACCGCGGAGCTGCCGTGGCTGATCTTCAACCGCCGCCGACATACCCGCAACTACGGCGTCTGGACGCACTGGATGGGGATCCCGAAGGATCAGGCTTACCGCGCGGAAGGCCCGATTGACCCGGAGTTCGGGCTGTTCGTGGTGCGGAATGCGGCCCACGAGCCGCTCTGCCTGATGTGGAACTTCACCGGCCACAACTCGTTCAATTTCGGCGACCAGTACTCGGCCGACCTGCCCTACACGGTGCAGGCGGCGCTGGACGAACGCATGGGCAGACACGTCCCCACCCTCTACCTGCCCGGATGCAGCGGCAACACCAACTATTTCGACTTCCAGCAGCCTGAGGGGTTGGAGAAGGCGACCGAGGGAGTGGCCAGCGCTATCATGGCGATCTACCGCGAGGCCTGCACCCTGCCCGAAGTGAAACTGGGCAGCCGTCAGGCAGAGCTGGCGCTCGCTCAACGCGACGTCACCCGCTACTGGTGGCGCGCCGACATTGCCACAAAGTATCCCCACTGGACTGACTATGGGTTAAAGGAGGTGGAGCGCTTTCAACAGGAACTGCAGGAGAGCCTGACGTATCCGTTCGACGTGACGGTGCTGCGCATCGGGCGCGCAGCGCTGGTGGGGGTGCCAGCCGAGGCCTTTGTCGAGTTCGGCCTGATGATCAAAGAGCGCTCCCCTTTCCGGCGCACTTATGTAGTCTCTTACGCCAACGGCTACGCCGGCTACGTCGCCACACGCCACGCCTTCATCGGCGGCTCATACGAGGTCTGGCCGGCCCTCAACGCGCGCGTCGGCCGCGAGGGCGGGTATCTCATGGTCGAAAAAGCCGTGGAACTCCTGGAGGAGCTGCATGCCAGGTGAAGCCACCCCCTACGCTGCCTGCTGTGACATCGGGGGAACGAAAGTGCTCCTGGGGCTGGTGGATGCGCATGGTTCGATCCTGGCGCGTGAGCGATACCTGCTGGGCCAGGAACGCGCCCCGCAGCCGATTGTGGAGGAGCTGGTCACCCGCCTGCGCCGCCTGGCCGCCGCAGCCGGCCTGCCCTGGGAAGCCGCCATCGGTATTGGCTGCAGCGCGGCGGTCATGGCCGACGTGGAGCGGGGGATCGTCCTTTCCGCACCCAACCTGTTTGGCGCTCATCAGAATGTGCCGCTCCGGGAGATACTGCAACAGATGGCCGGCCGGCCGGCCCTGATCGAGATGGACGCCTACGCCGCCGCGCTGGGCGAGGCCTGGCAGGGGAGCGGTATGGGTGTGGATTACTTCGTCTACGTCGTCGTCGGCACCGGCATCGGGGCGGGGATCCTGATGCACGGCCAGGTCTTCCGGGGGTGGCACGGGACGGCCGGCGAGCTGGGCCACACTATCATTGACCCAGACGGGCCGCCTTGCAACTGCGGACGCCGTGGTTGCCTGGAGGCGCTGGCCGCCGGGCCAGCCATCGCGCGGCGCGCTCAGGAGGCCCTTCAGCGGGGCCACCGGGGTATGATGCCTGAGCTGGCCGGCGCGGGCCAGGTGACCGCCGAGGTCGTCTTCGAGGCAGCCCGGCAAGGCGATCCGCTGGCCCGCGAGATCGTTCAGGAGGTCGCCGGCTACCTGGCCATCGGCCTGTCCAACCTGATCCATCTGCTGAACCCGCGGGTCATCGCGCTGGGAGGCGGCGTGATGCGCGGAGGCTCCTATCTCCTCCTTCCGCTGCTGCGGGAGGAGACGGCGCGCCGTTGCGGCAGTTGGGTGGATATGGAAGGGACGCAGCTCGTCGTCGCCGCGCTGGGCGAGGAGGCCGGTCTGCTGGGCGCGGCCCGGCTGGTGTGGATGCGTGCGGCATCGGCTTGACAGGGGAAGCCATCTGTACCATACTTGCCTGGGCAACAGCCTGATCAGGAGGGAGACATGGAAGCACTGGACCACAAACCACTGCCCGCCCAGGTTCGGGATCGGATCTGGGAACTGATCCAACAGGGGCATTACCGCACCGGCGAACAGCTTCCTTCGGAACAGAGCCTGGCGGCCCGTTTCGGCGTCAGCCGTGCCACCGTGCGCGAGGCGCTCAAGATTTTGGAGGAAGAAGGGCTGATCCTCTGCCGACACGGCGTGGGGCGGCTCGTAACGGCGGGCGCATCCGGCATCCTGAGCGAGGCGATCACCAACCTGAAAAGCGTCACCGAGATGGCCGGCGATCTGGCCATCCCCCTCAGCACGCAGGTGCTCGCGTTGCGCGAGGAACTGCCGGATGATGTGGTGCGCACCCGCCTGAATTTAAGCCCGGGGATGGGCGTCGTTGTCCTGGAACGGGTACGCCTGGCACATGGTGAGCCGGTTATTTACTCCATAGACATCTTCCCCCGCGCCATCGTGGTCGGCGAGCTGCGCGCCGAGATGTTCGCCGGATCGCTGCTGGCGGTTATGGAGGGCGAGTGGGAGACCCGCCTGGCCTACTCCAGGGCTATCATCAGCGCGGTGCTGCTCGATCCCGAACTGAGCCGGCGGATCGGCGTGCCGGATTCTCCGCCCTGGATCCTGTTGGAGCAGATCAACTACGATACCCGCGACCGCCCGGTGCTCTATTCGCAGGACTACCATCGCGGCGACAAGTTCCAGTTCCACGTCCTGCGTCGCCGGCGATAAGGCGGCCTGACCCTAAAGGTCTTGTCCGCGGGTACCGACTTTCTGGCGAGAACAAAGACCTTTAGGGTCTTGCATCAGGGTAGGCTGAGTTGTCACACCAGAAATAAAGGAGTGAGCCATGACGTACATCAGTTACATATCAGCCGGGATCGAACGGGATCCCACCTCAAATGACCAGTTATTTGGAGGATTTGAGGTTTTCCTGTACAACCCCACGTGGGAACCGTGCGACACACGCATGACGATCTATTTCGAGGATCGCGAGCCTTTTGTCCTGCCGGATCCCATCCACGTCCCGCCCAAGTGGTCGTTCCTGCAGACTTCTCGCAACACTGTGCCCGATGTGTTGCATAACGTCGGCTTCTGGGGAGCCAAATACGAGAGCAATGTGCCCCTGATCCCCATCCTCATCTTCGGGACCGGCGGGTTCGGCGGGGAAGGGCGGGACGCTTCCCTGACCGGCGGCGTCACCCATTTCCTGGGGACGGATTTGCACACCCTGTGGTATTTCCCCAACGGCATCTGGCGCACCTGCAGCGCGCCCGTGGATACCACGAACCCCCTGCTCCCGCCGCCGTTCAGCGAGTTCGAGGTCTACTACTTCCTCAACCCGGGCGAGCAGGACGTGGAAGTGACGATGGTACTCCAATACCGGGGGGTGGAACACGCCACACTGCGCTTCCAGGTGCCGGCGCAGCGGCTGTTCACCTGGAGCAACTACGGAAAAGTGCCCGAAAATCAGCCATACGGGGTGAAAGTCGCGGCCACCGCGCCGATCACCACGTGCGCCACGCGTTATCTCTATGACCCGGCGGGTCCGGCGGCGAAGGGTATCTTTGTACGCGCCGGCATGGCCGCCGTGCCCGGCCCCATCACCGAGTAAGGGAGGATCTCACAATGCAGTACGAATATTACGTCTCCAGCGGTTTCTGTCACACACCTACACCGGCCGATCCACGCTACGGCGTGGCGGAGCTGGTCCTGTACAATCCCACCACCTCGCCGGCTCAGGCCGTCATCACGGCCTATTTCGAGAGGCGCGTGCCGTACACGCTGCCCACGGTGGTGGAAGTCAAACCGGAGACCAACACCAGCCTGAATTTCCCGGATGCCGCGCCGGATGTCTTTACCGATTGTGGCTTCTGGGGGGCCAAAATAATCAGCACCACCCCGCTGGCGGTCAATCTCCTCAGTGGACAGAAGGTAATGCGCGGCGCGAAGCTGTTCACCGGCGGCTCGACCAGCTTCAACGGCACGAAGTTAAGCACCGTCTGGCAATTCCCCGACGGCCTGTGGCTGGAGTGGATCAGGTATTACAACAACGACCGCCCGCTGGTGCCCTTTCCGTTCAATGAGATCGAGCATTACCTGGCGCTCAATCCCCATCCCGATGACCTGGAAGTTGAGATGATCTTCCAGTATCAGCGCCGGGCACACGTCACCGAGCGCGTCCTGCTGCGGGGCGAGCGGATGTTCGTCTGGGATAACTTCGAGAAGGTGGACTATAACGCCAACTACACCATCAAATTCGTCTCGCCCAAACCGATCGCTGCCTCGGCGGTGCGCTATATCTACGGGCTGGACGGATTCGACGATTGGGGGATTCAGGTCCATTGCGCTATGTTTGGCGTGGGGATGGATACGTGAAGGAGGCAGGAGGCAGGAGGCAGGAGGCGTACTGGATGCCGGTCTTTTCTATCGTTGAGGGTCGGGAGACTATATTTTTCAGCTATGTCGAGGGGCGGCTGCGGCAGTGGGTGCGGCTCACGATCCAGAACCGCAGCGGCCAGGTTGTGAGCGGTACGGCGACCATCGCAGCCGGCGGTGAGGAGGCCATCACGGTGCTGGAGATCCGCCCCGGCGTGCGGGAATATACCGTTTATGCCCCCACGCTGTGGCCCCTCCACCCGCCGGAGCCGGCCGCGCCGCTGCGCCTGACGGCAGGCGGCGAGACCGCGACGGCGACCGTCCCGGTCGGCGCGCATCGCCCGTGGACGATCTACCTGCTCAGCGACGTGTGCACCGACTACACGTGGGCCTATACCAGCGTGGACGACGTCCGCGCCGATGACGCCGCTCTCACCGAGGCTGAGTTGCTCCAGGCCGAGGCGACGCGCGACGCCCCGGAAGCCAATCGCAACCACTATAACTTCGTCCACGCCCGTGAGGTGGAGTTCTACCTGGAGCGCTATCCCGATCAGGCCGGCAGGCTCTTCGACCACATCCGGCAGGGCACCATCACCCTGAATCCCATATTCAACATGTGCCTGACCGGCGACATGAGCCTGGAAGAGCTGATCCGCCAGTTCTACCCGGCCCGTGGCTGGGCGAAGGAGCACGGACTGGAGGTCGCTTACGCCAACCACCAGGAGACGCCCACCATCGCCTGGGCGATGGTGCCCGTGCTCGCCGGCAGCGGCGTGCGCCATCTGGTGAAATCCATCCTTCCCTACGAATGTCCCTGGGCCGCCCGCCTGGAGGAGCCGCCCGTCTTCGCCTGGGAAGGGCCGGATGGCAGCCGTATCCTGGTGCGCCGCCACAACAAAAACTACGTGGAAGGCAATTTTGTCCTCCGCGACCTGCGCGCGACCTGCACCGCGCTCCATACGGAGATCATCCCACGCTATGAGGCGCTCGGAGGACAATATCCCTTCGACGCGATCGCACTGGTGGGCTGCTACGGCGACCTCTCCCCGCACAGCAAAGACCTGCCGGCCCGGAAAGTCGCCGGCATCGCCGCCTACAACGCGCAGGGCTGGGACTACCCCCGCCTGGTCAACGCCTCACACGAACAATTCTGGCGTGACATCGAAGCCCAGATTGCGACGCGAGAGATCGCGCCGCCGACCTATCGGGGAGATTACGGCGCATCCTGGGAGGCCTGGCCCTCCAGCCTGGCCCGTGACTTCGCCGGCTGGCGGCGCGCACAGGAACGCGCCGCCAGCGCCGACGGACTGGCTGCTCTCCTCGCCTGCCTGCTCCCCGAGCGGTGGGCAGCGCTGGCTCCTCGCCTCGCCGGGGGGTGGATGAACCTGATCTACCTGGCCGATCATGCCTGGAACGGCGCCGATGACGAGAACCGCGCGCTCAACGCCCGCCTCCGCCGTGAGTGGCAGACGGCCGCCAATGAGGCCTTCGACGCCGTCATCGGTGAGGGACTGGCTGCCCTGGCCGGGCTGATCCCCTCCGATGGAGGAGAGCGCGTCGTGGTCTTCAACGGGATGTGCTGGCCCCGCACCGACATCGTGCGCTGGCCTGTGGAGAAAGGCCAGGAATTCGCGCTGCTGGACGCGGCTACCGGCGAGCCGGCGCCCGTCCAGTTCGTCGAGGAGGATGGCCAGGCCGTCCTCTACTTCGAAGCGCGCGCTGTCCCTGCGCTGGGGTATCGCGTCTTCACCCGCGTCCCTCAGCGACCCGCGCCCTCCGCGTCGCCGCCGACCGGCCACCGTCTGGAATCGCCCTTCTACGCCCTCGAAATCAGCCCGCTCACCGGTGGCATCGTCAGCCTGTACGATAAGGTGCGCGGCGTGGAGCTGGTTGACCCTGCCAGCCCCTACCATCTCAACCAGTGCCTCTACCTCTCGGACGGCGTCGAGCACACTCCCCAGGGGGCTACCATCGAAGCGGGGCCGTGTGGCCCGGTGTTCAGCCAACTGATCGTCCGCGCCGAACTCAAGAACACCACGCTGACCACGCGCTACACGGTGTATGCCAATCTGGACCGGCTGGACATCCATAACGAGCTGGAGAAACTCCCCACGGACGAGAAGCAAGAGCTGAATTTCGCCTTCCCGTTCCGGGTGCCGGGCTGCCGCTATCGCTTCGAGGCGCCGGGCGCGATCATCACCGCCGGCGCCGATCAGCGGCCGGGCGCGGGGCAGGCGGTGACCGCGGTGCGCCATTTTGTGGACGTGTGTAATGACCGGTACGGCGTCACGCTCGTGCAGGCTGACTCCGGGCTGGTCGAGTTCGGCCGCCGCACCAGCAGCGAGGATCCGCCGGCGCCTGTGGCGGATAACGGCACCGTGTTGGCCCTGGCCCTGCAGAATCACATAGACTGGCACGAGGCCATCCGCGATCAGGCCGGCGCGACGCATTTCGTCTTCCGCTACAGCCTGCGCGGCCACGCGGGGGGCTTCGATGCCGCCGCAGCCGTGCGCTTCGGCTGGGAGAACGTGAACAATGAATTGCTGGCCGTCCCACTGCGTCCCGCTGCCCCACTGCCCCATCTGCCGCCCAACGCACACAGTTTCCTGAGCGTGACGCCTGAGAACATCGTCGTGACGTGCCTTAAGGTGGCCGAGGAAGAAGGGCTGATCGTCCGGCTGTGGGAGTGCGCCGGCCGCGACACGCTCGCCACGCTCCATAGCGCCGGCCTGGGGACGCTCCGCGCCGCCTGGCTGACGGACTTGCTGGAGCGGGATGTGCAGGGGCTGGACATCACTGCCGACGGGGTGACCGTGCCGCTGCGGGCCTATAGCCTGGCGACGGTGCGTTTGCGGTTCGAAACGTGATGCGCGAGGACGTGCTTCGTTCCTGGCCTGGCATCGCTGCCAGCGCGGCGGTCGGCCTGGGGCTGCTGGTATTGCCGTTGCCGGCGCAGGTGGGCCACGCGGCGGAAAGCCTGGCGCTTTCGTGGGAAGGGCGCGCCGTGTTGGCGGTCACGGCCGCGTGCATTGTCCTGTGGGTGACGGAGGCGCTGCCATTCGCCGTGACGGCTTTGCTGGCCTTCCTGCTGTTGCCGCTGACGGGCGTGGGTGCGGGAAGCGTGCCCCAGCGGCTGACCCTCTGGCTGGCGGAGGGCGTCGGCAGCCCCGTGGTGGCCTTTCTGTTGGGTGTGATGCTGTTGGGCGTGGCGGTGAACCGCAGCGGACTGGGGCTGCGGATGGCGCGGTTTATCCTCGGCCTCACGCGCGGGGAACCGCGCCTGGTCATCCTCGGTTTCATGGCGTTCGCGGCCCTGCTGGGGATGTGGATCACGCCGGTCGCCATGGCCAGCATCGCCGTGCCGATGGCTGTTGAACTGCTCGAACGGATGGCAATCCGGCCAGGCCACAGCAATTTCGGCAAGGCGCTGCTCCTGGCCTCCACCTGGGGCAGCCTGATCGGCGGCATTGCCACGCCGGCCGGCACGACGTCGAACCCGATCGTGATCCAGTTCCTTCACTCGCTCGCCGACATCGAAATCGGCTTCCTGGACTGGATGCGCGCCGGCCTGCCTATGCTCGTTCTGCTGCTCTTATGCGCCTGGGTGCTTCTGATCTGGCTCTTCCCGCCCGAAATCCGGCGCTGCGAGATGCTTCCCGTCAGCGGCGTCGCGCCGCCGGGCGACCACGGAAAGCAACTCCGCATCGCTCTGTTGCTGGCGGTCGCCGTGGTCATCTGGATTCTCCTGCCGGGTGGCTGGGTCACCTGGAGCACGCTCCTGCTCAGCCTGCTGCTGTTCGTGCCCCGCCTGGGCTTCCTGCGCTGGAGAGATGCGGAGCAGGGCGTGGCCTGGGGCGCGCTCCTGGTCGTCGCAGCGGGCGTCGCGCTGGGGACGGCGGCCTATCGGAGTGGGCTGGCGCGCTATCTGGCGCACCTGCTGTTCGCCCGTCTGCTGGTCGCGCTCCCGCCCTTCTGGCGCCGCGCAGCGCTGAGCTGGGCGACGGCGTTGCTGCACGCGGTCTTTTCCAGCAACACGGTGACCGGTTCCATCGTGGCGCCTCTGCTGATCCCGCTGGCGCAGGACCTGCAGCTCGACGTGTGGCCGATCCTGGCGCCGGCTGCGTACAGCGTCTCGCTGGCTTTCCTGATCGTGAGCGAAACGCCCACCAGTCTCATCGCCTACCAGGCCGGCTATTTCAGCGCGCGCGATTACACACGCGCCGGCCTGCCGATGACGCTGCTGACCGGTCTGGTGGTGGCGCTGGTGCTGGGAATCGTGTGAAGCAGTCTGGTGCGAGACCCTAAAGGTCTTTAAGACCTTTAGGGTCTCTGGCGGAGCAGTTACGACGTGAGGACGGCCTGTGAAGATCACCGACATGAAGATATTCGTCGCGGATGCCGACTGGCGAAACTGGGTCTTCGTCAAGCTCTTCACCGATGAGGGCCTGACGGGCGTCGGCGAGGCCAGCCTGGAGGGCAGCGACGAGATGGTCGTCGCCGCGCTCCGCTATATCTGGGAATATCTGCAGGGCAAAAGCCCGTTTGACATCGAGTATCACCGGCGCAATATCTACTATGGCCGCTTCTGGCGCGGGATGGCCCTCCTGTCGGCGTTGGGCGGGGTGGAACAGGCGCTGTGGGACATCGTGGGCAAGGCGTGTCATACGCCGGTCTACAACCTGTTCGGCGGCGCCTGCCGTGAGCGGGTGCGCTGCTACACCCACATCAGCGAGGCCGCTTCCGGTCACTCCATCGCGCAACGGGCTGAGGAGGCCGCCCGGGCGGTAGCCGAGGGATGGACGGCGCTCAAATGGGACCCGTTGCCGGCTGGCATCGGCCCCATGCGCCGCACTCTGGAGCCTGCGGAGATGCGGGACGTCGTGGCACAGCTCCACGCCGTGCGCCAGGCGGTGGGCGAGGATGTCGAGCTGCTGGTCGAGTTGCACGGGCGGCTCGATCCCAACACGGCCATCCACCTGGCCCGCGAGATCGAACCGTTCCGGCCTTACTTTGTGGAGGAACCCACACCGCCGGAGAATCCGGACGCGCTCGCTAAAGTGGCCGCTCATACGCGCGTCCCGCTGGCCGTGGGCGAGCGGATTCTGACGAAGGAGGGCTTCTGGCCGTTGCTGGAGCAGCAGTGCGTGGACTTCGTCCAGCCGGACGTGATCCACGTGGGCGGGTTGCTGGAGTGCAAGAAGATCGCCGCCCTGGCCGAGGCGCGCGGCGTGAGCGTGGCACCGCACAACCCCAACGGGCCGGTCTGCGTCGCCGCGACGCTCCACCTGGTCGCCAACCTGCCCAACTTCGCCATCCTGGAGATGCCGGCCGACGATTATCAGTGGTCGGCGCACTGGCGCGATGAGTATCTCGTGGACCCGACCGTCGTGCAGATCCGTGATGGGTATCTGGAGTTGCCTGCCGCACCGGGCCTGGGGGTTGACCTGGACGAACGGGCCATCGCCCGCCGTCCTCCGAAAAAGACCCTAAAGGTCTTAAAAGACCTTTAGGGTCTCCGAAAAATCTATGGATTGAGGTGGAGTGATGAATACATCTGTACCCCTGGAAACCGCTTTCACTATGGATACGTCGAGCATCAAGTACGGCCCCGGCGTCACGCGCGAGGTCGGGTTCGACATGAAGCAACTGGGGGCCAGGCGGGTGATGGTGGTGACCGACCCGCACCTGGCCCACAGCGAGCCGGTCGCGATCGCGCTGGAAGCGCTGCGCGCCGAGGGCGTGGATGCCGTCCTCTTCGACCAGGTGCGCATCGAGCCGACCGATGCTTCTTTCAAGGAGGCCATCCGATTCGCTACGGACGGGAAATTCGATGGCTTCGTCGCCATCGGGGGCGGCTCGACCATTGACACGGCCAAGGCCGCAAACCTCTATTCCACTTATCCGGCCGACTTCATCGTCTACGTCAACCCGCCTATCGGCGAGGGCCGGCCGGTGCCGGGGAAGCTCAAGCCGCTGATCGCGATCCCGACCACCGCCGGCACCGGCAGCGAAACCACCGGCGTGGCGATCTTCGATTTCCTGGAGATGCACGCCAAGACGGCCATCGCACATCGCGCGCTCCGTCCGGTGATGGGGATCATAGACCCGAACAATACCCGTACCATGCCCCCTATGGTGGCTGCGTGCACAGGACTCGACGTGCTCTGCCACGCGCTGGAATCGTTGACCGCGCTGCCGTATCATCGCCGGGCTGCGCCTCCCAACCCCGCCCTGCGCACCACCTACCAGGGCGCCAATCCCATCAGCGACATCTGGGCCGCCGAGGCGATCCGCACGGTCTCGCGCTATCTCGTGCGCGCCGTAGAGGATCCCTCCGACGACGAGGCGCGCAGCCAGATGATCCTGGCATCCTGTTACGCCGGCATCGGCTTCGGCAACGCCGGCGTCCACCTGCCGCACGGGATGTCCTACCCGGTCTCCAGCCGGGTGCGCAGTTACGTCCCGCCCGGCTACCCGACCGACCATCCGATCGTGCCGCACGGCATGGCGGTCGCGCTGAACGCCCCGGCCGTCTTTCGTTTCACCGCCCCGGCCGATCCGCCGCGTCACCTCTACGCCGCGCAACTGATGGGCGCAGATGTGTCGAACACGCCGCCGGAGGAAGCAGGGGAGTTGCTCGCCTCCACTCTGACGGCCCTGATGCGGCGGGTAGGGATGCCCAATGGCCTGAGCGCCGTCGGATACGGGCCGGACGATGTGCCCGCGTTGGTGGCCGGCACGACGCCGCAGCACCGCGTGACCAAACTCTGCCCACGTCCCTTCGACGAAGCGCAGTTGGCGCAGTTGTTTATGGATTCGATGCAGTTGTGGTGAAAGACATTGCTGAACATCGGGAGGTGAATATGCCATACGGTTATACAGGTAAGATTCTCCATATCAATCTCAGCACGGGCGAGAGCTTCGTCGAAGAGCCGGACGAGCTGTTCTACCGCACCTACATGGGCGGCTGGAACCTGATCGCCCACTACCTGCTCAAAGGGCTGCGGCCCGGTACAGACCCGCTGGGGCCAGAAAATCTGTTGATCTTCGCCACCGGGATCGTCACCGGTGTGCCCGTGGCCGGCGCGGGGCGCAGCCAGGTGGGGGCCAGATCGCCGCTCACGGGCGGCTTCGGCGCCGCGGAGGTCGGCGGATGGTGGGGCGCGGAATTGACTATGGCCGGGCTTGACGCGGTGGTGATCAGCGGCCGTGCCGCGGAACCGGTCTACCTGTGGATCCACAACGAGGGCGGCGCGCCGGTTGTGGAGATCCGCCCGGCCGGCCATCTGTGGGGGAAGCTCACCGCCGACACGCAGGCCGCCCTGCGCGAGGAGCTGGGCGACCGCCGGGTGCGGGTGGCGCAGATCGGACCGGCCGGCGAGCAACTGGCGCCCATCGCAGCGGTGATGCACGACATCTGCCGCGCCGCCGGCCGCACCGGTATGGGCGCGGTGATGGGCTCCAAGAACCTCAAGGCCATCGCCGTGCGCGGCACGGGCAAGAAGGAGACCGCCGATCCCCAGGGGCTCCAGGAGATCGCCCGCTGGTACGCCGACCACTGGAAAACCACCTGGGCCTCAGACCTGCACGATCAGGGCACGGCCGGTGGTGTCTTCATGCACCTGGAAGGCGGCCTGCCCACCTGGAACTTCCAGCGCGGCACGTTCGATGAGGGGTGGGAGCAGATCACCGGCATCCGCATGCGCGATACCATCCTCAAGGACCGTGACACGTGTTTCGCCTGCCCGATCCGCTGCAAGCGCGTCGTCGAAGGCGGCCCCTATCCGGTGGACCCCACCTACGGCGGGCCGGAGTACGAGTCTATCGCTGCCCTGGGGTCGAGCTGCGGCGTCGGCGACCTGGTCGCCATCGCGTACGCCAATCAGCTCTGCAACGCCTATGGCCTGGACACCATCTCGACCGGCGTGACGATCGCCTGGGCGATGGAATGTTTCGAGCGCGGCATCCTCACCCCGCAGGATACCGGCGGCCTCGAACTGCGCTTCGGCGACGCGGCCGCCCTTGTGCAGGCGGTCGAGCTGATGGGGAAACGGGAAGGGTTCGGCCGCCTGCTGAGCGAGGGATCGCGCCGGGCGGCACAGGCCATCGGGCGCGGTAGCGAGGCCTTCGCCATGCACGTCAAGGGTCAGGAGATCCCCATGCACGAGCCGCGGATAAAGTATGGCCTGGGGATCGGCTATGCAGTTTCTCCCACCGGCGCCGACCACATCCACAACTTCCACGATGTGGACTACGCCACGCCGGACGGTATCGCCGGCCTGCGCCCCTTCGGCATCCTGGAGCCGCTCAAGTTCAACGATCTGGGCCCGGCCAAGGTGCGCCTGGCGGCGACGGAGATCCCCTGGCAGACGCTGAACAACGTGTTGGGGATGTGCGCGTTCGTCTCCGGCACCTATGGCCGCTTGAAACTCGTGGAGATCGTGCGGGCGATCACCGGCTGGGAGACCTCGCTCCACGAGTTGCTCAAGGCCGGCGAGCGCGCCTACACGATGGCGCGCGCCTTCAACGCCCGTGAGGGCATCACCGCCGCCGAAGACCGGCTGCCCGGCCGCTTCTTCGAACCGTTCCGCGAGGGGCCCTCGGCCGGCAACGCCCTGCCGCCGGAAGAATTCGAGCAGGCCCGCGTCCTCTTCTGCAAGATGATGGGCTGGGATCCACAGACCGGCGCGCCCGAAGCCTGGAAGCTCCACGAACTGGGCGTCGGTTGGGTGGCCGATGAGCTGAAACAGGGGGGTTAACCATGCGAACCGTACAACTGGGCAGGACCGGCGTCCAGGTGAGTGCGTTTTGCCTGGGCACGATGTATCTGGGCAGCCGCGAGGATGCAGCCACCTCATACCGTTTGCTCGACCAATATGTGGATGCCGGCGGTTTCTTTCTCGATACCGCCAACACGTATGCCCGCTGGCTGCCGGGCTGCAAGGGCGGCGAGAGCGAGACGTTGTTGGGCCAATGGATGCACGACCGCGGAAACCGCGCGCGGATGTTTGTCGCCACCAAGGTCGGGTTTGCGTATCCGGGGGTTGAGCGGGGACTGCGCGCGCACCAGATCGAGACCGAGTGTGAAAAGAGCCTCAAACGCCTGAATACCGACTATATTGACCTTTATCAGGCTCATGTGGACGACCGCAACACACCGATGGAGGAGACGCTGGAGGCGTTCGACCGGCTAATTCGGGCGGGCAAAGTCCGTTTCATCGGCGCCAGCAACTTTGCCGTATGGCGGTTAGAAGAGGCGCGCTGTGTCAGCCACGCCCACGGCTGGGCGGAGTACTGCTCGATTCAGCAGCACTATTCCTACCTGCGGCCCAAACCCGGTGCCAGCTTCGCGCCTCAGGTCGCGGCGAACCCCGATCTGCTGGACTATTGCCGCGTGCGGGGCGTTACCCTGCTGGCCTACTCCCCCCTGTTGGGGGGCGCCTACACCCGCCCCGATCGCTCATTTCCCGCTCAGTACCAGGGGGCGGATAGCGAGGCTCGCCTGGCCGTGCTGCGCGCCGTAGCACAGGAAGTCGGCGCCACCGCCAACCAGGTTGTACTGGCCTGGATGGCCCGGCACGACCCGCCGGTCATCCCGCTGGTGGCTGCCAGCACACCCGAACAACTGCGCGAGAATCTGGACGCGCTGTCGCTCACTCTCAGCCCCGACCAGCTTACACGACTGAATGAGGCAGGGGATAGGGAGTAGGAATCAGGAATCAAGAATCAGGAATCAGGAGGATAAAAAATGAGCACACCAACCATGCAGTACACACGTCTGGGCCGCACCGGCCTGAAAGTCAGCCGCCTCTGTCTGGGCACTATGAACTTCAACCCCGGCTTTCTCAGCGATGAAGAGAGCTTTGCGATTATGGATCGCGCCCTGGAGGTCGGCATCAACTTTTTCGACACGGCCAATGTCTACGGCTTTTACTTCAAAGAAAGTGATAAGGGCTACACCGAAAGCCTCATCGGGCGCTGGCTGGCCCAGGGGGGCGGACGGCGCGAGAGCATTGTGCTGGCAACCAAAGTCTACGGCGATATGGGACCCGGCCCCAACGACCGTGGGCTATCGGCGTACCACATCCGCCGCGCCTGCGAGGATAGCCTCCGCCGCCTGCAGACCGACCATATTGACCTGTACCAGATGCACCACATTGACCGCGATACGCCCTGGGAGGAGATCTGGCAGGCGATGGAGCAACTGATCCGCGAGGGCAAAGTGCTCTACGTCGGCAGCAGTAACTTCCCCGCCTGGGGGATCGCGCAGGCGCAATGCACGGCGGCGGCCCGTCACCTCCTCGGCCTGGTCTCCGAGCAGAGCCTCTACAATCTCAGCAACCGCCAGATCGAGCTGGAGGTGATCCCCGCCTGCCGCGTCTACGGCCTGGGTCTGATCTGCTGGAGCCCGCTGCGCTCCGGGCTGCTGGCCGGGGTTCTGGAGAAGGAAAAGGCCGGGCTGAAGGACCAAGGGCGGCGGCCGCTGGAGACGTGGATGGAGCAGACCATCGCCCAGAACCGCGACCGGCTGGAAAAATACGAGGCCCTGTGTCGGGAACTCGGCGAGCGGCCAGCCGACGTCGCGCTGGCCTGGCTGTTGCACAACCCGGTTGTCACGGCGCCCATCATCGGCCCGCGTACCGTCGGCCATGTGGACGGCAGCCTGCGCGCGCTGGAACTGCAACTCTCCGACGAAGTGCTGGCCAGGCTCGACGAAATCTGGCCCGGGCCTGGCGGCGAAGCGCCCGAAGCCTACGCCTGGTGACGCCATGTCCTACCCGGAGTCGCTGATCGTCGCGTTGGAGGGGCAGGCGCGTCAGCTCCGGCGTGATGCGCTCATCATGATCCATCGGCGCGGGGCCGGCCATCCCGGCGGCTCCCTCTCGGCCGCCGACATCGTCGCCGTGCTCTTCTTCCACAAACTGCGCCTGGACCCGCAACGTCCCGACTGGCCCGAGCGCGATCGCTTCATCCTTAGCAAAGGCCATGCCAGCGCCATCCTGTACGCGGCGCTGGCACGGCGCGGATTCTTCCCGGTGTCCGACCTGGAGCGCTGGGGAGAGCTTGACTGTCACCTGCAGGGCCACCCCGATCGCCTCAAGACTCCAGGGGTGGAAATGACTTCCGGCATTTTGGGGCACGGCGTCGCAATCGGGGCCGGCCTGGCGCTGGCGGCCCGTCTGAAATCCCGCCGCTATCGCGTCTACGTCCTGCTGGGCGACGGCGAATGTCAGGCCGGCATCATCTGGGAGGGGGCGATGCTGGCCGCCAGATACCGCCTCTCCAACCTGACCGCCATCGTGGACTACAACGGCGTGCAATTGGACGGTCCCGTGCACGAGGTGATGCCGCTCGAACCGCTGGCCGAAAAATGGCGTGCCTTCAACTGGACCGTTCTGGAGATCAACGGCCACAATGTCCGGCAGATCATGGAGGCGCTGGATACCGCCGCCGAGATCCACCATTGCCCCACCGTGATCATCGCCCACACCACCAAGGGCAAGGGGGTTTCGTTTATGGAGAACGAGGCCGCCTGGCACGGGATCGCCCCGAATGATGCACAGCTCGCCCAGGCGCTGGCGGAGCTGGGAACGGAGGGGGACGTATGAGCGAAATCTCGATGCGTGAGGCTTACGGGCAGGCGCTGGCCGACTATGGCGCGGTCAACCCGGACATCGTCGTGCTGGATGCGGACACGTCGGCTTCGACGTTGACCAGCTTCTTTGCTCGCCGCTTTCCCGAACGCTTCATCAACGTCGGCATCGCCGAGCCGTGCCTGGTGGATACGGCGGTCGGTCTGGCGCTGGGCGGGCTGATTCCCTTCGCCAACGCCTTCGCCGCGTTGCTGGCGCTGCGGGCGGTGGAGCAGATCCGCACCTGCGTCTGCTACGCGCGCGTCAACGTCAAGCTGGCAGCGGGCTACGCGGGGCTTTCGGATTTCAAGGATGGCCCCACCCATCATTCGATCACCGACATCGCCATCATGCGGGCGTTGCCGGAGATCGCCGTCATCGTGCCGGCCGACGCAATGGAAGCCGCGTCGTGGGTACCCCTGGTCGCGGAATACGAGGGGCCTGTCTACCTGCGCCTAAGCCGCGCCGCGACGCTGCCCGTGCATACGCAGCCGCCGGCCCTGGAGATCGGCAAGGGGTTGATGCTGCGCGCCGGCGACGACGTGACAATCATCGCCACCGGCTCCATGGTGGGTCGCAGCCTGCTGGCCGCTGAGCAGCTCTCCCACGCGGGTATCGGCGCGCGGGTGCTGGAATTCCACACCGTCAAGCCGCTCGATACCGACCTGCTCCGCCAGGCCGCCGAAGAGACCGGCGCCATCGTCACCGCCGAGGAACACTCGGTCATCGGCGGCCTGGGCGGAGCCGTGGCCGAGGCGCTGGGCAGCGGATGCCCTGTCCCGCTGGAGCGGGTCGGCATCGCCGATACTTTCGCCTGCACCGCGCTGACCCCCGAATTGCTGATGGATGCCTACGGTCTGGCGGTGGAGGACATCGTTGCCGCAGCGCGCCGCGCTCTGGCGCGCAAGCGGCGCCCGGTTTGCGCAGACGCTGCGAATATGGTATGATTACAGTTGTCAGGGTGAACCCTCCTCAGCCCTGACCCAGAGCCTCGGGCCACTCCCCGGCCGCGAGGCTTTTTTTGTGAAGCAGCCCGGGGTGACAGCTTACAACTCCACACTACACCCCAGGCCGGGCACGTCAGTGGCGATGAGCACTCCCTCCTCCAGGCGAAAACCCGGCACCGTCGGGTCGCCGATCAGGTCCGGGTGACCGTCCAGGTC
>DAOTYA010000164.1:0-13236 GCA_034435075.1 Anaerolineae bacterium
CGCGTGCAAACCCGATGCTATGATGCGAATTTCCCGGTCTATTGGCCACAATTCAACGAGATTCGAGCGCAGATTGGGCGACTTTGCTCTCCGGTAAATGAGAGCAACTGCACCCAATTGAAATCGCCTTCATGCGCTGGGCGCCCGTCGGCACAGGCCGACCTTGGGCCCCGGTAAAAGCGCAGCGCGCTGCGCCCTTGCCGGGGGTTTCGAAGCAAATCCCGATCCGGGGAGAGAGTCGGGTAGGTAAGGGTACCTACCCCTACCTTAGCCGGCGCAAACGCGGCTCAAACCGGCTGAAGCATCGACGCCGGGTGGGAAAAGCGGCATCGGTGTAGCCCCAATCGTTTCTGCTTCGAACACCCTTACCTTATGCTCCCTTGTTTTCCCGGTCAATCAGAGTTATAATCTCCCACGGAGTACACAATGGAGAGAGACTCATTCCTGCAACTTCGCTCTCGCGCTATGGCGCGTTTCGGCTATAGAGAGATTGAACGCTTCCTCAAGTTCAGCGTCGTCGGTGCACTGGGTGCAGTCATTGACTTTGGTGTGCTTAACCTGTTGGTACAACTGGCCGGCTTCCCCAAGGTAGCCGCCAATGCCTGTTCCTTCACTACCGCTGTCATCAGTAACTTCATATGGAATCGCCTGTGGGTCTATCCGGAAACCCGTGGGGAACCACTGCGTAAACAGTTTGGCCAGTTCTTCATTGTCAATCTGGCCGGATTGTTCATCAACACAACCATCTTTTATATCTCTGATCGCTATCTCTTAGGAAAAAATGGCCTGTTATCTGACCAGACCGCCATGCTGGCCGGGCTGATCGGCATGACCCACTTCAGCCTGGCATACAACGGTGCCAAAGTGATCGCGACCGGCATAGTGCTGTTCTGGAATTTCTTTGTCAACCGGCTCTGGACCTTTCGCCACGTGTGTTAACAGTTCGTCAGGTGTGGTAGCTACTCAGGCGGTGACTTTAGGGGGTAAGGAATGCCCCGCCCATAGCTCCACAGGCCTTTGGACAGCCTGTGCCGACCAGCGCGTCGGTGCAGTGCCTGAAGAGACTGATTTCAGTCAGCCTGAATAGCCGCTATTATAGACGCTTAAGCTGGATCCGGGCGTCTGCCGTGGCGAACTGCCGCTCTACATCCTCCATCCATCTCCCCCAGGCCTGTGGTTGTAGACTGCGTAAGTCCTGTCAGCCGAGGCATACCTGACGGATTTTTGTCCAAGAAGGCAGGTGTTTTTTCCAGACACCCGGCTTTTTTCTCGTTATAATAATTATGTCTGCATTTGCCAACATGGTAGTGTATACAGGGAAGGAGGTGTCAGGAGTCCCGAGAGCCTTAACGTTGTTTCTCAGGTAAGTGTGTATCGTTGAAGTTGAGTTACAGGGGTAGTTGAAGCTCATCCTCATTATTTTGTAAGGAGGGAGACATGCCAGGCGAAAGATTCAGCCGCCGCGATTTTGTACGCGCGGGCGCACTTACAGCGCTGTCGGCCTTCCTGGCCGGGTGTGCGAAGCCCACTGCGACCCCGGCCCCGAAGGCAACGGAAGCACCTGCTCCTGCTGGGGGCAAGCTCGGAGAGGGGATAAAGATTGTCTTCTTCCCCGGCGGGCCACCAGGATGCCCATTCGGCACCGTCGTTTACAATGGAGCGAAAGCGGCCGCAGCAGATTTGGGCGCCGATGTGGAGTACATGTTTTCTGACTGGAATACCGAGAAGATGATCAGCCAGTTCAAAGAGGCGGTCGCTACCAAACCCGATGGGATCTGCATTATGGGCCATCCGGGGGATGACGCCTTTGAACCGTTGGTTGACGATGCCATATCGAAGGGGATTCTCGTGACCAGCCAGAATACTACCCTGCCCAGGCTCGAGGCGAAATACAAGAGCATCGGGTTCGGCTACGTTGGGCAGGAACTCTACGAGTCTGGTTATATGTTGGGCAAGGAGGCCATCAGAAGGACAGGGTTTGGTGCCGGCGATCGCGCGATGGTCTGGGGACTTCTCAAGGAACCCACACGCGGATTGAGAACGAAAGGCGTCATGGATGCCCTGGCTGAGGCCGGGATGACAGTTGACGAGATAGAGATTTCCGCAGAGGTGGATGCTGACGCGACCGCAGGTGTCCCGATCTTCACAGGGTACGTCTCAGCTAACCCCGATGTCAAGCTGGTCTGCACCGACCACGGTGGCCTTACCTCCACCCTGGAGACGTACCTGAAGGCCGCGGGCAAGGGCCCAGGCGACATATACTGCATCGGGTTTGACCTCTCCCCAGCCACACTGGAGGCAATCCGGGGCGGGTGGACCGATCTGGTACTCGATCAGCAGCCCTACCTGCAGGGTTACCTGCCGATTGTACAGATCTGCCTGAGCAAGAAGTACAAGTTCTCTGGCCTGCACATTGATACGGGGTCCGGTTTCGCCCACAAGGACAATGTGGAGGAGCTGGCCCCGCTCGTGGAGAAGCAGATCAGGTAAGGGCGAGCAGCACCTGTCCTTGCGATCGGCCCCACCGTATTCTGCGGCAAACTGTAGAAGCAGCACTATATGGGGCAAACGGCGCAATCACTGCCAGTGCGGGCTTGCTGTGCTCAGGCGTGTGATAGCTGCGCACTGAAGCAGACAGAAAGTGTCTGGCGCCGTTTGCCCCTTCGTGCTGATAGCAGGTCACTATCAGGTTGCCACCCGATGCCTGCCAAGGAGATCGCTGATGGATTACATACTTGAAATGCGGAATGTTTCCAAACGTTTCGGCGAAGTTCAGGCGTTGCATCCCGTGAACTTTGTCGTTGCTCGCAATGAAGTCGTGGGATTGGTTGGCGATAACGGTGCCGGTAAATCTACTCTGATCAAGATCATTACTGGCTACCACCAGCCGGATACTGGCGAGATATACTTCAATGGGAAGAAAATAGAGCATTTGACCGTCGCCAGGGCCCGGGAGTTAGGGATAGAGCCGGTCTATCAAGAACGAGCTCTGGCCGATCAGCAAACCTTGTGGAGAAACATCTTCATGGGGCGAGAACTGACAACCCAGGCCGGTTTGCTCGACGTGAAAAAGATGCGGCAGGAGACCCGGAAGCTGATGCTTGAGTCAATGGGGTTTACATCAGCAGCAGTCACACCTGAATCTATCGTCAGGACGTTTTCTGGGGGAGAGAAGCAGGGCGTAGCGATTGTGCGGGCTCTTTATTTCAAAGCGGAACTCATTATTCTGGACGAGCCAACAATGGGGCTGTCGCTGTCAGAGACCAGGAAACTCCTGGATTTTGTGCGTGAAATTAAGAGAGCCGGCAAGTCGTGCATCTTCATTGACCACAACGTATTTCATGTCTACACCGTGGCAGACAGAATCGTTGTATTGGATAGAGGAGCGGTTGCAGGCGAGTTTCTGACAAAAGACATCACATTGGAGTCACTTATGGACAAGATGTATCGGGTGGCGCAAACAGGAAGTCTGGATTGAGTTAAGGAGCGTCAGTAAATGCGTCGCCGGTTAGAGAGAATTAAATTCGTGTCAAAGGAAGGAAAGACAATGACCTCTCATGAAGATCCCGCTGTAGCCGTGAGTCAGCAGAGGCGCCTGCTGTGGGAGGACGGTTTGACCCGGTTTGCCCGCAGATACGGGTTACAGATCGGCATCATTTGCGTCTTACTGGTCATATGGGGGCTATTTATTATAGGGGCACCCGCGACTTTTCTCTCGCGCGAGATCTATGCTGCTTTTATGTCCACCATCCCATTCTTTGCCCTCATCGCCCTGCCATTGACCTTGGTAATTATTGCCGGTGAGATAGACCTCTGCTTCCCCTCTATTATGGCCGTGGGAACACTTGTGTTTGTCAAAGTTTTTGAAGCGACCGGCAATCTGGCACTGGCCTTCATCTCTTGCCTGACCACAGGATTTCTGACGGGTTTGCTGAATGGAGCTATAGTGGTCAGGCTGGGAATCCCATCGCTGGTGGCGACAATCGGCACGCAGTTCTTCTGGCGTGGGGTGGTGCTGGTTATCACAGGCGGGCATCCAGCATCTCTGGTGCCTGTGAAGGGAACGTTCTTGCACCAGGTACTGGTAGGCAGGGCAGCAGGTTATGTACCGGCTCAAATGCTCTGGACCATTTTTGTGGCGGTGCTGATGTGGGTTATTCTGAACCGGCACAAATTCGGGGCGCACGTGTACCTGACCGGTGATAACCGTGAGAGTGCCAGACTTATGGGTGTCAACGTGGCCCGAACCAGGATGATGACTTTTGCCATCGTTGGTCTGATGGCTGCCTTCTCGGGCCTTCTGGCCAGCCTGGAAGTCAACTACTTTTGGGTCACCCTTGGCGAAGGCTATCTCATGAAGACGCTGGCGTCAGTATACCTGGGCGGCACTTCGGCTTTTGGCGGAACGGGCACCATACTGGGCACGTTCGTTGGCTGTTTCATCATCGGTACAATAGAAGCCGGAACGGTCGCCGTGGGCCTGTCGGGATTCTGGACGCAACTGATATACGGCCTGATCATAGTGCTCTCTGTAGCCATGCACGCTGCGCTGAACAGAAGGCTGGCAAGGTGAACGTGCTTGAAGCCTGAACGCGTCCGTTCTCACCTGGCCCAACGTGCCCGTGAGCGGTAAACTCAGCGCGTTGGGCCAGTTTCTGTTTGGGATACGAAAAGCGGCAATATGGAGACGGTCCTCAAAGGCAGAAAGGGCGTCGTGCGTATTGCCCCGGAACTGCCTACCGTGCTTATCAGCAAGCCTGTCAATCCCACCAGGCGCAAGCGGCTGATAGACGAGTGGGCAGCGGGCAACATCGAGATCGCCAGAAATGAGGCACTGGCCCAGGTCGCCGCCGGTGCCGATGTGGTTGATGTCAACGTGGGCGTCGTCGGCAAGGAACGGGCCTTGCTCCTTCCCCGCGCTGTGGAAGTGATCCAGGAAGTGGTCGAGGTCCCACTCAGCATTGACACACCAGACCCTGAAGCTCTTGCGGCCGCGCTTAAGGTCTATCAGGGCAAGCCGCTGGTTAACTCGGTCAGCGGCGAGGAGAAGAGCCTGAGACAGGTGCTGCCACTGGTCGCTGAGTATGGAGCGGCCGTCATTGGTCTATGTGTGGATGAGCATGGCATTCCCGATGATCCGGTCGGGCGAGTGGAGATCGCCCGCAAGATCGTCGAGCGGGCCGAAGATATGGGTATCCCCCGCGAGGATATCCTGATCAACTGCATGACTATGCCGCTTGAGGGCAACCATCGGGCTGCGCTTACCACGCTTGAAACCATCCGCCTGGTCCGGTCTGAACTCGGCGTCAACATGACACTGGATGCAAGCAACATCTCTTTCGACCTGCCAAACTGTGATGCACTTGGCCTGACATTCCTGGCTGTAGCCATCGCAGCGGGCGTGAATGCCCCCATCGTCAATGTGGCCCAGGCCAGACAAACCATTGTGTCATTGGACCTGCTGCTGGGCCGGGACGGGTTCGCCATGCGCTATATTAAGTACTATCACTTCAGGCGGAGCGGGATGAGGGGCCTGGTTGATTGGGAGCTCGTGGACTGAGCCCTTTTTTCGCGCTTTTCAATTTGCATAGGGGGGATGGTTCATCTTCACCCCAAAATTGGTTTACACTTTGAGCTGTCTTGAAAAATCGGTGGGGAGGCCCTCTCATTTTTCCAACTGTTCAGGCTATTGAAATCGCTCTCCTTGGGCACTTCGTGCTGGTTGGATCGCCCCTGCGCCAACACCATTCAGTGGCGTAAACAGGTGCGCTTATGGATTAACAGGTAAATTCGGAGTGGAAAATGCCCACATCAAACAAAAACTTCTGGCTTCGCCTTGGGGTTGGTATCCTCCTTGCCGGCCTCAGCGCCATTATGCTGACCCTCTCCTTTCCGCCCCACAGCCTCTGGCCACTCGTCTGGATCAGCTTCATCCCTATGCTGGTTGCTCAATTCCGGGTCATGCCACGTAAGGTGTCCAGCCTGGCCCCGGCCATCGCCATCGGTGGGTGGTTGGGCGGCTACCTGACGCCCATCTTTGCTGGCAGTGGTATCTATATGGCCTGGTTGCCTTTGCTCATCGCTGTCATCACTTATTTCACCGATAGCGGTGTGCGCGCCTTACATTAACGCACCGGCTACCGCTGGTTCGTGTGGCAGGGTGCATTAAACTGGGTAGGGTTCGAGATGATCCGGGGCTTCATTCCCATTCTGGGCACGTGGGGATTTGTCGCCAACACGCTCTACAGCCAGCCCTGGCTGATCCAGCCGGTGAGCATCTTCAGCATCTTCGGCCTGGGCCTGCTTAGAACCTATCCGAAAAACCGTACAAGCGGCATCCCTATGCCGCTTATACCGACGCATAGGGATGCGTCGGTTACGTTTTTCGGATAGGCACTTATTATGTTCGTCAACTACGGGCTGGCACTGGGCACGCTCTATCTCTTCGACCGGCGCTGGGCGCTGGACCCGGACATTCCGCCTCTTGCCCGACGTTCGGTGCACAACTGGATACTTGGCGTGCTGGCCGCGCTGGTCGCCTGGACCGGTCTGAGCCTGGCACTCTTCCGCCCCGCGCAGACCTCGACGACGGTCCGCGTCGCCGCGCTGCATTATGACGCAGGCACGCCCTGGAGCGCGGTGGACAGGTTCAGCGAACTTACCCGCCAGGCAGTCCGCAGCGGGGCCCGCATCGTCGTCTGGCCAGAAATGGCCATCAAGGGTAACCCGCAGGTGGAGAACACGGCCGATTTTCGCCGTCTGGCCGCCGAGACGAATGCCTATCTGGTCCTGGGATACTTTGTCCAGGTGACAGAAAGGGTATGGCGGAACGAGGCCACGGTGCTGGCACCGGACGGCCGGTTCCTGGGGGTCTACGGCAAGGATCATCCCGTGACCTTTGCCGGGGAGAGCAGCCCTACACGTGGTACTTATCCGGTGTACGATACGCCGCTGGGCCGCATCGGCACCATCATCTGCTATGATCTGGATTTCACCGACACGGCACGCAAGATTACCCGCAATGGCGCGCAACTGATCCTGGTCCCTTCGCACGACTGGCCCGCGATCGGCATGAAGCACTACACCCATCTGGTCTTTCGCGCGGTGGAGAACCGGGTGAGTATGGTCAAGGCCGATAACAGCGGCAACGATTCAGTGGTGATTGACCCATACGGGCGGATCATTGCGTCCGCGCTCACCCCCGGCGGGGACAGGACAGGCCAGGCCATGCTCGCCGATGTACCACTGGGCACAGGCAGCACACCTGCCACTTGTCTCGGCGATTGGGTCGGCTGGATAGCGCTGGCAGGTATGGTGGGCTTTACGGTGTACGACCCTGTGACGAAGGCAAAGGCCAGGCGTTCCCGGTGAGAAACCGGCCCTGAGGACACAATCCGATAAGTCAGTACTTGCCTGAGCCAGCGGGATTGTGGTTTGCGGTCTACTTTTCTTCCCCGCGCCAGACCGGCATACGGAACGAGAAACGGCTGCCCTGGCCCAGGGTTGAGGCCACCTCGATCGTTCCTCCGTGTCCTTCGACTATCCGCTTGACCAGTGGCAGCCCCAGGCCACTTCCGTGGGGCTCCATTTTTTTAGCCTGGGGCGTGCGATAGAATTCCTCGAAGATTTTCTCCTGGTCCTCCGGTGCTATGCCGATCCCTGTGTCCTCGACCACGCCGACTGCCCAGCCATCCTGCTCCTCCAGCGTCACCCTCACCCGGCCGCCGGGCGGCGTGTATTTGATACCGTTGGAAATCAGGTTGGTCCATAGCTGGCTCATCTGATCAGGATTAGCATACACCTGAGGGGAGCTTCTGATCTCCAGTGTACAGGTGATCCCTTTCTCATCAGCCTGCATTTTTAGTAATGCGAAAACTCTTTCTAACACCTCAGCCAATGAGAGGGGTTGTCTCTGTCTGGCTTCCTCTTCGGCCTTGACAGCGGCCAGTTTCAGCAGGTCGTTAACCAGGTCCAGCAATTCCTGGGTGCGTTCAATGGCCCGCTGCAGGATTTCCCTCTGCTGCCCGGTAGAAATGTAGCCCTGCTCGATAGCGATCAAAAAGCTCTGCAACGCAGTTAATGGAGCGCGCAGCTCATGAGCGACGGTGAGCATAAAGCGCGTCTTGAACTGGTCCAGCCTTTCCAGTTCTTCCCTGGTGCGGGCCAGCTCTGCAGCTTCCCGCTCTATGGCCTGCAGTCGTCTGGCTTCCAACGAGAGGCGCCGTCGTTCCAGCCCCTGCTGGACGGTCAGCAGCAGCACGTCCGATCTGAAGGGTTTGGCCAGGAAGTCGTAGGCGCCGGCTTTGATCGCCTGGACTGCCAGTTCCACAGTCGCGTAGCCGGTGATGATGATGCATACAATATCAGGGTCTAAACTGCAAATCCGACTGAGCAGCTCAGTGCCGCGCACTTCAGGCAGGACCACATCCAGCAGGACCAGATCATAAGGCTGCTCCTGGAGCTTACGTAATCCCTCCTCGCCTGTGGCCGCGACCTCGACCAGGTATCCTTCCGGCTCCAGAACGCGACGGCAGCCCTCCCGAACGCCCGGTTCATCGTCTATGACGAGGATGCGGCCCCGTGTTTCCATCAACCGATTAAGTCCTCATCGTCAGTACTTTTCACCGTCGTGCTCTCCTGCGGGAGGCGCATTGGCAGAATAATTGAGAAAGTGGTGCCCTCTCCTGCTTTGCTGCTGACGTTGATCTGGCCATGATGCATCTTGACGATACCGTAGACGATGGAGAGGCCCAGGCCTGTGCCTTTGCCTGGTGGTCGGGTGGTGAAGAACGGGGTGAATAGTTTGCTCAGATGTTCCTCCGGTATCCCACAGCCCGTATCGGAGACCTGGATTTCCACCCTGTCCCCCAGCGCACGTGTGGTGAGCGTGATTGTCCCCTTGCCGTCCATTGCCTGCGCTCCGTTATCGAGCAGGTTGATAAACACCTGTTGCAGTTGAGCCGCGTCGGCCTGGATATTGGGAAGCATGGGGTCAAATCTGCGCACGAACTGGACCCCGGCGAAGAGCGGCCGGCGGCTTGCTTCCTCGATAACCTGTTCCAAAAGCGCATGCAGGTCGGTTTCCCGGGCTATCACATGCTGCTGCCGGGCGAAGTTAAGCAAATCAGCCACGATGTCTTTGCAACGGGTCGTTTCTTCAATGATCACCTGCAGGTCCTGACAATGCCGCGTATCGCCTGCTCTGGCCAGCTCCTTGTACATTGTTTCTGAGAAGAGCAGGATGGTTGCCAGGGGGTTGTTAATCTCATGAGCCACGCCAGCTGCCAGTTGTCCCATCGAGGCCAGTTTTTCTTTCCGGAGCAGCTCCTGTTGTGTGTTGTGGAGTATCTCGGCCATGCTGTTGAACGAGCGTGCCAGTATGGAAAGCTCGCTGCTTCCACGTGCCTGCACACGGACGGACATATCACCTTCTGCAAGGCGGCGGTGAGCCTCTACCAGGTCGGAAACAGGAGCGGTGATGGCCTGGGTGATCGGCACGGCGATGAGCGCAGCCAGGATGCCGGGCACCAGGGCGATTAATATCACCTTTTCGTTGAATAGTCGGACCAGCCCGAGAAATGCTGACTCTGGAGTGCCTACGTACAGGATGCCCGTTATCTGCCCCTGGTGATCGTACAGGGGTTCGTAGCGGGTAACGAACCATTCTTTGACCACGTAAGCCCGGCCTACATAGGGCTGCCCTTTTTCCAGCACCACTTCTCGCACAGCCTGAGAGATGCGCGTACCCAACGCACGCTCCCCCTGCTCATTCAGTACGTTCGTGGAGACCCGCATGTCACCCATGAAGATCGTCACGGTCTCTATGCCGCCTACTTCTTTTATCTGATCCACCAGCGTGAAGTCATTGTTAAACAGGTGGGCCACCAGCACTGCTCCACCACCCTGTATGGGGCAGAGAGCGACCATAGCCAACCCACCTGTACCTTCACGGGGATCGAAAGGAGTAGAGGCAGCGTGAGGAGTTTCGAGCAGCTCAATGCGCGCCTGTTCCTCGAGTCCCACCTGGGCCAGTAGCTCCGCCGGGATAACCTCGGTAGCCACCAGTTCCGTACCAGAGGCAAGCGCTCCGGCGACTATCGGCATTCTGCTCCAGTCGCCCTTTGTGATGGGAGAGGAAGGCGTACTATCAGCATAGAGCACTCTCCCCGCCAGGATGTGTCCACCAGTATCAACGACGGCAATCAGGTGGGTGCCGGCAAGTGCAGTGCCGGGGATTCTGTTCAGGAGTTGCTCATCAATGCGTCGTACAGCGCGGGTATCGCCACTATGAGCGAGGGGCAGGCTTTGCACTATGGCTTCGTCGCCCGCCAGCCGGCAGGCGACAGAGGTTATTCCCTCCTGTTTGAGCCGGTAGAGGGCCTGGGCCAGGTTCATTACCGCGTCCACCTCGATGTTGGCCAGGTATTCGTGAGCTACCCGCGCCAGCACCACGGTGTTCAGCGCCACGGTCATCGCTGCCACCAGCGACGAGAACGCGATCAACACAACCCGCAGCCGGCTGCTCAGCAGGATAGAGAGGAGTCTCATAGAATCGGTTTACTCTCAGAGTCCGCGGCCCTCAGGATGCCAGAGACCTGGAAAGTATGTCCTTCAAGCGTCCTTCGACATCATAGATGCGGACTTCCAGCGGCATCTGGCCCGGCAGGGCATGGGTGGCGCAACCGAAGCAGGGGTCATAGGCCCGGAAGGCCATCTCAATCCGATTGAGCAACCCCTCGGTGATCACCTGCCCCTTGCGGATCAGCCCCTTTGCCGCCTGCCGGACGGACATGGCGATGGATGCATAGTTGTTGGTCGTGCCGACGATGAGGTTGCACTTGACCACCAGGCCGCGCTCATCGGTGATGTAGTGGTGGGTCAGGGTGCCGCGCGGGGCCTCCACAATGCCCACTCCCTCGTCCGGCGTCGCCGTGGGGATGTTGCGGACGTGGGGACTGGTGATCTCCGGGTCGGTAGCGAGTTCCAGCAGCCGCTCCGCCGCGTAGAGCATCTCTATCAGCCGGGCCCAATGGGTCGCCAGCGTGTGGTGGACCGGCTTCCCGCCCAGGGTCGCGTAGAACTCCTCGTACGCCTCCTGGGCCCGCGGGGTCGCCATTCCGTCGGCAGCGTTGAGGCGAGAGAGGGGTGTGGCCTGATAGATGCCGCTGTCTTTGCCCGTCACCAGCCCTTTCCAGCCTATCTTTTTAAGGAAGGGGAACTTCAGGTAGGTCCAGGACTCCACGTGCTCGGCGATGACCTGAGTGTACTCGTGCGGTGCGTACTTGACGAATTCCCGGCCCTCGGGGTCCACCACCCGGACCATGCCGTCGTAGAAGTTCACCCGGTTCTGCTCGTCCACCAGGCCCATGTAGTACGTGGGCAGGGTGAACACATCGGAAAGAATCATATCCCGATACGCCGAATTGTCAAGCACGATCTGGCGGAAAAGTTGCAGGCTGAAGAGACCGAACTCCACTTCCTCCCGCGCGATGGCCTCAATCTGGGCCCGTTCCTCCTCGGTGATGGCCTTCCCCACGCCACCGGGGACGCCGAAGAGGGGGTGAACCTTGCGGCCGCCTAACATGCCGATGATGTCCATGGCCATCCCCCGGGCGCGGATGACCCGCCCGCCAGTCTCCAGGCCGACTTTGTGGATCAGCCCCAGGATGTTCCGCTCCGCTGGCGGCGCGTCGGGCCCCAGGACGAAGTCGGGGCCAGCCAGGATGTAGAAGTGGGTCATGTGGTCGGCGACGTAGAAGGCGGAGTAGAAGAGTTCCCGCAGTTTCTTCGCCGCGGGCGGAACCTCCACGTGGTAGACCGCGTCGCAGGCCTTGACCGAGGCCATGTGGTGGGCCTCCGGGCAGACGCCACAGATGCGGGGGGTGATGTCCGGCAGTTCCTCCACCGGTCGCCCCTCCGCAAATTTCTCAAACCCCCGCAGTTCGGGGATGACCAGATAAGCGTTGGCGACGTTTCCCTCTTCGTCCAGGAAAATGTCTATCTTACCGTGCCCTTCCAGACGGGTAATGGGGTCAATGCTGATCTTTTGCATAGGGCTTCTCCTCAAAGGATGCAGGATGCAGGATTTTCTTGCCTCTTGCCTCCTGCTTCCTGCCTCTTGCCTCCTGCCTCCTACCCCACTCTGGCCCGGTGCAGGGTTGAGGCCGGCAGGCTGAAGCGGTAGAAGGTACCCGCCGGGTCCAGGATTTCGCCCACGATGCGGGCCGCCTCCTCTTCGGTATCGGCGTCCACCACCGAAGCGACGGCCGAGAGCAGTGCCGCGCCCTGGTCGGTGACGTTGGGCGGCGGGCCGTAGCACCCCCGGCAGGGCTGGTTGACGCTGGGACAGAGAGCGCCACACCCTCCCCGGGTGACCACCCCCGCGCAGATGATGCCCTGCTCCAGCAGACAGCGCTCCGGGTCCGGGATGATTTCGTGGTAACGGTAGAACTTCTGGATCCGCTTCTCCTCCCGGATGCGCTTGCACTCGTCGCAGACGGTCTTCTCGTTGGCACCGACCACGCTCCCCTTTGGGGGGAGTTGGCCGCTGAGGATGGCCTCCACCACGGCCCATATCTGGTGCGGCTGCGGCGGACATCCGGGCACGAAATAGTCCACATCCGTCACCTGGCCCAACGTCTTGACCGTGTTGTAGAAGCGGGGGATCTCTATCTCCCCCTCGGGCACCGGGGTGACGGGCTGGGGGATGATCCCCTCCGGGTTCTCCACGGTGGGCACCTCCAGATAGACCCGCCGGAGGATGGAACTCTTCTCAAAGAAGTTCGCCAGGCCGGGGATACAGCCCTCGTACGCGCAGGAACCGAACGCCACCAGTACTTTGGACTTCCGGCGCAGCAGGTGGGCCAGGTGTTCGTTCTCACTGGTGCGGATGGCGCCGTTGAAGAGGCAGACGTCCATGTGACCGTCCGGCATGGCCTCCACGTCCTTGACCTTGAAGTCCATCGCGACGGGCCAGAAGAGAATCTCCGCCGCCTCGTCCAGCAGGAGAATCTTCTCCCGCAGTTCCACCACGGCAATTTCGCAGCCGCCGCAGGAAGCGGCCCAGTAGAGGCCCAGTTTGAGTTTCCCGTTTGATGCCATTTGATCCTCCTTTACTTTGCGCCGATTTATTATGGGGTCATTTGACCCCCAGGTTGACGTCAGGCTGGTGGTCTGTGGCCCCTCGCAAGTGCGGGTTGGCAGCCACAATTTCGGGATGATGCTCCTGGACCAATT
>DAOTYA010000165.1:0-5510 GCA_034435075.1 Anaerolineae bacterium
AATTGGTCCAGGAGCATCATCCCGAAATTGTGGCTGCCAACCCGCACTTGCGAGGGGCCACAGACCACCAGCCTGACGTCAACCTGGGGGTCAAATGACCCCATAATAAATCGGCCTTCCTGGGCGCTTTCGTGCCGGGCGTCGGCCTGCGCCGACGCATTTTGCAGGACAACTGCAAGCAGTTGTCCCACAGTCTTTGTGTCTCCTCCAGCTCGGACCGGACTCCAGAACACATCTGACGTCGCCACGACCATCCGCAGCCTGATCTCGCTCCCTTCTCGCGCAAAAGCGACGGACACCCGATACTTGCGCGCCTTGACGTACTTGTTGTGATGTGATATTATGATTTCGGCGGTCCGAAGTATCTCTGCGGCCCTGTGCGCCGGGTACCGGCCTGCGCCGACGCAACCAATGAGGGCGCAACAAGAGGCGGTCAGCGAAGGCTGACCACAGGTCTGCGACCTGGAGGCGGTAACATCTGGAGCAAAACATGCCCTTCTTCCAAGACCTGGTTGAGCTGATCATTGTCCCCCCTGGTGATCTGGTATATCACCTGGTGACGCTCTTTGCCATTCAATTGATACTGGGGATAGCTTTAGGGCATTGGAATCGGCAGCGCCAGGACCCGGAGGCGATACGCCTGCTTGTGGCAGGCGTGGGTTTCACCCTCACCCGCGTACTGTTGATGCTCATCGCAATACTGGACCGGATTGGGAGTTTACCTCCTGTCACCTTCCTCCCTCCATTTGAGCGTTTCCTTGACCTGATTGTGTTGCTGCTGGGGGCCTGGGCATTCCTGCCGATTGCAGGCCGATACACACGGGTCGGTGTGGTGATCCTCCTTGTCATGCTCCTGTGGGCAGTGATCGCCTATGCCGCTCTGGCCGCGCTGTGGCGATCGCCTGCCAGCCGGGGTGTGCCCTACAACGGCTACTGGCACGAGACGGTGTGGGAGACCTTTTCTGTTGCAGTACTGGGCCTGGCGCTGGTCACCTCCCTCTTGTGGCGCCGAGGCGATTGGAGTCTGGCGACATGTCTGTTTTTGCTCTGGCTTTCAGGCCACTCCCTGCAACTTTTCTATCCCTTCCCCGTCGGGTCCAATACCGCCGGCTGGGTAAGGCTGGCCAATCTGGCCGCGCTCCCGCTGGTAGCTGCGCTTGTCTACCGCCGTGCCCTGAGCGCGACGCCGGCCTACGCTGCTGCTGAGACCGGCCTGGAACTGATCGGAGTGCTGGAGGCCATTCAGCGTATTGAGGTGAGCCCCAATGCAGAAGCGGAACTGCGAGTGGCAGCCTCATCTATAGCCCACACGCTGAATGCAGATATGGTTGCAATAGGACTCTTGCTAAACACCCCGGCACAGAAGTTGCGTATCGTGGCCCTCCATCCCCCAACAGGCACTGTGATGGCCAGTCAGGAGCCGATGCTGCTGGTGTCCAGACATCCCATCCTGGCCAGTGCTATTAGAAGCACTCAACTTCAGCGCGCCAGCGCGCCGGTACGGGACCCTTCTATCGCGGCATTGTACCGCTGCCTGGGTTTTGAACGGACCGGTCCCCTCCTGGTGCAACCCCTGCTCCACGATGGCACCCTGGAGGGAATCCTCCTGGCCGGCAACATGTCTTCCCAACGCGACTGGACGATGCGCGACGAGCAGATCATCCAGGCTACCGGCGCTGCACTGGCCACCGCACTGGCCTTCTCATCTCACCGCGTTACGGCAGAACAGACCGCCCGGTTGCAGGAACAACTGGAGACCGCGCGCAAGGAGATCGAACACCTGGGCCAGCAGCTCAAGGAGCGAGAGGCCGAGCTGGAGCAGCAACGCAAACGCGCCGGGGAGATGGCCACCAGGTTACGCCTGTTGGAGCAGGCTGAAGCCACGCGAGAAAGTGCCCGACCCGAACTTTCAATTTTGGAAGAGGAGATACGCAGGCTCACCGAAGCCCACACAGAGCTGGAAACACAACTGAATATCTGGAAGGATAAAGCCCAACAACTGGAGGAACAACTTGCGCAGGCTCAAACGGGCAAGAGGGCTGACCCCAAAGTGATCTCCCTGATTCATGAACTGCGCACCCCGGCGACTTCACTCTCCAATTATGCCGGCCTGCTTTTAAGCGAGTCACTGGGTATCCTGGGAGAAGCACAACGACAACTGCTCCAGCGCATCCGGGTCAATATCGAGCGTATGAACGGGGTACTCGATGACCTGCTTAGAGCTGTCACTGAGGACACAGTTCAGATCGCAGAAGCACCTGCGCTGGTGGCACTCCAACCCCTCGTCGAAGAGGTGATCGCATCGCTTGCCTCGCAGTTCCAGGAGCGGCAGGTCGGTGTGCGCCTGGACATTCCTGACCGGTTACCACCCGTGCATATAGAGCGGGAAAGTCTCCACCAGATACTCCGTCATCTGCTCTATAACGCCTCACTGTGCTCGCAGCCTGGCACTGATGTCCATCTGCACATCCGGCTCGAACGCTACCGTGACCAGATGAGCGAGTTGCCCGATTACCTTTCTGTGTCTGTGAGTGACACAGGAGGAGGGATCGCACCGCAGGATCAGCGGCGCATCTTCCAAAGATTTTACCGGGCGGAGAACTCCGCTGTGCCCGGCCTTGGTGACACCGGTGCCGGATTGGCCACTGCCAGGGCGATAGTGGAGATGCTGGGTGGCCGGATGTGGGTGGAGAGTGAGATGGGAGTCGGCACCACATTCAGTTTTATCCTCCCACTCGCCACGAACACCGCACCGCGCGGGGAAGGAAGCTCTTTGGTGCCCGATTTCCCGGCGGAGATGCTCTCCGTGACATACCCGGAGGACGAGGAAGAAGAGTGAGCGGGTATACGCGCACCGATACCGGCCAGAGGGGAGAGGCTGGCTTCCGGCCTGTAGTCCTCAGCCTGATGCTGACGATGCTCAGCGTGGGATTGCTGCTTGGAGGATTCGCCATGACCGCTCTGGATCTGGCCGGAGTCCGCCCACCGGGAACTTCCGTCGCCCAGGCGTCTCCATCACCCACTTTCTTCCTCCCCACTATGACCCTCACGCCCCTGCCGCCCACCCCAGAGTTAGCCACCCCGACCGCTCTTGCTATTGAGACACTGCTTCCCTCAACTTTCACACCCTCGTCGCCGTTGTTGGCTGCGTGTCAACCTCCGGTGGGCTGGATGGCCTACACTGTGCGGCGAGGAGATACTCTCTATAGCCTGGCATTGCGCACCGGCGTCACTGCCCTGGCACTTGCCGAGGCTAACTGTCTGAGTACGCTGACCATTTATGCTGGCCAGCGGCTCTATCTCCCGCCCTCGCTGTACCTGACTCCCACCCCGCGCACCGAACCGTGCGGCCCGTTTCCAGGCTGGGTGGTATACATTGTGCAGCCGGGCGACACCCTTTACTCGCTGGCGCGCCGCTTTGGTGTGAGCCAGGAGGCCATCCGGCGGGCCAACTGTCTGATCGGCTATACAATCTATGTTGGTCAGGCACTCTACCTGCCGCCACTACTTCCGACGCCCATGCCGGTTCCCACATCCACGCCTGAGCCAACCCCCACCCCCACACCGACCGAGACGCCGTTTATTGTCCCATCTCCTTCACCGACCGGCTCACCTGTCGCCACCCTGGTACCCACAACTGAGTCGCCCACGCCAACGGAGACGCCGCTCCCTACCTCCACGTACACACCCACGACAACACCAGAGTTACAGCCCTCGGACACGCCGACTGCGACGCCCACACCGCAGCCCTCGGACACGCCAGTTGCGACACCCACATCACAGCCCTCAGACACACCAACGCCTACCGCGACAGAGCTTTTTATCCCTACCCCCACCTCCACACTCACACCGACACCTGTGGCAGGGAGTTGAACCTGTCGTCATACCACCCTGTTATGGAGAATCCAATGTCTGATGAAAAAAGTTTTCATATGACGCCTGATGAATTCCGTCGCTATGGCTACGCCGTAGTAGACTGGATTGCCGACTACTACAGGCGCATCGAGTCATTTCCGGTGCTCTCCAGAGTTGAGCCCGGGCAGGTCCGCGCCTCACTGCCGTCGGAGCCTCCCATCTATGGAGAGCCTTTTGAGGCCATGCTCAAAGATGTGGAAGAGCTGATCCTGCCTGGCCTGACTCACTGGCAATCGCCTAATTTCTTTGCTTTCTTTCCCGCGAACGCTTCTGCCCCTGCGATCCTGGGGGAACTGCTCTCGGCAGGACTGGGAGTACAGGGGATGTTGTGGGCGACCAGCCCCGCCTGTACCGAGCTGGAGACACACGTGCTGGACTGGCTTGTGGATATGCTGGCCCTGCCGGAGAAATTCAAGTCAACCGGCACCGGTGGCGGCGTCATCCAGGATTCGGCCTCCAGCGCATCGCTGTGCGCTCTCCTGGCCGCTCGCGAGCGGGCCACCGGCTATCGCAGCAATGAGCGCGGATGCGATGGACGGCTGATCGCCTACGCCTCTTCTCAAACCCACTCCTCGATTGAGAAAGCGGTCAAAATCGCGGGACTGGGGCGTGAGAACCTGCGCATCATCGAGGTAGACGAGAAATACGCGATGCGCCCGGATGCCCTGGCCCATCAGATCGCTGAGGATAAACAGGCCGGGCTGACACCATGCTTTGTCTGTGCGACGGTGGGCACCACCTCTTCTAATGCGCTGGACCCACTGCCCGAGATAGGGCGCATATGTCAACAAGAGGGGATATGGCTTCACGTGGACGCGGCGATGTGTGGGACCGCCGCGCTCTGTCCGGAGTTTCGCTACATTCACAACGGCCTGGAGCTTGCTGACAGCTACTGCTTCAATCCCCACAAATGGATGTTCACCAATTTCGACTGCGATTGCTTCTATGTGGCCGACCGTGCCGTGCTGATCAATACTCTCAGCATTCTCCCGGAGTATCTGCGTAACAAGGCCACTGAGTCCGGTGCCGTGATTGATTATCGGGACTGGCAGATTCCCCTGGGGCGACGCTTCCGCGCGCTCAAGCTCTGGTTCGTCATCCGCCACTATGGCGTGGAGGGGTTGAGGTACCATATACGCCGCCACGTGGAGCTGGCGCATGAGTTCGCCTCATGGGTGGAAGCAGATGACCGGTTTGAGCTGGCTGCACCTGTACCGCTGAACCTGGTCTGCTTCCGCCACAAGGGAGGGGATGAGGTCAATCTGAAGCTGATGGAGCGTCTGAACCAGAGCGGCACGCTCTACCTGACTCATACCAGGCTTGGTGAGCGTGTGGTGTTGCGCTTCTGTGTCGGCCAGACGAATACAGAACGCCGCCACGTGGAGAATGCCTGGAGGAACATCCAGAAGGTGGCCGACGAGCTCTTATGATAGCGAGTCAAGGGCTCGCCCTTACTGTGGAGCACCCTGCGTGCACTCAGCCCGGGTGTCCGTCACTTTTTTGCGCGAGAAGAGAGCGAGAGCAGGCTATGGCTGGCCGTGGCGACGTCAGTTGTAGGGCAACTGCGAGCAGTTGCCCTACATTGTGGCCGGTCG
>DAOTYA010000166.1:0-30441 GCA_034435075.1 Anaerolineae bacterium
GGCACTGCATGGGCAGGCCAAATAGCCACCTGGGGGCGTCTCGGTGTAGTCTGTCTGCAAAGTCTGGTTCGGGCGGACTGTGGTCCGCCCGGCACTGCATGGGCAGGCCGAATAGCCACCTGGGGGCGTCTCGGTGTAGTCTGTCTGCAAAGTCTGGTTCGGGCGGACTGTGGTCGGCCCGGCACTGGATGGGCAGGCCGAATAGTTACCTGTAATCAATGCCAATGTATTGCACCGTATCCGTGATGGTAAGGTACAGGCTCCAACATAGTGTTCTATGTTAAGAGCCTATCCGAAAAACCGTACAAGCGGCATCCCTATGCCGCTTATACCGACGCATAGGGATGCGTCGGTTACGTTTTCCGGATAGGCACTAAGTCCGACCGTCTGACACAGGCTATGAAGAGGTCTCAGTTCACCCGGGGATATGCCCTTGTCATCGGCATAGGCGCCGATCTGCCCGTGACCGTCAATGATGCCACCGCAGTTGCCGGATTGCTCCGCGATCCGCAGCGCTGTGCCTATCCACCCGATCAGGTATGGCTGCTTGTCGGAGAGGAAGCGCACCGTCAGGCCATCCTTTCCGCACTGGACCGGCTGGCTGCCGAGGCCTCACCCGAGGCCACAGCGATCGTTTACTTCTCCGGCCACGGCCTTGAGACACCTGAGTACTACCTGCTTCCCTACAGTCGGGAGCTTGAGCGGGGCAGCGCATTGACACCGCCATTACATACAGCCATCTCCGGCCAGCTCTTTACCGAAAAACTACGGGCGATCCGGGCCAGGAGGCTGTTGGTGCTTCTCGATTGCTGCCATGCTGGCGGTCAGGCAGAGGCCAAGGGATGGTCAGCCATCAAATCGCCGCTCCCTCCATCCATAGCTTTTGAGTTGGGACGTGGCAGCGGACGGGTGGTGATCGCCTCATCGCGCAAAGACGAGCTTTCCTGGGTGGGAAACCCTTACTCGGTCTTTACCGGCGCGCTACTGGAGGGGCTGGCCGGCTATGGAGCGTTCGAGTACGACGGCTACGCCCGTGTGCTGGACCTGGCAATGTACGTGGGGCGTGTGGTGCCCGACCGGACAAGGGACAGGCAACATCCCATCATCAAAGTCGCCAACCTTGAAGACAACTTCGCGGTGGCTTATTACGCCGGTGGTGGGAAGGAACCTCAACGCCTCGGCTGGCCTGGTACCTCCCTGCCCCTGCCCTTATCAGAACGTGTGGATGCGGAACGGGTCGCTTCCTGGAGGCGCATGCTGGCCAACCGCCGCCATGCCTTGATGTTGATAGAAGAGCGTATGAGCGAATATGTGGAGTATCAGGAGATACCGCTCCAGTTGATTGATAACTGGCGCAGGACTCAGGAGCAGATCACAGAGCTGGAGCGAAAATTGAGGCAGTTCAGTTGACCACCACCGTTTTCAAAGGCAGCCGGAGTATTCCACGTGAGCGAAAAAATCAAGACTCTGCAGCACATCTTAAAGCAGGAGATGGAGGATCTGGCACTGATCGAGGAACGCATGTCGGAATACGTCCTCAGCACCGACGTTCCCCTCTTGCTCGTCAAAGAACAGCGGCGGCTGAGGAGGCGCATTCGCCGATTGAAACGGCGCATCGAGGAGCTGCGCCCGATCCACATACTGCGGGAAGCGACAAAGATGCTCACCGGTGCTGTAGCCCGGCAACTTACCGGTGAGCCATGGAAGCATTTACATCAGCGTCTGCTCACTCAGGCGTCCCGATTGCCCCACTCTTCCCATCTTGACGTTGCGTTGCTGGAGGCAGAAGCGGATAATCTGAGCGAGCTTGTCTACCAGCTACGCATCCTGTTGGAGGCGTACCGCATCGAGCCCACCTCAGGACAGATGGAAGCCATCAAAAAACGTGCTGACAGACTGGCCAGCATTCTGAGTGCGATCTATCGGCTGGGAGAAGGGGAAGTCCCCGAGTTTGCGAACATCCTGGCCGTGTAGCCGCTCACCCTGCTTCAACCCACATCCGGTCCTCTGCCCCAGGGAGAGGGGCGGATGACCAGCCGCAGACGGTGCAGCAGTCCCCGCAGCAACCCGCCCGGCGCCTGTCCAGGCGTTACTCTCTCACCACCTGCCTTGTTGCCGTAAACGTCATAGTGCACAATCTCTGCAAGGGGCTTCCGTGGTCTGGGGGGTGGATCCTCGGCCGGGAATCCCACTGTCAACAGCCCTACAATCTCCATGTGATCGGGCAGCTTCAGCACCGCAGCCAGTGCCTTCCTGTCCAGCCCACCGATCCAGCAGGTACCCAACCCCAGCGCCCTGGCCTGCAACATGATATTCGCCCCGGCCAGGCCGATATCCTCATGGAGGAATTGTTTGTAGAACGGGTTACGGGCGTCGCCGCACAGCACAATGAGCAACGGTGCTTCTTCAGCATGCTTCCAGCGGATGACGGCGTAGGCAGCATGTCGGGCCACTTCCTGGCGCACCTGAGGGTCCTGTATCACGATGAAGGTCCATGGCTGTCTGTTACTGGCCGAAGGCGCCCACCGGCCGGCTTCCAGCAGTTGTGCGATCATCTCCTCCGGCACGGGATCGGGTTTGTAGCGGCGGATGCTGCGTCGCGCCTTTAACAGGGCCAGCGTCGCTTCAGGCGAGGGCAGCGCCACTGATGTACCTGCCAGGTGCTTACCATCGTTCATAGCGCACCAGGGTGGAGAGTTCCTTGCGTTTCTTTGGTTTGGGTTGATCAGCCGGATAGCCCAGCGGGGTGAAGGCTATCGGTTCCACATCATCGGGGATACCCAGCACCTGCCGGGCTGCCCGGGGATCGAACGCGCCGATCCAGCAGGTGCCCAGCCCCAGGTCCGTTGCAGCCAGGATAAGATGGTCCATCACGATCGCCACATCCACGTCAGTGTAGTTTTTGCCGTCAGCACGTACCCACCCCTGCCCGGGCAGGCCACAAATGCAGATGACCAGCGGAGCCTGCACGAACCATGGCGCGCCATAGATACGCCCCAACTCCTCTTCGCGCCCTGCCGTGTGGATGACGATCAACTGGAATGGCTGACGATTGGCTGCTGTCGGGGCCAGCCTGGCCGCTTCAAGCACTTGCTGGAGTTTATCATCTTCAACGGGATCGGGTTTATAAGCTCGCACGCTATAGCGACTGCGGATCAGGTCTGAGAACTCCATTGCTTACCTCCGTAAAAGCTACTGGTCAGGATAACAGGATGCCTCCAATGGTGACCCATGATGTGCCCTGCTCATCTGCCGGGCAGCGGGCATAAGCGATTGATTTGCCCTGCGTCGGATTGAGCAGGCGTAAAGTCAGATAAATCGGCGGCAGGCCGCATATGTTGTTACGGTCTCCATCGCGCCTGATCAGCTCAAGGAACCCCGACGCGTCACCGGCGCACACCCGTTCGATCACCATCTCATCTGCAGCCTGGAGTCGCGCCCGCCCGAGCAGATCAATCGGCTGGCCGCCAAAAGCCGGTCCCACGTGCGAGAGATCGGCTGCGGCCACCACAAGCACCCGACGGCCCGCGATCACCCGCGGGAGCGTCTCCAGCAGCGCCGTGATTGTCGCGTCCCGTCCCGGGTCCGCCTCACCCTGCACAAAGTGGCTGAATGAACCGCACAGAATCGGCACCAGTTGGCACGGCTGCTCCTGGCGTATGTAATGCAGCCAGATCGCTGCCAGCTCGATGGAATGTTCGCCCCGGTGGTGCAGCTCATCGGCAAAGGCTGTTTCCGGCCCTATCGCCTCCGCCAGCGCGTCCACCACATCCACAGCCGTGGGGAGCACGCCGAACGGAGTGGCGTAATGTTGCCGTGTCAGGGTCACCGCTCCCCTGGAGCCAGCGTGATCGGTGCCCAGCACGATCACCAGTTCGGCCGCTCTGGCCGATGCGGCGGCGTGTTTCCATACCGAGGCGTATACCGGCCCACCACGCGCGTAGTCAATGTGCGGGCTGATCAGACCGCGCAGTTCACCACATTCTTCCTGGGGACCGTCAACCGCGTCCAGGTAAGCCTGGAGCATTTGACGCAGTTCATCCGCATCGGAGGGGTAGGAAAGGCCGGCAGAGGCAGGCAGGCGGCAGGGAGCGCGGCGATATTCGTGCAACGCCTTTTCATAAGCCTGAGAAAAGCGCTCGTTTTCCAGGAAGAGCGCTTCGTCGAGAGCGGCCACCAGGCGGTCCACAACATCAGGCCCAATCCGCAGGCCGAAGCGGACGGCAAGGGCAGCCCGCAGGGCAGCGTTATCCCGCGTACCGTCACACAACGCCAGCAGCGGGCCCAGTTGGCGGGGGATGGAGAGCATTTTGTCGCTTAACCCCAAGGGGTCGCGCAACAGAAAATACCCCTGCCCATCCTGAACAAACGGACGTACATCAATCGCTCGAAGTTTAGGACATTGCATCGCCATGTGTTGTCACGGTCCGGCTACATTCCGATGAGGCGGGCAAACAGATTCCGATATGGAGTAATTGCCCCTTGAGGACAGACTTCAGCACAGCAGAAGCATCTAATGCATCGCGAGAGGGTGAAATGCGGTATCTCCTCCAGTGTAATAGCTCCGGCCGGGCATGCCTCTGCGCAGCGTCCACAGCCCACACACAGTGCCCTGTCAAGGCGGGGGTGTAGACGCACTATCTGACTTGCCAGCCTGCCGCTCCAGGCAGGGGCGTTGAAGTACCAGCGTGGCTTTGGCAGTGTTATTCTACCAAAGTTGAGCACGCCTTTATCGCCCTCGATCCTGATCGCGTCGCTGTCGGAGCAGCCCAATCCTCTGGCGCCGGCCTGAGCCAGGTGCATTATCTCGCCCGGGCGATACCCCATCGCCTGGCTCAACACAACGTCAAGCGCGACAGGGTCCGTGGAGGCCGCCAGACAGCCGTACCGGCGCGGCGTACCCCCAACACCCGGTCCGTTTCCCTCCTGACCCAGTACACCATCCATCAGCGTCAGCCCGGGTCGGACCAGCTCCAATATGTCCACCAGCACCTGGCTGAACTCCCGCGTTCCCGGCGCACGGAGATGGTGTTCGCGCTTGCGGGTACCGGGGACGGTGCCGAACAGGTTTTTCACCGCGCCTGTGTACAGGACGAGGGTATGGGTCTTCAATTTGGGAAGGTTGATCACCAGGTCGGCGTCAAAAACCGGACGTGCGAGCAGGTAATCGCGTCCGTTCAACTGCTTCCAGGCCACGCCATCGAAGGGGACCAGCGTTGCGCCGACGCGTGTTGCCACCTTTGCCATTCCACTCTTCTGCCAGACGCTGTGAGTTACCTCGACCGGGCCGGCAGGTGAATCGCCGATCAGCACTGTACCACCGGCCTGTTGCACCAGCTCGGCCACTGCCTGCACTATAGCAGGGTGCGTTGTCACCGCGTGCTCCAGGTCTGTGGCAGATAGCAGGTTGGGTTTGAGCAGCACCCGCATGCCTGGCCGGACAAATCGCTCCATACCGCCCAATGGTGCAAGCAGTGTGCCCACAGCCTGGCGAACCTGTTCGAGTTCATACGTGTCGCAGGCAACAACAGAAACAAGAGACATAGAGCGCTCCAGGGTGTTTTAATCACGGTATTCACGCGCCTGACCTCCGCCGGCGAAATGGCCGCAGGCCAGGCCGGTGGCAACCGCATAACAGCTCGCGCATAAGCTGCATGCGGAGAGAGCGGAACGTATCAGCTTGTTACAGTAGGCAAAAGGCAACTATTCAGGCTGTGACTGGTACGTGCCAAGTGCACCTGGCCCGTACACCTTTTGGGGCCTGCGGCCAGCGGTTGGCCTTCGCGACCTGCTCCTTGTACACCACCGGGCAGTGTCGGCGCAGGCCTACACGTAGCACGAAGCGCTATAAGATGGCGATTTCAATCGGCCTGAATAGTTCCCCACGAACTTTGCTGCCTTTCCCCTCCCCAGGCCAGAGCCGGTTTTAAGTGAACAGCTCGCACATGCATGCGTCAGCCACCCTATGCAATGTCCTCTGTGACTCTGTAAGACTCTCGTTGCTCGAATAGGCGCATCTGCATTGGAAGGCCAAATTGTTCGATGACATGATCCGGGATGGGTAGCTTCTCAAGTAACCGGGGCTCTACTTTTATAGCGCCACCGCCGTAAGATTTTCCAATCCTCGATAAGTTAGCTATCACATCCGGATGATTGAGAATTTTCCAGATTTGCTCTGCGTGTCTCTCATCGTCGCTTTTGGGATATATGCATAAGAATCCTGTCAGAGGGATAACTCTGGCAGTATTTCGGATAAATCTCAAGTTACGACGGCCTAAATAAGCGAACAGGAAAGGTGGCGGCACTCGAGTCTCCATTTTGTACCAGGGACTACGTTGTGAAATCAACGGACGCCTGGGTAAACCCAACCTCTCACCTTCATGTAGGTATCGCTCAACAGATTCGGGGAAAGGCTCTTTTTCGTCACCCTTAAGCGACAACAACAGCGTAGGCCTCCCTTTTTTTTCGAGCATCTCAATTGTTTCACAAGTAATCTCGTTGCCTGGAACGTCCCGCGTACGTCCAATCGCCTTAACAAAGTATCTATCAGGGATTCCTAATTCCCTGGCTTTACTTGCGGTAACAAAGAAGAAATCATTTGCCCCTGTTGCGATACCGCGCATAACCCTGACAAAATCACCTAACACGTATTTGGTATCGTGTCTTGAGACTGGTTCTCGTGAAAAACCTGTGGAGAGGCCTTCTTTCAAGTCACGTTTAATTACAACCAGGTCTTGATTAGACACATCTCCAAGTCCAGACCTTACCCAACGTTTGAGCGAGTCGTTCGCCGGGTGACAACACTTAACCCACAGGAATTGATCTTTTGGAGCTGATTTACGAATGAACAAAATGAGTGGATTTGTGTCAATGTCAGGAAACGGCGATGCTTCCGGGGAAAAGGTTATAACAGCATCTAAAGAAAAGTTTGACGTAATCCAGGCCCATAAGTCATGAGCAAATTTGCCTTCGCATGTGTCAGCAGGGACGATGAAAGCTAATCGCCCATTTTCTTCAAGCAATGATAAGGCACGGAGCAAGAAATATACGTGTAGCCCTGCCCGTCCATCAAGCGATTTACCGATTATTTGAATGCTTAGCCGCTTAAGTTGAGCTTTTTTCTCTGGGGCAAGGCGATGGTGTCGAATATATGGGGGGTTAGCCACAATAGCATGGAATTTTTTACAGGGCGGTTGAAGCACAAAGTCAGCGATTTCTACAGAAGCAATGTCATCTTCGCTTAAGCCTTGCTCCTGGGCTTGAGATAATGTTGTTGGATCAATTTCCATTCCAGCGAACTTAACCGATAAACCTTTTTCGCTGGCTATTGTTTTTGCGGCACGAAAAAATGCACCCGTCCCGAAAGCTGGATCGAACACAAGTCCGCCTTTTTCAGCCAAAACATATTCAACCATTGGCTGAGCGATCCAGTCAGGTGTCCAAAACTGTCCCTTCTCTCTTAGAAGCTCTCTAGCCACCCGTGATGAAGAAAGTTTACAGGCATTACTTTTTGGCATTTCCAGCTGCTCGCAAAACTTTCAATGCTTCTGGTCGCAGAGTCATCTTGCCGCCTTCAAAGTGGACATAAGGCAAGATATGTCCATTTTTATCTTCAATAAATCTGGCTTTTAGCTCGGGTTCTTGAGTTGCATCACCAAGAGGGTAAGCATAATGGTAGTAAATCTTGTAGATAACCTTTCGCGTAGTAGCTCCACCAGGTGCTTGAAAAACTTGCTCTGCAGGTAGAATCAACCCTTGATCAATAAGCTCCTGTGCTTTATCGAGAGAAATACCAAAAGCCATATCGTAGAAAACATGCCATATGTGGATGGGAATACTGTGCGTAGCTTGCCACTTTTGCAACGGTTCGCGGTCTTCTTCTTTCAGTACTATAGTCGGCAAAACCGCATTTTTCTTTAAACCGGGTTTGCCGCCTAACCGCTTTTGGGGCTTCAGCTCTGCGCCATAGTCTGGCATAAGCCTGCCCTTCCAAAGACTATTTTCACACTCTATTGCAAGTATGGCTCTTTTTAACAGTGCTTGTATTTCGTCACTGCTCTCCGGTGTAAAAGGTAGCTCACTTATTCCGCCCATAGAACGAACAAGGGCCTCTACGGTTTCCTTCGACGAATTTTTGAAGATCAGCAGATCAGGTCGTTTATTGTTCCCCAGTCCTGCTGCTTCAAGACGTTCAAAGTAAAGCTCAAATGCCCTCACATCATCATCAGGCGCAGTTCCACTTGGCCCATAGGGAATAGCAAAAAATTCTTGTGTATCGTTGACGGCTTGAATAATACGTTCCTCACTCCACACGCCCTGTGACCAACGCATCAGGAAATCACTTCCGCGTAAACGACGGGGATTGAGCAAGAAGCCAAGCCACTCAACAGCAGTGTATCCACGAAGCTCGAACTCGATGTCTTGAGCGCTAACGCTCAGAATCTTTTCGAAAAGGTGCATAACTGTTTCCCTTGGAACCAATTATATCCCACCTGGTAAGGCAGCTGGCTCTCGTTAATTATACTACACGTTGCCCGGAGCACAAAGGCATAAGGCCTTGAGACCGACGGCTTGCCACAGCTGCTTGCGCTATTCAGGCAAGCGTGCTATGATAACCCACGTTTGCAACGGACCACCTTGCTCACACCAGGGGAGTTATCTATGAACACTGATGTGCGAGGACGCTACTACGAGGAGTTCGAGAGCGGGGATACGATGGAATCCCCCGGCCGCACCGTAACAGAAACCGATGTGGTGCTCTTCGCCGGCCTCTCCGGCGACTACAATCAGCTCCACACCGATGCCGAGTTTGCCCGCACCACGTTTTTTGGTGAGCGCATCGCTCACGGATTGCTGGGGCTGTCCATCGCCAGCGGGCTGGGCTCGCGGATGGGCTTCCTCGAGGGCACCGCTCTGGCCTTTCGGGGACTGGAGTGGAAATTCAGCGCCCCTATAAAAATCGGCGATACGATCCGGGCGCGCTTCGAGGTCGTGGATAAAAAACTGATGCCCCGGCTGGGAGGCGGGTTGATCTCCTTTAAGGTCACCATCCTGAACCAACGGGACGAGACCGTCCAGACTGGTACCTGGGAGATCATCGTCAAAAGCTCTGCCACCTGACCCTGGCGTACTGAGCCGCTAAATGCTGCCCCTCTACCTGCACACGTTCTCTATTCCCACGCCGTTTCCGGTGGGGCCGGTAAATGTATACCTGGCTGAGGGCAAGCCACTGACGCTGGTGGATACAGGTCCGCACTATACCCCCGCGCAACAGGCACTGGAAGCAGCCCTGGCTGGTCTTGGTTACCGCATTGCCGATCTGCAGCGCATTGTGATCACGCACGCACATGCCGATCATTACGGCCTGGCAGCCAGGCTGGCAGACATCTCCGGTGCCGAAGTGCTCGCGCATGCGGCCAGCCTGCCGTGGCTTGGCGATGAGGATGGCGCGCACCGCCTGGCTTTCTACGCGGAGGTGATGGTGTGGGCAGGCGTCCCGCGCGAAATGCTCGCCAGCCTGGCCAGCATCAGTACGGGCACCAGTCGCTATACCAGGCCGATTGTTCCGGCTCGTACACTTGCGGATGGTGACTCCATCAGCCTGGGTGATGAGGAATGGAGAGTGCTCCATACTCCAGGCCACGCAGGAGGGTTGATCTGCCTGTATCAGCCCGACCATCGGGTACTGCTCTCCAGCGACCACCTGCTACGCGATATTTCCTCCAACCCCATCCTGGAACCGCCTGGCCCGGGCGAAAGCAAGTGGCCCCGGCGCCTGGTCGAATATATGGATCAGTTAAACCGTGTGGCTGCCCTCGACCTTGTTCTGACTTTGCCCGGCCACGGCCCTCCGCTTACCGATCACCGCGCTCTGATCAGAGAACGGCTGGCCTTCCACGAACAACGTGCAGCTCGCATCCTTGATTTACTGCAGGCCGGTTCCCTTACCGCCCACGACGTTGCCGGGACGATTTTCCCCATCCATCATGATGTGGTCAACTACTTCCTGGCCCTTTCCGAGGTGATCGGCCACCTGCAATGGCTGGAGGTCGCAGGGAAGGTCACCTGCCAGGAAGTTGATGGCGTCGCTTACTGGCAGGCTGTCTGATGCCGTGCACGACGCCACGATTCCCCATCCCCGGGCCGCGGGAAAAACCATACTTTAACTCAAGGAGAAGGAGGAAATGTCACAGGAAATCTCTGGAGAAGAACGTGAAGTCAGGGCTTTTGGTGGTGTGGCGATTGATGGAGCACCGGTGGCTTATCTCATCGCGCTGGCGGCAGCGGTGGCCGCTCTCTCATTCATTCCGTTCTCGGTGATCCTGGCTGCCGGGGGAAGTTTCCCCCTGAGTCAGGGCATCTATGGGCTGGTAGGCTGGATTCTGGGGCCGGTCGCGGGCGGTATCGCATGTGGGATAGGCCGCCTGATCGGTGTTTTCGTGGCGCCTCACACGGCCGGGCCGGTGCCGCTTGCCTCTGTGTGGGGGGCAGCCATCGCCAGCCTGGCCGCTGGCACCATGTCCGCCGACAGGACGGAATGCACCTCAGGCCGCCGTTGGTGGTGGATACCTCTGTCGGCATTTTTCGTGATCGAATTTCTGCTCTTCGTGGGCAGGGCAATCCTGGTGAATGGGGTGAGCGTCCGGGTGGCGCTGCTCAACTCATTCGTGAACTGGTCGGCCATCCTGCTGTATGTGCTGCCCAGCCGCACTCTGATCGCCCGGCTGATCAACAGCAGAAACGTCGGAGCGTTAGCGGCTGGCCTCTTTCTCGGCACCTGGATGATCGCCGGCCTTTCTCACCTCAGTGTGACCGTCATACTTTACTATATTCTGAACTGGCCGCCTGAAGTATGGGCCACACTGATCCCGATCATCCCGATGGAAAATTTGTTCCGTAGCCTGGTCGGGGCCGTGATCGGGACCGGCGTCATCGCCGGCCTGCGCGCCACTGACCTGGTAAGGCCAAAGAATGCGCTATATTAGAGCCTGTCCGGAAATCGTAACCGACGCATCTCTATGCATCGGTATAAGCGGTATAGGGATGCCGCTTGTACGGTTTTTCGAATAGGTTCTAAGTACAGCTCTACCCGCCGCCCGGGCAGACCGATCCAGACCGCTCCGGCCGGGGCCTCGGCCCGGCTGGAGCGGTCTGACATGAGGAGCATATATGGAACAGCCTGAGCCGCTGGTGCGGTTCGAGAAGGTATCCTACATCTACCCCCGTTCAACACGCCCGGCTCTGCGCAATATCTCGCTTGAGATAAGGCAGGGCGAGTTCATCGGCCTGATCGGCGCGACAGGAGCGGGCAAGACCACACTCTGCCTGACGCTGAATGGGATTATACCCCAGTTTTATGGTGGCCGCTTCTTCGGTCGGCTCAGTGTGGCAGGAATGGATACGCTTGAGCATCCTACCAGGCAACTGGCCTGCCATGTGGGTATGGTCCTTCAGGACCCGGAGAGTCAACTGGTTGCCAACTCGGTTGAGGATGAGATCGCCTTTGCACTGGAAAATCTCAAGGTGCCGCGCGACGAGATGCGCGCCCGCATCTCGCACGTTTTGCAGGCGGTGCGCCTGGAGGGGTACGAGCGCAAGCACCCTCACGAGCTATCCGGCGGCCAGAAACAACGTCTGGCCATCGCTGCTGCACTGGCGATGCGGCCAACGTTGCTGGTACTGGACGAGCCGACCTCCCAACTGGACCCGGTGGGCGAACAGGAGGTTTTTTCCGTGGTCGGAGAGCTCAACCGGGAGCTGGGTACGACGGTACTGATGGCCGGCCATGCGGCGGAGCGTCTGGCTGAATACGCCACTCGCATCATCATGCTCTCCGCAGGGGAATTGCTCGCTGTCGGCTCTACGGATGAGATATACTCCCAAATTGAGCTGCTGAGTCGCCACCACCTGCGCCCACCCCAGGTCACCAGTACATTCTATCTGATCGGCAGGGCGGGCTGGTCTGTGGGCCGGCTTCCCGTGCGCATGGAGGATGGCCTGCGAGCACTGGACGCTCTCTGTGGCCGGTGCGAGCTGACCCCTCCGCTCATCCCGCCCGATTCCGGCACCGTGGAGGGGCCTGCCATCATTTCCGTACGCGATCTCAGCCACACCTACCCCGATGGCACCCGGGCGCTGAGCGGTATTTCGCTGGATATTCGGGCGGGCGAATATGTGCTCATTATCGGGCACAACGGCGCCGGCAAAACCACGCTGGTCAGGCATTTCCTTCGTCTGCTGGAGCCCACGGAAGGGGAGGTGTTGATCGGCGGAGTGGACACGCGAAAATTCACGGTGGGCGAGCTGGCGCGGCGTGTGGGCTACGTGGGACAGAACCCCGATCACCAGATTTTTAACGCCACCGTAAGAGATGAGGTCTCCTTCGCCCTTCGCCACCTGGGCTACCCGGCCGCAGAGATCAGGGCGCGTACACAGGCCAGCCTTGAGGCGGTTGGACTTCTGGGAATGGAAGAGGTACATCCGCTGGCACTCACCAAAGGCGAACGTGCCCGGGTAGTGCTCGCTGCCGTCCTGGCGCTGCAACCAGAGGTGATCATTCTGGATGAGCCGACGACAGGTCAGGATTATCAGGGGGCGAAGTCCATCCTCGACATTACCAGAGAGCTGCACCGACAGGGCAAAACGGTGATCGTGATCACACATCATCTCTACCTGATGCCCGGGTACGCCAGGCGCGTGCTCGTAATGGAGCGGGGAACGCTTTTGCTTGATGCCCCGATCCGCCAGGCATATCATCGGGTAGACGTGCTCAGCGCCACCTTCCTGGAGCCTCCCCAGGCTGTCCTGCTGGCCAGGGATATAGGGAGACGTATCGGCGGCGAGCTCCCGCTACTCACACCTGAAGAGGTGGCGGCCTGTTTTATCGGGGCAAACGCGCATGATCGGGCTGCAGAGAGCCAGACGTGACTCTCTCCTCACGCGCCTTGACTTTCGCTCCAAGCTGCTGATGATCGTGGTCATCAGCCTGGTGGCCTTCGTCTGGGAAAGCCCGGTGACGCTGGCCATACTTGCCCTCGTTATCATCGCTGCTTCTCTGATGGCCGGTATCGAAGCAGCCTACATCGGCAGAGTCATTCGGTTGATGATACCTTTCTATGCCCTGCTCCTGGTCACTCACGGGTTCTGGAACACCCAGCAGGTCAAAATATTGACGGGGAGGGAAACGCTTACGCCGCTGTTTACCTTCCCGTCCCACTGGCCGCTCGTCGGCGGCGGAGGGATGTCAGTCGAGGGGCTGGCTTACGGCTGGGCGGTGATTTTCAAAACCGTTGTTTTGATGTTGGCGCTTCCCCTGGGGATCTTCACCACCGATGTGAACCAGATGATGGTGGGGCTGGTGCGGATCGGTGTCCCGTACAGGCTGGTCTTCATCCTCTCTTCAACGCTGCGCTTCTTCCCGCTCCTTTTTGGAGAGGCCCAGGCGATCGTCGAAGCCCAGCGTCTGCGAGGACTGGAGCCAAAGCAAATGGGGCCACTACAGCGGGCGCGCATTTACGCGCGGATCGCCATCCCACTGATCCTGGGAGCGATGGTCAAATCGCAGCAACTGGAAATGGTGCTCCAGGCACGGGCCTTCACGGGTAGCGGTGAGCGCACCTATCTGCATGAATCCAGGCTTAAGAGGATGGATTGGGCAGTGATCTTGCTTTGCCTGGCGCTCTTTGTCGTGGCGATGGTGGCATACTTCTGGGCCGGCGTGGGCAGGTTCGCCTGGCTCATCTTTCCGCCTTCACCCACACCCGGACCCCATCGCTGATAATCTCCACCGTGCCATCCTCGTCGGTGCGATAAAGTGGCGTCCCCTCGAGCCGTTCCAACACCCCGGCACAGGGATGGCCGAACCTGTTGTCGGCGCCCACACTGATCACCGCCACCTGTGGCGAGACTGCCTTGAGGAACTGTGGCGAGGTCGAGCTGCAACTTCCGTGGTGTGGCAGCTTGAGCACTGTGCTCCGCAGCAGTGCTTCCCGGGCTATCAGCTCGCCTTCTGCTTCTGCCTCTATGTCACCCGGCAATAACACCGCCACCTGGCCGTAGCTCAGGCGGGTAACGACCGAGTTGTTGTTCACATCGGTTGTGCTTCCGCGCACAGGCTCCGGCCCCGGATGGAGCACTTCCAGCGCCAACCCCGTGTCCAGTGTCAATTGCAGCCCTGTCTCCCCGGTATAAATTGCTGCCCCTTCCGCTTCCAGCAGTTGCAACCAGTACCTGTAAGCCTCCGTAGCCTGATCTTCTTCCACCGGTCGAAAGATCACGCGCTCCACCCGGTAACGCTCCAGCAGCGGGATCAAACCGGTGAGGTGATCGGCGTCGGGATGTGTGAGTACCACCAGGTCAATCGAGCGGTCCCAGAACGGCATCACGCTGCCCAGACGGGATAGCAGCACGGTCCCACTGGGACCTCCATCCACGAGCAGTTGTCGCCCTGATGGAGTCCTCACAAATATGGCATCTCCCTGGCCAACATCGAGGAAAATTACGTGGAGGCGGCCGTCTGGCAACCCGCGCCAGGCATAAAATGCCAGGACCAGCAGTACTACGGTAATGCCCGTCAGTACCTTTGTCTCCACGCGCGCGAAGAGCCCGGCCCAAAGCTGCTCCCGGCGCTCACGTGAGCGGGACCACCACCAGGTGAGTCCACCCAAAAGCGCGTAGTAGCCCCAAACTGTTCCCGTCCCCACCTGTACAGGCAGGGAGGCGAAAGGCAGGCGCGCTGTAAGCCGTACCATCTCTATAGTGTAGGTCAGCAGAACCCAGGCGACCCATCCCACAATCTGCCCGGCAGGTTGAGCAACGAGTCCCAGCAGCATGGCAGTACCTCCAACCACCATGATGTAGGATTGCACTGGCAGGATCAGTAAATTGGTCAACAACGTCACGAGGGAGAGTCGCCCGAAGTATGCCAGGATGATTGGCGTGGTGGTCAACTGAGCCGCCAGTGTCACGAGAACGGCCTCGCTGAGCATACGCACGACCTGCTTTGCTCTCTCCACAGAGGTGATCCTGGCCAGCACCCGCTCGAGGGCCTTTCCCAAAGGCCGTGTGTAAAGCACCAGCCCGATGGTGGCTGCGAAACTGAGCTGGAAACCGACGTCCCAGAGCACATAGGGGTTCAGCGCTGTCATAGTAATGCCGGCTGCTGCAAGGGACACGGGCGCAAAGGTCTCACGTTCTAGATAACTGCCCCACAGGTACAAAATGCCCATCAGCGCTGCCCTCACCACTGCCGCGGACGCTCCAACGAGTATTGTGTAGAGCGCCACGCCCGCGATGGCGACCCACACCGCCCGCTTTTTCCCCGGCCCGGGTGTCCGGGCGAACAGTCTCGCGGCCAGGCCGGCGAAAATACCGCTGATGATGGTGATGTTAAACCCGGAAATCGCGATGATGTGGCTGGTTCCGGTGGCCGCGAAATCATCCATCAACTCCGCCGGTATCCCTGTGTCCACACCCAGCAGGATGCCGGTCAACAAAGCTGCCTGCGGCTCCGGGAGGATATCCGCAATGACGGCACGGGCGTGCCGTTTGAAGGCAAACAGCCAGTAGAGAACGGGGGAAGCCTGTCTTTCGGCCAGGAGAGTTACCCGGGCACGTCGGATCAGGGAGTGGATGCCCTGGCGTGCCAGGTAATCCTTGTAGGAGAATCCTTCGAGCACCGGCGGTGTCTCAAGTTCGCCCCTGACAAGGATACGATCCCCGTAGTGACGGGGCGGGTAGCGTTCCGCTTTGACAAGTGCCAGCCCTTTGACCGCGCGAATACTTCCATCCGGGAGGGTCAGGCGCTCTCCTCGTACGCGCAGGTTGACGTACCCCTCCCGCTCGTCAGGCTCCCCAACCACAACCCCTTCCAGCTCGACCGCCCCGGTGTCATTATAGAAGGCCAGGGAACCAGCATCGAAGCGGGGTAGCGCCAGCAGCAGGCGAGCCGCTCCCAGTGTCAGGATCAGGGTGTATGTGGCTCCGCGCCGCACGTGCGTGGTGTCACGCCACAGGATAAGGAACAGGAGCGCCACGAATCCCAACGCAGCCCATACCTGCCAGGGGATGGGAAGCGATTTCGCCAGTGCTATACCTGCCATCCAGGCTACAGCTATGCAAACAAGCGTCATGATTCCCTCTGAACCCCGCCTCTTGCTTCCTGCCCCTTGCCTCCTGCCCCTTGCCTCCTGCCTCCTGCCCCTTGCCTCTTACCTCCTGTCAGGCAGCCGGTGTGACGGTTTTGATCACCTCTGCCACCACCTGGTCGGTGCTTATCCCCTCCGCCAGGGCCTCGAAGTTGAGCAGGATGCGATGACGGAGCGCGGCTGGAGCGACGGCACGTAAATCTTCAAAGGCCACATTGAAACGGCCTGCCAGTAACGCTGTGACCTTGCCGCCCAGGATAAGCGCCTGCGCCCCTCTGGGGCTTGCGCCGTAGCGCACGTAGCGTCGCACTATCTCGGGTGCCTCTTTACTCTCCGGATGGGTGGCGACGACCAGGCGCGCGGCGTAATCGGCCACCGGTGAGGCGACCGGCACCTGGCGCACTATTTCTCCCATTGCCAGCAGGGTTTCCCTGTCGGCGATGACGCTTACCTGTGGCTCAGCCGCGCCGGTGGTACGGTTGAGAATCTCCACCAGCTCACCCGATGCGGGAAACGCGACGTTGACCTTAAACAGGAACCGGTCAAGCTGTGCTTCCGGCAGCGGATAAGTCCCCTCCATCTCGATGGGATTTTGTGTCGCAAGCACCATAAAGGGCGGCTCCAGCGGGTAGGAACGGTTGGCAACGGTCACGGTGCGCTCCTGCATGGCCTCCAGCAACGCTGATTGTGTCTTAGGAGTGGCGCGGTTGATCTCGTCAGCCAGGAGCAAATTGGTGAAGACCGGCCCCGGTCGGAAGCGGAACTCGCGTCGTCCGTCCTCCCTCTCCTCCAGGATGTCGGTGCCGACAATGTCCGCGGGCATCAGATCGGGGGTGAACTGGATACGGGCGAATCTCAGGTCGAGCACTTTCGCCAGTGTACGCACAAGCATGGTTTTACCCAGCCCTGGCACGCCCTCAAGGAGCACATGCCCTCCAGCGAGCAGACAGACCAGTGTGTGACGGATGACTTCGCGCTGCCCGACAATATATTTGCTGACCTCGGCCTCGATGAGTTCAGCGATATGGCGAAAATGTTCAGGAGAAGGATCCTGCATTATCTTACCCCCGGTTCAGGTGTTCCAGATGGGAGGTATCGTTGAGGAGTTGAACGGTGAAATCGCCGTCATCTTCGATGTCGAAGACGTTGACCGCGCACGGCTCCTGTCCCAGGCGCCAGAAGCGCTCATTGCCCAGCCCCAGGACAGCGCAGAGCAGCACCCGGTTTACGACGATGTGAGATACAAACGCGACGGATTGGCCGGGGTGACGTATCTTTACTTCATCTAAAGCACTGATTACCCGGGAGCGCACATGCGCCAGGCTTTCTCCGCCCGGGAACTGGACTTTGTGCGGTGCCTTCAGCCAGGCCTGGTAAACGTCCGGGTAAAGGCGGGCCGCCTCGTCAGCCAGCAATCCCTGGAACTCACCAAAGTCTGCGTCTATCAATTCCTCCATAGGTTGGGCGGAGAGGCCCTGTGCCCGGGCGATGGCTTCAGCAGTCTGCATGGTGCGGAGCATAGGGCTGGCGTAGACCTTGACGACCGGCCAGCGCGCTGCCACGTAGCGGCCTGTAGCTTCCGCCTGCTTCAGTCCGGTCTCATCCAGGGGTATTTCGGAGCGGCCACGGAAGCGTGCTTCTCGATTCCAGGCCGTCTGACCATGACGTATCAGTACTATGCGTGTCATTGTTTCTGCTCCTGAATAGCATGTGGTTCAGGTGAAGCGGCGATTTGCGTCATTCCCGGCCTGTGCCGGGCTTCAGTAGCAAAGAGCGCAAAGGTTTTTGGGTTGTAACTGTTCAGGCGCTGACTGAAGTCACCCTTCCTGGGCCTGCGGCCAACGGTCGGCCTGCGCCGACCGGCGTGCGTCGGCGTAGGCCGACGCCCGGCGCAGAGCGCCCACAGAGGCCGATTTCAATCGGGCTGAATAGTTATGATTTTTCGCATGATGGCAAAAGTGACACGGCTTTTGCCACAATGCGATTTTCCTTTGCGTCCTTGCGGCTTCATACGGGCCGCTCGTGAGCATCAGGTTTGTTCCCATAAAGTCGCCACGTCGGCATCTGCCACGGCTGAGGCCAGTACGACCATAAGCTTGATACGTGCTTTCTGTCCGTTCAGCCCATCGGCGAATAAGCAGCCCAGCTCCGCGAGAGTGCGGTACGCTCCCGGGTAGCCGTATGCGTCCCACACCCGGCCGGAGGGGCAGCGGCTTGCGATCACCACTTTCACGCCCCTCGAGCAGGCCTTTTCAATTGCCGGCAACCACCAGGGCGGTACACGTCCGCCCCCCAACGCCTCGATAACGATGCCCTGTGTGCCCCGCGCCACCTGGTATTCCAACAAGTCAGCCTCCATCCCCAGGCATATTTTTAGCAGTGTTACCCTGGACTCCAGCCCATGCCAGGGACATATCCGCCGCTCCGGCCGGCGCGCGATGAGCACCTGATCTCCTTCCACTCTGCCTGACGGCCCCCATCCAGGTGATTGGAAGGTGGCTGTGCTGAGCGTATGCATCTTGGTTACGTAACGGGCAGCATGGATCTCGTCGTTGAGTACCACCACGGCGCCCAGACCCCGTGCCTGTGGGGCCATTGCCACCCGCGTGGCTGCCGCAAGGTTGGCATACCCTTCGTATCCCACGTCCGAGGCGGTGCGCATGGCTCCGGTCAACACGATGGGTGTCTCTCCTGGTACGGTCAGGTCGAGCAGATATGCCGTCTCCTCCAGGGTGTCCGTGCCGTGCGTGATGACGATGCCGGCCACGTCCGGGTCCATCGCCAGCGCTGCAACACGCTCGCGAATGAGACAGAGCGTCTCCAATGTGAAGTGGGAGCTGGGCAGGTTAAGCAACTCTTCGGTCTGCAGAGGAAGATGTGCCGGCAGCGCGGCGGTCAGGTCGGCGGAGCCGAGCGCGGGGACAGCACCGCCAGATTCGGTGCTGTGTCGCATGGCGATGGTGCCACCGGTGGTCAGGATGGTAACGTGCATCGCCTACTCCAGTTTAAGTGAGATTACCTGCGAGACGGCATCCGTGCCCATCGAAATGCCGTAGACAGTTTGAGCAGCTTCTGTGGTCAACCGGTTGTGAGTAATGACTATGAACTGCGTGCGCTGGGCAAGTTCCTCCAGCAGAGCACGGAAACGCCCCACGTTTGCCTCGTCCAGCATGGCATCAACTTCGTCCAGGACGCAGAACGGGGTGGGGCTGACCTGGAGGATGGAGAACAGCAGCGCCACAGCGGTCAGCGCTCTCTCTCCACCAGAGAGGAGAGCCAGCCGCTGGGCACGTTTACCCGGCGGACGGGCAATGATTTCCACACCACTGTTCAGCGGATCGTCCGGTTCGGTCAACTCCAGCCGTGCGTTGCCGCCGTTGAACAGTTTCGTGAACGTTGCTGAGAAACGGTTGGCCACCGCCTCAAAGGTTTCCCTGAAAGTTTTCTCCATCGTCTCGTCCAGCTCGCTCATGATCTGGCGCAACCTGGCTGAGGCCGTCTCCAGATCAGAGGACTGTTCGGTGAGGAAGCGATAGCGTTCCCTCAGTTCGGCGTACTCTTCTGGGGCTGTGGGGTTGATCGGGCCGAGCCGCCGCAGGCGGGCCTTAAGCCGCTGGATTTCATCCTCCAGCCCTTCTGGCAGTTCCTCAACGATGGGCAGGGGCGAAACAATGGGACGTAATGGCAGCGGCGTTTGCGCGGTGATACGCTCGGAAAGCTCCAGCTCTACCAGCCCCAGCTCTTCTTCGATACGTCTGGCCAGTGCTTTCAGCTCGTCGCGACAGCGTGCCACTTCCAGGTTAGCCTGATTGCAGCGGGATTCCATATCGTGCAGCCGTTCACGGGTGGTCTGCTCGAGTTTTTCCAGCTCTCTTTGCTTCTCCCGCAGGCGTGCCAGCTCCTCCTCCGCCGGGCGGATGCGCATCTGGGCCTGGTGCAATTGCGCCTCCCTGTGAGCCAGTGCCTCGCGTAGCTCCTGCAGGCGCGCGATAACGGCCTCGTGCTCGACCTTAAGCTCCCCGGTCCGCTGGCGACGGGCAAGGAGCTGCGCTTGCAGCCGTTCCAGCGTCGCCTGTTCTCCCTGGAGCGCCGCTTTTTGATTGCGCAGAGATTCCTCGGCCACAGCCACCCGGGTGCGGGCCTTGCCCACCGTTTCCCGCTCGATCTTTGCGGCTTCACCGGCAGCCTGGGCTGCTTGTTCGGTCAGTTCCTCCAGGCGCGTCTCCAGGGTTGCGATCTGTTCCATCTCGGCACGTTGCTCTGCCTCGAGCTTTTGGAGTCGCTCCCTGATGTCGGAGGGGGTATCCTCCTGGATGTGCAGAAGGTTCAGGCGCTCAAGTGTCGCTGAGTGTTCGGCTTTCAGCTTCTCGAGCTGCCTGGAAAGAGAGGCCCACTGGGCCTCCGTACGTGCCAGCAGCGATTCCTCCTGTTTGAGGGCATTCTGGCGGTTGCGCAGGGACTCCCCGGCTACAGCCAGGCGGGTACGGGCCTCGCCGATCCTTTCCCTCCAGAGGCGGGCTGTCTCCGCCCGGGCTGCAGCAGACTGACGCCGCTTCTCTTCCAGTGCAGCCTCAAGGGTAGCGATCTGTTCAGACTCCGCGCCTAGCCGTTGCTCAATCTCCCGGCAACGTTGGCGGACGGCCTCCAGGCGGGCGGGCAATTCGCGCCTGGCACGCTCGTCGGCGAGCAGCCCTCGACCAACTTCAACCTGCCCTACAGAGAGCATGCCACCGGCGCGCAACAGACTTCCGTCTGGTGTCACACAGCATGTCCCTGGCGGCATGGCCGGAAGCAGGGAGAATGCAGATTCCATGTCCGCGCACAGGGCTACGGTTCCCAGCAGAGCCTCGACCGCAGGCCGGATGCGTTCATCACAGGTGACGACCTGGCTGCCACGGAGCGTTCCTGCGGGGAGTTGAGGAGCGGGGCGCACCATATCAAGTGGGAGCAGCGTGACACGTCCTCCGGCCTTCTCGAGCAGGCGGCGCACTTCCTCGACCACGGAGACGTCCTCCACGACAAGTGTGTGGAGTTCAGTAGCCAGCGCAGCCTCTATGGCCGCTTCCCATGCAGGGGCGACCTGGATGAGCGTTGCCAGCGGTCCGACGACACCCGCCGTACCAGCCTGGAGCACCGCGCGAGCACCGGCATCGAAAGCAGCACCGGTAGAAAGTAAGCGGTTCAGGGCTTCTAACTCGCCGTTCAGGCGGGCTTCCTCCTCCCGCGCCTCGAGCAACTCCTGCTGCAGACGTTTCAGGTGCGCAGTACGCGCCTGTAACTCCTGCTCCAGTTGCGACAATTGCGGCTCCTTCGCCGACATTTGCTGCTCCAGTGCAGCCCATTCCTGTTCCAGCGCCGTCAGGTGCTGCCGGTATTCTCCAACCTGTCGTTCGAGAGCTTCGATCTGTGCGCGCGACTGAGCGACGCTCACAATTTGCTCCTCTTTCTGGCCCTGGAGGCGTACCAGTTCCTCCTGTAGCTCGCCAAGACGGCCCTGCAACTGCCTGGCCCGCTCTTCGGCTGCGGATTGTTCGCGCGCCAGACGCGCTGCCTCGGCACGGGCGGTGATAAGTTTCTGGTTCAGTTCCCTGTTTAGCTGCTCCAGGCGCGCGCGATGGGTGCGTAATTCCTGTTCCACCTGAGCGCGCAGGCGGAGCGGCTCCTGTGCCCGTGCCGCGATAAGTGCCCATTCCTGCTCAAGCGCCACCAGGTTCCGGCTATGCTCCGCCAGCTCCTGCTCCAGTTGTACAAGCTGAGCCTGGGCCAGGGCTACTTTTTCCGCCTGGGCCTCCATCTGTTCCTGTAACGGGCCGAGTTCAGTGAGCAATTCCTGGCGTTGAGCATCCAGCAACCGTGCACGTTCCTCAGTAACAGCGAGCTCCTGGCGCATCTGTACGGTTTGCTCATACAGGTCAGCGCTTTCCCGATGCCAGTCCCGCAGCCGGCCATGCAGTTCAGCTTCGCTCTGGCGCAGCTCCAGTAACTGACCGGAAAGCGTGGCGGCATCATTCCGTAGCTGCTCAAGCCTGGTTTCCAGAGCTGCTGCTTTTTTGATGGTCTGTTCCAGCGCTTCTTGCTGACATCCCCACTGGTAGCCGTACCAGGTGCGTTGTAGCCGTTCCAATTGGGCGGTCACCCGGCGGTGTTCCTCAGCCCGTTCTGCATCCCTTTCGAGCCGCTGCAGGCGTGGGGTGATCTCACTGATGATGTCCTGCACCCGCTCAAGATTATGTTGTGTCTCGTCCAGGCGTGTGGCCGCCTCCTCGCGCCTGAGGCGGTAGAGGCTGATGCCCGCAGCATCCTCGATGAGCGTGCGCCTCTGTTGAGGGTGCAGGGAGAGCGCGGCATCCACCAGCCCCTGGCCGATCACAGTGTAGGCGGAGCCACACAGACCGGTCTCGGCCAGCAGCTCCTGGATGTCGCGCAGGCGCACGCGTGTGCCGTTGAGCAGGTACTCGTTTTCGCCGGAGCGATAGGCGCGGCGGGTGATGGTCACCTCGCTGAACTCTGTCGGTAGCCAGCCATCGGAGTTATCAAGTGTGAGGGAGACTTCGGCCATACCGGCTCTGGGACGGCGCTGCCCACCAGCGAAGATCATATCCGCCGTGGATTTGCCACGCAGGGCGCGCATACGTTGCTCGCCCAGCACCCAGCGGATGGCATCCGCGATGTTGCTCTTGCCGGAGCCGTTAGGGCCTACAATAGCTGTGATTCCCGTGGGAAAGCGAAGCTCAGTCCGGGCGGCAAAAGATTTGTAGCCATGAAGCACAAGCTGGCTGAGACGCATGCTTCAACTCACTTCCCCACCACTGCTGTCCAGGCCGCTCGTGCTGCAGCCTGCTCGGCTGCCTGTTTGCTGCGTCCCTCACCCTGACCGACCACCCGATCGCCCAGTAACACCTCCGCCACAAAGGTGCGGGCATGGTCAGGCCCTGTCTCGGCGACAATACGATAGCGCGGGGTGATGCCGAGCACACCCTGACTCCACTCCTGGAGGCGGCTCTTGGCATCTACATCAGCCTCCCTGCGCTGTATCTCTTCTGCCAGTGGCTCGATGAGCGGCTCAGCAAATGATGTGACTGTGTGTATGCCGCCGTCCAGGTAGAGCGCTCCTACCAGCGCCTCGAATGCGTCGCCCAGGATCGTATCCCTCTCCCTCCCGCCGGACTCATCCTCCCCCCGCCCCAATCGCAGGACGCGACCCAGGCCGAGCTGTCTGGCCAGCCGGGCCAGCGTCCCGGAGCATACCAGTGCTGCCCGCAGGCGGGTCATTTGCCCCTCGCTGAAATGAGGGTAGCGGTGGTAAATCCAGGTCCCGGCAACGAAATCGAGCACCGCGTCACCGAGGAACTCAAGACGCTGGTTATCGCCTGTCTCTTCCCGGGGATGTTCGTTGATGTACGAGGGGTGGGTGATCGCCTGTCTCAGGAGGAGGAGATTACGGAAGCGATAGCCGATGCGTTCCTGGAACTCATCCAGAGGATCACCGGAGCCCACGTTCAGTTCCCCTGTCTCAGTTGTTTGCTCAGGCGCAATCGAAAACGTACCAGGTCGCGGAATGCTCTGAGGATTACCCTTGGGTTGGCCCCTGTAGCTGCGCCGGCCACGCGAGGCAGGTGAGTGACCGGTACCTCGGCGATACGGAAGCCACGCGCCCTGGCCCCGGCCAGCAGTTCAGTGTCTATCATCGCACCGTTTGAGATGAGGGGCACACGATCAAGCACGCTGCGGCGGAACAGTTTGAAGCCACAGTCAATGTCGTGGCACAGATAACCGAACAGGAGCCGTACCAGTGTATTCCAGCCCCAGGCATTCAGTTTGCGGATAAAATTGTCCTGACGCCGGGCGCGGTATCCGGAGACAATATCGGCTCCCTGTTCTATGCGCTCCAGCAGACGGGTGACTTCACGAAAGTCGAACTGATTGTCGGCGGGCACAAAGGCGATCAGTTCCTTCGTGGCAGCCGCGAACCCGGCTTTCAATGCGCCTCCATACCCGCGATTGGGGTAATGCTCGACCAGCCGAAAGTGGGGGATGCGCTGCTCAAGCTGGCGGCCGATTTCCCCGGTGCGGTCACTGCTCCCGTCGTTGACCAGGATGATCTCGTAATCTACGCCCAACTGTTGTGCCACGGCAGAAACGTGCTCTACGGCTTTTTCGACATTGGCCTCTTCATTGTAAGCAGGCATGACAATTGATAATCCTGACATTTCGCCTCAAGCATACCTCTCACTTCTGCTAATAAGCCCAGGAGATGCGCTGACTGGTCCAGTCGGGTAGATTGGGTCCCAGCGTGATAATCTTGCGCGGGTTCTCCCCGTTCGGATTTACCAGGTAGATGCTCCAATTTCCTTCCCGGTTCGAAACGAAAGCGATGGCCGAACCATCGGGAGCCCAGGCCGGCAGGCCGTCATCGGATTCGGGGGAGTTCGTGAGCCGGGCGAAGACGCCGGTCAGGGTGACCAGATACACCTCCCAGTCACCGGTATGATTTGACATGTAGGCCAGGCTGCCGCCGTCGGGTGCCCAGTTGACGGCAATGTCATTTACGTTGGCGCTCAAACGGGCCGGGGGCTGCTCATCATCAGGATTGTCCACGAAAATACCGCAGTTCCCATCCGCACCGCAACCGGTCCAGGCCAGCAATCCCATCGGTCCCCATGCGGGCCTGCGGCCGTTGGCAAGCAACCACGGCTCTGTGGAGCCATCAAGCGGAGCTATATAAATCCACCAGGTACCGGATGCGTCCTGAGCCGCGTATGCCATACGGGTGCCGTCCGGTGAGAAAGTGGGCCAGCTCTCTCCGCCCGAGGTCAGTTGCCTGGCGCTACCTGTCTCAGGCGACACCAGCGCTATGCCCGGCACCGTCAGATTGCGATAACCCAGTGCTCCACCTCCCCAGGTCCAGCATGGTTGTGTGCCCCCGCTCACCACCCTCATAAGACGACCGTCCGCGAACAAAGCATAGATGTCATAGAGGTCAGTTTGTGCATTATAGACCGGATAGGCCAGGCGGCCCACGGTGAAACCGGCAGGCGGAGTGGTCAGGGTCATGGTCAGAGTGCCGGAAAGCGGCGCAATGGGGGTGGGGGTAGCCACCAGACAGAGCCGGTTCGCCTCTGCGCGCTTGATCTCGACGTCAAGATCGTTTTTGAGACGCAGTGCCCGGATGTACTCGATCTCCGCGGGGCACATCTCCCCTATATTGTACCAGGCATCGGCATATTGCACGTGGGCCTCGTAGAGGCGATTAAACACGTCTTTGTAACCCGGTGCCCTGTTATAGAGCTGTTCAAAATGATCAATGCACAGCTTCCAATCCACCCCCCAATAACCCAGCGCGGTCATATATTTTACAGCCAGGTCACGTTGGAGCACTGCTTCTTCATCGAGCGGATGCAACTGGGCAGCCTGGTCGAGATAGAATATCCCCTCCTCCAGCCGATCTTCGTCCAGACATTTCAAACCCGCCCGGTAGAAGCTGGTGAAGAGCATCTCTGTGACCTCTTCGGTGGCGTAGTCTGGATCCAGAGAACGAAGCTGAACGAGCACGGAGGCAGCACGCTCCCAGTCCTTGCCCTCGTAGTAGCTCTTAGCCTGACGGTACAGATCGTCCAGAACGATGGTATATACTTCAACCGTTGGCGTGGGTATGGTGGCCATACGCGCCCTAGCTTCAGCGATCCCCTGTGAAGCGGTGGGATGTCTGGGGTTAAGCTTGAGAGCGTACTCGAATTCGGCTATCGCCAGTTCGTACTCGCCAGCATCAAGGCGCGCCAGCCCGGCCCGGTAGTGCTGATCGGCCAGCTCAAGCCGCCGCTGCTCACGTGCACGCTCCCCCTGGTAACGACCTCCGTAAGCGCCCCCCCCTATGCTCAGTGCCAGCAGGCAAATGAAGGCCAGCGCCCCAAGGAGTAATGGGCGGACCCGTTGCCATAGTGTGGGAGCAGTCTCCAAACCGGCAACCATCGGGATCGTCGCGTCTGGCTTCCGGCGCCGGGAACGGAGGCCGCGTGTCGGGCGGGTTTCCTCTACCATTGCGCCGCACGCCGGACAGAGCATCAGATTGTCGGGAACTTTGTTACCACAAGCAGAACAGCGCATATGCCTTACGAGAAGTTGGGTTGTAGAGGTACCTCACGCCTGCATCACAGTATTCCAACCTGACTGTGATCGCCCAAGGTCAGTTTATAGGCTTTGGGCTTGATGGGCGAACGCACCAGGTTGACATGCCGCCCGATCACGCTGTCTTGAATCCGGGCCGGTATGTCACGGATGATGCTGTGCTCCAGGACAATAGCTCTTTCGATCTCGCTGTTCTCGATCACTACATCGTGGTAAATCGAGGTAAAAGGCCCAACGTAAGAGTTCACGACGCGCGTGCGCTCACCGATGATGCTTGGCCCCCGGATGACGCTGTTGATGATTTCAGCGCCCTTTTCAATGGTCACACGGCTATCCACCTGCGAGTCCCGATCTACATATCCCTCGATAACAGGCTTGAGTTCCTCCAGCACCAGACTGTTGGCCTCCAGCAGGTCTTCTCGCTTGCCCGTGTCGATCCACCATCCACGGTGGATGTAAGGGTAAACTTTGAACCCATGCTCTACAAGCCACTGGATGGCATCGGTGATCTCCAGCTCGCCACGCCATGATGGGGTAATCCGGTTGACTGCTTCGTGGATGTTACTGTCAAACATGTAGATGCCGACCAGAGCCAGGTTTGAGGTGGGATTCTTGGGTTTTTCGATCAGCCGTTTAATCTGACCGTTCTCGTCCAGCTCGGCTACCCCGTACATTTCGGGATGTGTCACCTTAGTGAGGACGACCTGGCTGTTCCACTCGCTGGCTGCGAACTGTTCAATCAGTTCTGAGATGCCACCCTGGATTACATTGTCGCCCAGGAACATCACAAAGCGCTCGTCACCCAGGAAATCGCGGCTGATCTTAACGGCATGTGCCAGTCCCAGTGGTTTTTCCTGATGGATGTAGGTGATGTTGACATTCCACCTTCCTCCTCTGCCTACGGCGGCCTTGATCTCTTCGGCGGTATCGCCTACAACGATGCCTATCTCCGTGATACCCGCGTCACGGATGGCTTCGATCACGCGGAAGAGCACCGGCTTGTTGGCGACGGGGATAAGCTGCTTGGCGCTTGTATAAGTCAGCGGGTACAGGCGAGTACCCTTGCCTCCGCTCAGAATTAGCCCTTTCATCCTGTCTCCTGGTCAGAGTAGGTTAAAGATGCAAGATGCAAGATGCAAGAAGCAAGGTGCAAGATTCAATATCCTCCCCAGATCACGCCCCTGGGGGCATTGTTTAACACGGCACCAATGACGCGCACGTGAACCCGCTCCAGCAATGTGACGGCGCGCTGGAGGTGGTCCCTACGGGTGCGACCGGCACTCACAACCAGCAACACTCCATCCACTTTAGTGCCCAATACAGCGGTGTCTGTCGCAACGATGACCGGAGGCGCATCAAATAGAATGATGTCAGCGCGCTCTTTCAGCGCGGCGATGACCCGCTCCATTCTGCGCGAGCCCAACAGGTCGGCCGGGTTGGGGGGCAGGGGGCCGCCCGGCACAAGCCAGAGATTCTCCACCCCCACATCCATCAGCGGCGGGTTGTCCAGCAGGGATTCATCCACAATCATTGTGGTCAGGCCTCGCTCGTTGGCGACGGCAAAGATTTGGTGAAGCACCGGCCGCCTGAGGTCCGCATCCACGAGTATGGTGCGTCGCTCCCCTTGAGCCATCGTTACGGCAAGGTTGGCCAGCACAACGGACTTGTCCTCATCCGGCGCTGCTGAGGTAACGATCAGCGTCTCGACAGGCCGGTCCAGGGCCGCGAAGGTCAGATTGGTGCGCAGTGTACGATACGCTTCGGCGGCCGGGCTGCGCGGATCGCGCAGGGTAATCAGGGAATGCGGTTTACTCATCTGCCTTTTATCTCCTGGTGATCAGTCGGTGTGCGGAATGGCACCCACCACGGTGAGGTTCAGGTAGCGTTCCAGGTCCTGTGGGGTGCGGACGACGCCTGTCTCGAGCCATTCCAGGAAGAAAATGACGATGCCGGCGATCACCAACCCGAAGATGCCGCCTGCAGCGGTCACCACTTTGGTCTTAGGCCATGACTGGACATAACGCGGCTGGTCGCGCAGGTAAGCATAGACGCGGTCTTCCTTGCGTTGAAGCTGATTCTGCTGATCGCGCCAGTGGATGAACAGAGTGGCCCAGGTGCGGGCGATGTCATTGGCCAGCTCACCATCGTATGCTTCGATCTCGAGCTTGATGACCATGCGGTCTTCTTCGGCGGCAAAGTGGGCTTTACTGCGCAGTTGTTCGGGCCTCATAGGGAGCTGAAGCTCGTCAATGACCTTTTGCGCCCACTGATCCGATTCTGCTGTCGTCATGTAGGTGCGCAGGAGCATCTTGGCCGACTGGGCCAGTCCCCAGTCCGGCCGTGCCGGGTCAATGATGATCTCGGCAGTAGAGGTATATTGAGGATGTTGTAACTTGCAGAAGGCAAAGGCACTCCCTGCTGTCAGTGCCACGGATACCACGATGATCCACCAGCGCTTGCGCAGGATACGGATATAATCTTCAAGTTCCATACAGTCCCCTGGCCAAATAAACTCGTGATGCCTGACCTTCGGGTGCAGGTCGGTAGCCTATTTTACCATAAAAGGATCAATTCCCAAATCGGTGACGGTTCATCGGGTTTCCGTCATATTTTTGCGTCCACCTGGCTCGGGCCAGTCTCCGGACCGTGCCCGAAGTCGTAACTCCGTAGGACAACTGCAGTAGTTGTTCCACAATCCGGCCACAGCCTGCTCTCGCTCCCTTCTCATGCAAAAGGTGAGGGGCATCCCAGTTCATCTCATAAAGTGTCAGCCCGAACCACTGAAAATTGCCAGTAGCCGTTCAGACCGATAGCATAGCGAACCGATCAGGCGGCTGAGCACATTGCCACGGCCGTGTGAAGATCAGGCTAACCCCTGCCAGAGGTCAGGCGACGGTGACGCGGTATTTCCGCGAGTATGGCGATGCCCAGCTCTTCTATCTCCTCGATCTCGCGGACGGTAGGATCCAGGTAATGCCATATGAGTGCCAGCGCTGCACCCAGGGCGCACGCCAGTCCCACCCTGACCGCCGGCCCCAGCAGCCGGGAGCGCAGGCCTGGGGGCATCAACACAGGTGAGGGGACATCCACGGGCTGTACAGCCGGCTGGAGGCCTTCCAGTTGGGGAAAATAACCCGCGCTGTTGGTGGTCAGCTCGGCGGTGATGGCCTCGGCGATGGCTGTGCTCTGGGCTGCATCTGGCCAGGTGAGATAAATCACCAGAATGGATTGAGCATTGTCTGTGACAATCGCGGAGCGGATATGGGCGGGGGAAACTTCAAGGCCCGAGCCGGCAAGCCTGGCAGCGACAGCGCTGGCGAAGCGATCGCCGCGCGCGATGTCGGCCAGGCCGTTGGCTATGTACTCGGAGGCAAGCCAGGCGTAGTAGCGATCATAGTCCTCACTCAAACCGGCCGGCCGTGTCCCGGCTGCGAAACGCAGCGTCACCTGGTAAACCGGCGTCGGCGGCCTGTATGTGGCAATCAAATGGCCTGTCACCACAAGCACCGGCACGACGATCAACCACCAGCGGCGGGAAAAAATCTTCCAGTAGAGTCTCAGTTCCATATGTCGGGGGAATTGCTAGCGTCCACGCAGCCTGATGCGGGCTTCCCGGCAACGTGGGCATGTGATGCCGACATACTCGGTGCCACAGGTGCGACATACCTTGGGTGTGATCGGCCGGTCATCCTCGAGTGAGGCTACTATAAGGATAACCTCCTGGCCCTCATAGCGAGACAGCCAGTGATCGAGTTCGTTATCCCCTATTACCCAACCCCCGTCTTCTGGGCTGTGGAGCGCGCGTCCCTCTAAGACGCCGAGCTCCAATTCGTGAGCAGCAGAGACCAGCTCACGGATGCTGGCCTTGCGGTATGCCGGCATAATTCCTCCTGATGGTGTACTTAGTGCCTATCCGAAAAACGTAACCGACGCATCCCTATGCGTCGGTATAAGCGGCATAGGGATGCCGCTTGTACGGTTTTCGGATAGGTTCTTATCCCTGTTGCCTGCCTGGTCAAACATATTATACCCCTCAATCCTTTGCTGGCAAGGTGGCGTGTTATATCATCTAAAATGTTACCGAAGCCATGCGGTTCACTCAAATGATAATGTTACCGGAGGTCAAGATGAATCCAGAGGATAAGATGACCATAGAAGAGCGATACCAATA
>DAOTYA010000167.1:0-6246 GCA_034435075.1 Anaerolineae bacterium
CCGGTCCGATGACCAGGTTATTGCTCGCCTCTGCATCGCCGCGCCGACGTGAGCTGCTCTCGCTGCTGGGGCTTCCATTCGAGACCACGGTGTCCGATGTAGATGAATCGCCAGCAGCAGGCGAGGAACCGGCTGCGCTTGTGACCCGGCTCAGCCTTGCCAAGGCCCATGCAGCCTGTAGCATGGCCACAGCCCACACTGGTGTTCCAGATGTGATAGTGGCGTGCGATACCATCGTGGCGCTGGATGGCACAGTACTTGGTAAGCCACATGATGAGCAGGATGCACTGGATATGCTGCGTCAGCTGCGTGCCCGTGCTCATACCGTCTACAGCGCACTCACACTCGTCTCACCGACACGCGGACATATCGCTACCAGTTTGGTCGAGACCATCGTCATGATGCGCAACTATGCTGATGATGAAATCGCCCGCTATATTGCCAGCGGTGATCCTTTTGACAAGGCAGGAGCCTATGCGATCCAGCATAGCTGGTTTCGGCCGGTAGCCAGGCTGAAGGGGTGCTACGCTAACGTGATGGGATTGCCTCTCTGTCACCTGGCACAATGTCTGCGAGATTGGGACATCGAGGCCCCGCACGAGCCATCCACAGCCTGCCAGAACCACACCGGGCACATCTGCCATATCTACCAGACGATACTGCACAGATGATGAGACAAAGAAGAAGGCGCTCACTGTTCACTATAGTGGTGTTATGCACACTGCTCTGGCTGGTCGGCTGCACCGATCAGACCACCACAACTGCCATCATTCTGATCACACCTTCTCCTGCTCATACGCCCACCGTCTTACCCACCGTCACCCCAACGCCCTCACCCTCTCCTGCCATGACGGCAGCCGCATTTCTGTCCGCCTGGGAAGCCGGAGACTATGCAGGTATGTATAATCTGCTTTCGCCTGCTGCACAGACGGCCATCAGCGCCAGCGACTTCGAGGCGCGCTACCGGGATGCTCTGACCACAGCCACTGTGCTCACCGTCACCACGCGTCTCCAGGCTGCTCTTCAGGAGGGTGAGCGGGCTTATGTGGCCTTCCGCCTGACTTTCGATACTGCGCTGGTTGGCACGCTGGTGACCGATACGGTAATGACGCTCGGTCAGTATGGGACGACGTGGCTGGTGGAATGGGATACGGGCCTGATCTGGCCTCAACTGGCCGGGGGGAACTACTTCTGGATGAAGCACATCATACCCGCCCGTGCCAACATATATGACCGGAACGGTCTGGCGCTGGCTACCGAGGGACGTATTGTGACTATCGGCGTCATCCCTGTTGAAATCCAGGACGAGGAGGCCCTCCTGACGGCGCTCACCACGGTCACCGGCCTTTCCCCCGACGAAATCCGTGGGCGGTATGTTGCCGTCCCGGCCGGGTGGAAGGTGCCCATTGCCGATATTCCGGCTGAACTGAGCGTGGAATATAATGATTGGCTCTCGTCCATCCCCGGTATATACCGCGAGGAGAGGAACGCCCGCACCTACCCACATTCGGGAGAGGTGGGCGTGGCTCCCCACGTGGTGGGATGGGTTTCCCCCATACCGGCGGAACGGGTGGACGTATACCGCGCCCGGGGCTATCGCGGCGACGAATGGGTGGGCATTTCTGGCCTTGAGTTCTGGGGCGAGGAAATCCTTGCCGGGCGGCACGGCGGAGTGCTGAGCGTGGTCACTTCGGAGGGGGCGGTCGTTGCCACCGTGGCGGAGCATCCCCCCGCGCCCAGCCGGGCTATCTACACCACCTTTGATCGCAACTTTCAGAAACGGGTTCAGCAGATTCTGGGAGGACGGCGTGGTGCCATTGTGGTGCTGGACGTCCACACCGGCGCGGTGCGTGCGCTGGCGAGCGGACCGGGGTTTGACCCCAACATGTTTATCGGCCCGGCAGGCGCTGTGGGCCGTGCCCAGATTCTCGCCGATCCGCGTCGGCCACTGTTCAACCGTGCCACCCAGGGGACCTACCCTGCTGCCTCCGTCTTCAAGATAGTCACCATGGCAGCAGCGCTGGAAGCAGGCGGTATGGATGCTGAGCAGACCTTCTTTCACTGCCCGGGTTACTGGGAAGGGCTGGGGGTGTCATACCGCAAGTGGTGTTGGAAGGAGCAAGGGCATGGGGACATCAATCTTAAAGATGGCCTCACGGCCTCATGCGATGTGGTGTTCTACAGCGTGGGGCACCGTCTCGATACCCTCGATCCATTCATACTCCCCAGGTTTGGACGCGGGTTCGGCTTCGGGGTGCCGACCGGACTGGTGGGCCTGTTCGAGGAGAGCGGCGTGGTCCCGGATCCGGACTGGAAACGCGATGTCATCGGAGAAACGTGGTGGGTTGGGGACACGATCAACCTTTCCATCGGACAGGGGTATCTGCTGGTTACGCCACTTCAGGTAGCACGCATGATGGCCGCGGTAGCGAACGGTGGTGCCCTCTACCGTCCATATTTGATCGAGCGCGTAGGTGGAGCCGGGGATATTCCTGAGCAGGTGACGCAGCCACAGGTGATGGGTACGCTCCCGGTCAGCCCGGAGCATCTCAAAGCCATTCAGGAAGCACTGGCAGGAGTGACTACCAGGGCAATCGGCACCGCTGCTCATCGCTTTGCTGGTCTGAGCATCCCTGTTGCGGGTAAGACCGGTACGGCCGAGGTTGGTGGACCAGATACGATACCCCACTCGTGGTTTGCCGGTTATGCTCCCGCCGATGCCCCGGAAATAGCCATTGCCGTCATTGTGGAAAATGCCGGCGAAGGTTCAAGCGTTGCCGCGCCGCTGGTGCGTCAGGTGATCGAAACCTACTACGGCCTTCCTCTCTCACCACTGCCACCCCAGGCGCAGGAAGGGTACATCCCGCCGACACCCGTCGCCCGACCAGGCGAATAGACTGGCGGTCGCATTTACTAATCCTGGCCGCTCAGCATGCGGCGTGGCCAGAGAATGTGGTAGTAGAAGCCGTTCATACACACGTGGTCCACAGGCTGATAATGCTGTCCGATGGCCTCCAGTACCGGCGGCGGATAGAATTGCGCCCGGAAGAGCACCATGCCGAACTCCTGCCGGCTGATACGTTCGACCATCTCGGTCGTGTCGAGCAGGCCGTTTTTGTAGAGATTGAGTAACTGGGTCGGGTTGGTCACCACGGGCTTATCGGCCAGCAGACTGAACATGGCTTCCTCACTGAATACGGATCCCTGGGCCGCCCGCACGTAATTGAGTATCTTTTCCCCCGCCGCGTAATCTTCAGCCGAGAGCAGGTGTCCCAGTTGGGTGTAACCCATCGAGTCATGGTACTGGAAAGTAACGCAATCACCCTGCACCAGCCGATCAGCCACTCCGAGAACGCGGGCCAGCGGACCGAAGAATGGGCCGGAAGTCGGCAGGTGGAGCATTCGGGGAGCCTGGATCAGGTATAGTAGCGGGACCAGAACCATCACTACGGATTTTGCGGTCGCTCCAGATGCGCCATTTACCAGGCGACCCAGCGCCAGGGCCGCAGTGAGGCACGAGACAGCGACTGCTGTGGTAAAGTAGCCAAACCCCGCCCCCCATTTGCCGCTCAGTGCTCCGGCTCCAAGTGAGAACAAAAACCACAGTGAATAGGCTGACAGCCGCCCCCAGAACAACTCGTAGCACAGGTACCCCGTTGCCAGCAGTACAAAGATGGTATGCAGGCGAAACCACTGCCCGAACAGGAAGAGCGTCTGGCGGTAGTCAAACTCATTGACGTTTGCCTGGATAACATTGACCCACCAATGGCCACCAGTTGCGACATTCAGCCCCCAGAAAATGATGCCGGCCACAGCTGTCAACGCGGCCCCTGCCACAATGGCGCGTCTGACATCACGTATAAAGACGTATGACAGAGCTGCCGCAACGGTGAACACCGCCATCTGCTTGGTATATCCGGCACAGAGAAGCATTAGCAGACCGAGAATCAGGTTACGCCTGCCCCGGTCGGGATGGTCGAAGCTGGCGACGAAGACTATCGCCAGCGTCTCGAACATCACCATCGTCATGTGCATACGGCACAGTGGCCCGATCTGGTAAACATAGTTCGAGGCGAGGAAGGATAATCCACCGAGCAGGGGAATAAACCGTCCTCCGACCTCCCGCCTGACGGCGACAGAGATGGCAGCAGCAGTAACAAGTGTGGCAGCAAATGAAACCACTCTACCGGCAACCACACGCGCTCCAAAGATCGGTAACAGCGGCACGATGAGCAGGTGAAACAGTGGTGGATAGTTGGAGGCGTAGAACGGGTAGGTAGCGTTGTCTTTATAGGGCCACTCCCCGCGACTGTAGAGGATGGCATCGTACAGCTCAAAACCCTCTCCCTGGTCGTAATCTAAAGGCCAGCGGAAGAGGGCAGCAGCATACACCCCATAAATGAGCAGGTAACCCAGATAGACGAGCGTGGCCAGAACAGCCAGAGCAGCGAAGAGTATTCTGAAAATGCGCGAAGAGTTCATTCAGACAAGACTGGCAATTCAGACTGATTGAAATCGGCCGCTGCAGGCACTACGCGCCGGGCGCGGCCTGTGCCGACGCACTTGCGTGCACAGGAGGCTCAGGGAAATAGGACCCCGGCAGGGTGTGGTATCAGGGATCGAGCATTCAGGCTGGTCGGTCTCCCAGGCAGATGAGGATGCAGCCGACAAGTATAGCGAGCAGGCCCAGGCCAACCCCGATGCGTTGCAGAGGGCCAAAACCGCTCCACTCCCCTGCCCCGAAGATGTCCACCGTTAGCACACCTGTGACGGCCAGCAGACCAGAGGCCAGTATGAAGATACCGAGTTGCCGCTTTGTGATCACTTTTTGATGAACCTTCCCAGAACAGTGGTCGTGATTATAACACAGCAATGCATAGGTGCAACCCGGCAGCCGCCACCTGCGTATTTAGATAGCGACGGAGCAACCACCGGAGCCACCTGCGCATCGCTCCATATGCTGCGTCGCCCCCATACGTCGTGAGCATCTGAGCAATTACTTGATGTAACTGCCTGCCCCTGCCGACTGAAGTCGCCCACTTTGGGCCTTCGGCCAGCGGTCGGCGCAGGCCGACCGCTGTTTCCGCGCAGGCGCAGGCCTACACCCGGCGCCGCAGGCGCCGGTAAAGTTCGATTTCCAATCGGCACACGGCGGCAGGCAGCCGGGTAGGTAATTACTACTTGACAGGATTTAGTCAGGAGTCAGGGATGACAGACATAACAGGGGAAAACGAGCAAGGGATGACAACGGCGGCCAGAGCTTCAATGAAGGAATGGACAACGGCCGCCCTGGCTCATGCCAGCGTGGTGTTGACATTGATTTTGGGGGCAGCCGGTGGTATCGGGGCCTTTGCCGGGCCTGCGGTGGCACTGGCGATCTACCTTGGATACCGTGGCAAGTCTCGTTTTATTGCTTTCCATGCGTTGCAGGCTTGTGTATACCAGGCGGCTGGCATTCTGATATTCATGACGTTAGCAGCAGCCCTGGGAGCCGGTATGGCTATCGCCTGGACGATAAGCGGTATCCTCTCGGCTGTCCTGATAGGTCTTTTACTTGTACCTTTCGCTTTGTTGCTGACGCTGCTGGCGGTCCCGTTGCTCATCGGTGCACCATTTGCCTGGATAGGTTACGGCCTGTACGCGGCCTATAAAGTCTACCACGGGCAGGACTTCCGTTACCGGTGGATTGGGGATTGGATAGAGCGAGAAGTAAGACTCAGGCATTTAACGGAGTGACAACTCTGTACTCCCTCTTAACCGCCAGTGCCTTCGCAGAGGCGCAGAGGGAAGACTCTGCCAAACAATATCACCCCGTATCAACGCGCGCTCTACCTTGCGTAATTAGAACCTATCCGAAAAACCGTACAGGCGGCATCCCTATGCTGCCTGTACCGACGCATAGGGTTGCGTCGGTCACGATTTCCGGCCAGGCTCTTACTGCGGAACCCCTCCCGCCCCCACCTTGACAAAATCCGCCATCGGTGGTAAATTTCATACTGTGAAATTTTTGTGTCGCAAAGCAATGCTGTAGGACAACTGCTCGCAGTTGTCCTACAAGGGGGCGTTCGTGGATGACGAATTGCAGGACCTGGGGATGCGGCTGTTTCACCTGATGGGGGCGTTGCGGCGCTACTTCGCGCGCGACCTGGCCGCCCACGGCCTGACCTTCCCCCAGTTCATGGCCCTCTGCTCGCTGGAGCACGCCGACGGAAAGGCCTCCCGGATGGGCGACCTGGCCGCCGCCAC
>DAOTYA010000168.1:0-3212 GCA_034435075.1 Anaerolineae bacterium
GCACGACCGGCCACATGTAGGGCAACTGCGAGCAGTTGCCCTACAACTGACGTCGCCACGGCCAGCCATAGCCTGCTCTCGCTCTCTTCTCGCGCAAAAAAGTGACGGACACCCCAGCCACGTGCGTCCCCAAATTGTAGGACAACTGCTCGCAGTTGTCCTACACTGTGACCGGTCATGACGCCCCCTGGACGCCTCGCGTCGGGTGTCAGCTACAAGTGGCCAGGGCGTCAACGGTCCCCGGTCTGCTACCCCGACGCACCTTCTACAGCCCAATCACCCGTGCCAGATGGAAAGCCACACTCCCCATAGCAGTTGAGATCACCAACAGGAGCAACAGGTCGAAGAGAGTCCACTTCCAGGAGGCACTCTCCCTGCGCAAAGCAGCCACAGTAGCCACGCAGGGGACAAATAGCATCTGCACGACCAGGAAGGCCAGTCCGGTGGGGACAGGAAAGGCAGCCCGGAGACGATCAGCCAGTCCCGCTTCTGCAGTCGCACCGAAAAGCACCCCCAAAGTAGCGATGGAGTTCTCCTTGGCTATAAAGCTGGTCAGCAGTGCCACGGTAAGGCGCCAGTCGAAGCCCATCAGCAATCGCCCCACCGGCTCCAGCCACCTGCCGAAACTGGCAAGCCAGCTTGCTTCCAGTCTTCCTTCGGGCAGCACTGATAAGGCCCATACCACCACGGACACAGGCACAATAACTCTGCCCGCCTTGTGCACAAACGCCATCGTCTGTTGCCACACCACCAAACTGATTGTGTGCCAGTTAGGCACATGATAGAGCGGCAATTCCATAATAAAGGCAGCCCGTCGCCCACGGAAGACAGTCCTGTTGATCAATGCTCCGGTTGCAACCAACACTGCCAGCGCCAGCAGGATAAGCCCCCAGGAAACATAGATGGCGTAAGGTCCGAAAAAAGCCGGGGCAAGGAAGGCCAACACTGCCATGCGGGCAGTACATGGCACCAACGGGGCCAGTAACATTGTCAACAGCCGTGCACGCCTGGATTCGATAACACGCGTCCCCAATACCGCCGGCACGTTACAACCAAACCCCATGCAGAGGGGCAGGAATGACTTGCCATGCAGTCCCATGATATGCATAAAACCATCCATCACATAAGCGGCCCGTGCCATGTAACCGGTATCTTCCAGTATACCCATCACGGTAAAAAAGATAACCAGAATCGGTATAAAGGTAAGCATGGCCCCGGCACTACCGATAATGCCGTCAGCCAAAAGGCCACTCAACCAGTAAGGAGCCTGTGCCAGCCAGGCGCGGACCAGCCAGGCTGCCTTACCAACGACATGGACGTCCAGCCACTCCTGCAATGGAGAGCCCACCGTATAAGTAAGCCAAAACACCGCCCCCAATATCGCCCCCAGGACCAACAGTCCCCAGAGAGGGTGTGTTGCCCACTGGTCCAATCTCTCCGTAAGACTGATCTGGCCAGCGCGCGGACGGGTCACGGCAGCACGCACCATCCGACCGATCCATTCATAGCGTCCGCTGGCGACCGCAACAAGTGCATCATCATGGGCGCGCAGCAGACTTTGGACAGCAGCCCATCGTTCCTGAGGAAGACTTTCCTGCATCATCCGGGTGATTTCCTGGTCGCCCTCAAGTAGCTTGAGTGCCACCCATTCCTGTGGATAGGGCGAGGGCACGTGGCCATCAATCAGTTCCTCGATCTCCCGGAGCACTTTCTGATGGTCGGCGCGTATCTGGGGCGGCTTGGGTTCACAGGTAGTCTCTCCCTTCACTATGCGATCAACTGCCTCCATAAGCTCCCGCACCCCTATATTGTGAGTCGCGACCATTGGCACTACCGGCACCCCGAGCGCGGCCTCCAAAACCTCAGGCTCAATGTGTGTCCCCTCTCGCTCTGCAACATCAATCATATTCAGCCCGATCACCAACGGAACGTGCAATGAGATCAGCTCTGCCACCAGGTAAAGGCTGCGCTCCAGGATCGCAGCATCAACCAGCGCTATGACTACATCGGGCCGCTCGCGGATGATAAATTCACGCGCGATGACCTCCTCGGCGGAATTGGCGGTCAGGCTATATGTGCCTGGCAGGTCTACCAGCCGATAGAGCTTATCGTTGAAAGTAAAGCACCCCTCTTTACGTTCGATGGTCTTGCCCGGCCAGTTACCCACATGCTGACTGAGGCCGGTGAGCAGATTGAACAGAGTGGACTTGCCAACGTTCGGCTGACCGGCCAGCGCTAACAGAACAGGGCGCCCGGCGAGCATCTCACTCATAGCAGTGCCCGTCTCAAGCGTCAAGTCGTGACAGATCGCTCCCATCAGGCCTCCTCTCCACTACACGTTGCACGTATATCTTGCTTGCCTCACCACGTCCCAGCGCGATCCTGGCGCCTCTGACTTTGGCAATCAGAGGGCCATGTCCAAAGTTCTGCAACATCGTGATCTCCGTTCCAGGCGTAAGCCCCATAGAGGCCAGGCGCGAACGCAACCCCCGACCACAATCAAGTCCAAGCACTACACCTCGTTCCCCGGTGCGCATAGCACTCAACGTGACTGCTCCGCTCTCACAAGTCAGTTGCTCCATTGTCACCACCTCCTCTCAGGCGATATCTACATTCGGCACAGTAGCCGCTGATGTGCAGGTGAGTAGCCACCACGCGCACTCCCTCCTGTTTACTCAAATTCCGCTCGATCTGTGCCACAAGAGGGGTGTCGAACTCGATCACTTTGCCACACTTCATGCAGGTGAAATGATAGTGCGGTTTGCTTTGTACCGACTCGTAATGACAGTGTTCTTCACCCAGCCGATGCTCTTCTACCAGCCCCATCTCCTTGAGAACGGCCAGTGTACGATAGACTGTGGCCAGGCTGATATTGGGGTTTAATGCTTTTGCCTGGCCGTACAGCGTCTCGGCATCCAGGTGCTCATCGCTCGCTTCCAGTATGCTCAGGATCAGACGCCGCTGAAAAGTCAGACGCCTCCCTCTATCACGAAAAGCTGCCTGTAGATTTTCCCTTGACATGCCGGGCTCCTTATTGCAAGTGATTATCATTAATAATAATACCACATTTTCCAGAAAGAAAAAGGGGATGGTTCATAATTGGTTGACACTCTGAGTTATACCGGATGCCGCCCGATTGAAATCGGCCTCTTTGGGCGCTGCGCGCCGGGCGTCGGCCTGCGCCGGCGCGCCGGTCGGCAGAGGCCGACCAG
>DAOTYA010000169.1:0-43864 GCA_034435075.1 Anaerolineae bacterium
GCGGACCACAGTCCGCCCGGACCAGACTTTGCAGACACTGGCTACACTGAGACGCCCCCAGCTGGCTCAGGTGCCATCTGCTCCGCCGGACTGTGGTCCGGCGGGCGCAGGCTGAGGTGGCTCAGGTGCCATGTGCTCCGCCGCACTGTGGTCCGGCGGGCGCAGGCTGAATAAATACCATTTAACCACGTGCTACCACGCTCAGGAAAAGTCCAAATTCACCTGTGCGCAGTATATGTTTACGTGCTCACTGCGGGCTGGCCACCCGTATGGAGAATCTCAGCCGCGGCGCGCACCGTAATTGAACCAATCCGCGGATAACTTGCAGCACACACTTTCCAGCCGGTCTGGATGATCCAGACAGGCCGTCCTGCACATGATTATTTTGCCGTCTAACGAAAACAGGGCAACAAAAACTTTCACCACCAGGGGACAGGTAGCTCCTCTGACCGGCCCCAATCCAGCACTCTCTGTGTGAGCTATAGCAGGCTGGACTGCTGGTCGAACATCCAGTAGCTCAGACCATCCACGAAATTCAAACTCACGTACGGACACGATGCCGGCAATGAACCTCACCGTCGGTAACCCGAAGCAGATTTTCTCGGATTTGGGTGAGGAAGCGACGCAACAACACCCTCTCATCAACGGTGAACCCGGCGAAAGTCTCGCTCTCCAGAACGCTCCATACCTGCCTGACCTCTCCCTGGATGGTACGGCCGGCATCGGTCAGGTAAATGCGCGAAACCCGTTGATCATCCGGGTCGGCCCGACGCTCTACGAACCCTGCTTTCTCCATCCTTCTGACCATCTTGGTCATCGTAGCAGGCCGGACGTGGAGTCGGGCAGCAAGTTCTCCCTGTGTCAGCCCCTCCCGTTCCCACAGCGCGTGTAACATCGGCGGCTGACCACGGTGAAGCCCCAGTGATCTCAGGAGCGTGTGCGCCCGGGCATGATGGAGCCTGCAAACCTGCGCCAGCAGGAAATCGAGCGTCTCCGGTTCGGGTGCCAGGACCATATTTCCTCCAGAAATGTTAGACGGCTAAACAAATCGGGACAAAATTAAACCACCTGCGCAGTCCGCCAGCTCCGCAGGTAACATTATTATACTCAGACCTCTGAAGTTTGCAAGGCCGCGGTAGATTGAGCAGCTTGAGTCAACGCCGCGACGATCTCATCCCGCTCGAAGCGGGGCAGCGGCCGCCTGATCCCGGTACAGGCCAACGTCATCCCTTTCTCCCGCTCCACCACGCGGCCAATGGCCGTTACTGCGATACCGGCCGACTCGAGCGCCCTACAGATCGCAGGGGCATCGGTCGGGGCAACAGCAAGTAACAAGGCACCAGAAGCGATCAACCCCAAGGGATCCAGCCCGAGCCTGGCACTTAACACGCGGGTCTCCGGCAGGATAGGGATGGCACTCTCGTCAACCTCCAACCCCACCTGAGCGGCCCCGGCCAGTTCCCACAGCCCGGTAGCCAGGCCACCCTCGGTAGGATCATGCATGGCGTGTACTTCTCCTGCTTCCACCGCTATAGCAGCATCGCGCACGACACTGATACCTGGTTCGTAGAGGAAATTCCGACAGCGAGCCACGAGCGACTTATCAACCCCATCCAGCCTGTAACCAAGCTCCCGCGCAATGATGGCGCTTCCCTCCACAGCGATGCCCTTCGTGACCAGCAGGATATCACCCGGCCGGGCGCCATCCGGCCGCACCAGCCTTTCAGGGGTCACCTCGCCCATCATACACCCTACAACGATCGGCCGGTCAATACCGCAGGTGATCTCGGTGTGGCCACCGACCAGCCCTACATTCAGTTCCGCACATGCCGCCGCGATTTGAGCAAAGATGTCATCCACCAGCCCGGCATTTTCCTCACACTCTGGAATCAGCAGCGTGACAAGGAACCAGCGCGCACTCGCGCCGGTACAGGCAACGTCATTGGCATTTATATGTACCGCATACCAGCCGATCTCATCGCTGGCGAAGGTGATGGGATCAGTTTTGGCTACCAGATAGCGATCGCCAAAGGAGATAACCGCTGCATCATAGCCGATACCCGGTCCGACCACCACCCTCTCGTCAGAGACGCCGTAACGGGCAAACAGGCGCCCCAGGTGCTCCGGTGGCAGCTTCCCGGGTTGATATGAGGTCTGCATTGTGTGTACCTTCATATCGCCAGCCCTCAGTCAGGCCAGGTCTGCCACAGCGTGCGATAATCGCCAGTGCTGTAGGCCTTCAGCCCGGAGTCAACGGCCTCCCCTCTGAGCAGTGCCTGACGCTGCCCCTCCAGCCACTGAATGGCAGCCCGGTAGCGGGCACGCAGTCCAGCGTAGTACCCCAGAGCAACATGTATCTCACTGCGCCGGGCACGGGCCAGCCAGAGAGACTCAAATTCCGCCCGCAGTTCCTCAAGCTCCGCATCGAGCCTCTTAAGAGCCATGATGTAGTCGTACAGATGCTCCGCGCTAAGGCTGCGGTCACGCAGCCCCCGGCGAATCCCCTGCGAGAGGGCGGTTTTACGAGCTGCATAGGCGGTCAGACGAGCACTGGAAGCCATCTCACGCAACGTCAGTTCGCGGGGGTGGCCGGGAGCTATGCCGTCGAGAATATTCGCCGCCTCCTCCGCCAGGACACGCATCTGGGTCAGCGTCTCCTCGGGCAGAGCATCCTCGCCCTCGACGGTACTGCCCGCCAGCGGCTCGTCGAAGAGAGCGAGCGCAGTGAGGGAAATGTTGGGACGATACACACCGGGCAGATCGTTAGTACGCGCCAGGCGGTGCAGAGCGGCCATGATCTCCTCATGATGCGGGCCGAAGAATAGAGGGCCGAAGGCCGCATTGAACTCATCATCGCCGGTCGTGCCACCGCTCCAGCTCTGCACAGCGCCGAAGAGGTAGCCGTACCAGCTCAGCCCCAGGTACTGGTAGTGGCCGAAATCACCCCAATCGGTGTTAAGCACCCCCTCCGCACCGGCTGCCACCCCATCGCGCACCAGGTTACGGATATTTACATTGGCCCCGTAGAGGCGCGGGAACAGGCTGTTCCACGAGCCTACCCCAGGGCAGACCCAGAAACGCCTGCCGGCCTGGGAAAAGATACGCACACTCGGATACTCATCGGCCGGGTCGTAATGCCAGTCGAGCAGTGTGACATCTTCCGGCAGCTCACCGATCAGCTCGGGATGGTGGAGCAGGATGTCCCCCCAGATTTGAATACGTCGCCCGTAGCGGGCGGCCAGCTCGCGCACCCGCAGGATGTGATTGAGGTAGACGCGGCCGACTCCCACTTCCCCGGCCATGGCTCTGCTTGCACCCTGGCCCAGGTCCCACGTCTCGTCACAATCCACGTTGAAGGTAGTGGAGGTAAAGGCAGGGAGAAAATCGGCGTAGAGATCATCCAACAACTTATACGTTTCCTCGAAGGCGGGACTGAGTGTCCAGAGCAAATCCGTCTCCGCCAGATGACGGTATTCGGGGAGGAACAGGATGTTGCGCGCATGGCCGAAGGACTGGAGATTGGGCATCAGCTCCACATAGTGACGCCTGCAGAACGCGTCCAATTCCATAATGTCCTGGCAGGTAAGGGCGCCACAACCAGCGCCAATCTTGGGGTGACGGGGAAAGTGGAAAGTGTGCTCGGTGTAAAGCTGAAGCACGTTCAGCTTATAGTGGCTGAGTTCAGCAACCAGTTGAGTGAGCGTCTCCACCTCCGGCACTTTACGTCTGGATATATCCAGCATCAGCCCCCGGTAGGGCAGCGCCGGCCAGTCCTTTATTTCCATAGCCGGCAGGGTCACCCCACAGCTCTGCACAATCTGGCGCAATGTCTGGACACCATAGAAGAGGCCTGTAGGTGTATTGGCATATAGCACAACGCGGGCCGGCATAATAGTCAGGCTGTAAGCCTGATCTGCCACTCCAGGTGGTGCACCTATATCCACTGTCTGGATACCCCATCTCACCGCCTGCTCCTGCCCGCACAATAGGAATATGGCGTTGTCACGGCGGAAGGGAGCGAAAGCTTTGACAATAGCCGGCCTGAGGCAGGCGGCTGCGCATATCTCCTCCTGAAGCTGACTGGCGGTGAAGAAGTCATTTTCCCCAGCCTGTGCAGGGATAAAGATGATAGTATCTGCATTGACGGTGAAGCCACCTTCAAGTGGCAAAAGCTGCTGTGGCCGGGGTAGCAGATAAGGTCTCTGTGTCATCAATAGCCTCCTCTCAATCTGACTGCTGAACCGGTCTTCTGAAGAATTTAGAACCTATCCGTAACTGCCTACCCATACCGACTGAAGTCGCCCGCTTTGGGCCTTCGGCCAGCGGTCGGCACAGGCCGACGCCCGGCACCGCAGGCGCCCGCAAAGGTCGCTTTCCAATCGGCACACGGGGGCAGGCAGCCGGGCAGGTAATTACACCTACCCGAAAAATAAGCGGCATCATCCCTATGTCGCTTATGCCGAAGCACAGGAACGCGCCGGTTACGATTTCCGGATAGGCTCTCAGGTTATGCAATTGCAATAACTGTGCTGGCCTGTTGCATTCTCAATGCATGGTGCCCCGAACCCTGGCAGAGCGGATCGCACCCCACATCTGACAGTTAACCGTTGGTATGGAAATATTATGCCACATCGTAGCGGATTGTCCAGTACAGGTTTTGTTCACTGACGGGCGAGCCTTTTTTCCACAGGCTCAGGCAGGGTAATCCACATTACCCACTCCTGGCATTCCGGGAAATTCCCACCCCACATCTGGGATGCTGTATCGCTCTGTATCTGTGGATAACTCGCCCGTTTCTGTGGATAATTGAGGATAACTGTGGATAACTACCCTGCTACCAAAGCAACTGAATGCCTCAGAGTAGCAACAGTCCTGTCCCCCACGCCTCCGCTATATTTACGGGATACTCCATCTGTCCACAGGACACTGTGAACAAAGTCTGCTCAGGTGCGCCCAAAAGATACGTATTGGGGAAGCAAAGATACCCAAATCTGGGGAGTATCGCAGGGATCTCCACATATCCACACCACTACCGCTACTACTACCATTTGGGCTTTACTGCGATAGTTTGTCCTTCAGCTTTTCTAACATGTCCACAACCATGGTGGGCAGATCATACTCTGGTTGCCAGCCCCATTCTTCTCGGGCTGCACTGTCGTCAATTGTCCGTGGCCAGGAATCTGCTATGGCCTGGCGGTAGTCGGGCTCGTAGTCGCAGACAAAATCCGGTATGTGCTTCTGAATCTCGGCTGCCAGTTCGGCCGGGGAGAAGCTGAAGGCGGTTAAGTTGAAATCCGTGCGATGCCTGAGCCTGGAAGTATCGGCTGCCATCAGGTCGAGGATGGCTTTGATGCAATCGGGCATATACATCATCGGGAGGACGGTGTCCGGGCGCAGGAAACATGTATAACGCCGATGTTTAATGGCCGCGTAGAAAATTTCCACGGCGTAGTCGGTGGTACCGCCGCCGGGCATTGTCTCGCTGCTGATAATGCCCGGGAAGCGCACGCCACGTACGTCAAGACCGAAACGGCGGGCATAGTAATCGCACAGTAGCTCTCCGGTGACTTTGGTAACGCCGTACATTGTCTTGGGCCGCAGTACGGTTTCCTGGGGAGTGTTGTCGCGGGGGGTTTCCGGTCCGAATACTGCTATGGAACTTGGGCAGAAGAGGCGCGCCACTCCCTGTTGTCGGGCTACTTCCAGCACATTGTAAAGACCATTGACGTTAACATCCCATGCCAGTTGAGGGTTTTGTTCTCCTGTGGCAGAGAGAATGGCTGCCAGGTGATAGATGGTATCAATATTGTACTTGCTTACCACTGCCGCAATGGTTTCGCGCCGGGTCACGTCAATAAACTCGAATGGCCCGGAGTCTCGCAGGCGTGGGGAAGGGGGTGTGCGGTGGCCTGCCGCCACCACATTCGTCTCGCCGTATCTTTCTCGTAGTGCCGGGGTGAGCTCAGAGCCGATCTGGCCGCAGGCTCCTGTGACCAGGATTTTCGGTGCGGTGGTCATTGCAACCTCCTTGTTTTTGGTGGGGATAACAGTGATCTGGGATTTATCGTTGCCCTGGCTGGCGTCTTTACAGACCCCGTAGCAGGGAACTGAGGATAAGCAAGGCTCCCGCGATAGCCAGGGCTGCGGTAGCATAGTTTTTGGGCACGGGGAGCCAGCCCAGTACGCCAAAGAGCCCGAACAGGTAAAGTATCACGGAGATAATGAGGGTGCCTTTGTGGGGAGCACGGAGCATTAACGTCCGGCGGGATGGTCTTGAATGGGAGCGCCGTCGTGCCATGGACCTATCCTTTCAGAGCCTGCCATACGAAGATCAAGATCATCAAGGTGCCGATGATGAATTGTATGAGGCTGGAAAGAGCGCATCCTGCCAGCCATGTTCCCCCGACCTTAATGGCCTCGCGCCAGTCTTCGCGGCGCTTCCACTCAGCGAGGATAATGCCCAGGAGTGCGCCGATGATAGCGCCGGCTATCGCACCAATTCCCAGGAGGAGCATGCCGATAAGCGCGCCGGCCAGGCCGGTCAGGAGTCCGAGAAGCAGTGATGGGGGTGCCGCACCACCCGCTTTGGCGCCGAGCTGCCCTGCCCACAGGCTGGCACTGAAGCCGGCAGCGCCCAGCAGTGTGATGACAGTAAGGGTGATGAGGTCAATGGTGGCAAAGCGTTCAGCAATGGCATAGGCCAGTATGGCCAGCCAGATGAGACCGATACCTGGAAGGATCGGCAGGATAACGCCGAGCAGCCCGACAAACATTACTGCCAGCGCTACCCAGAACGCCCACATAGGGAGGACCATGTTACCTCAAGGGCGTGGCAGGAAAATGGTTGGTTTTTTCTGCTACCTGTCCACTGTTAGCAGGTGGGCCGTGCAGGACTCGAACCTGCGGCCCTGGGCTTAAAAGGCCCCTGCTCTGCCGTACTGAGCTAACGGCCCACGCTGTGAAGTATAACACGCGAAGAAGTGGTTGTCAACCTGGCTTTTCGGTCAGTACCTCAACCCCGTTTGAGGTGACACACACTGTGTGCTCCCACTGAGCCGAGAGGGAGCCGTCAGCCGTGACCACCGTCCATTTATCATCCAGCACTTTGACCTCGTATCCGCCGGCGTTGATCATCGGCTCGATAGTGAAAACCATCCCTGGTTCGAGCACCACTCCGGTGCCGGGTTTGCCGAAGTGACGCACGTCTGGTGGTTCATGGAACTTCAGGCCAATCCCATGCCCGATATAGTCCCGTACCACAGAATAGCCATGCCGCTCGGCATGTTTTTGGATGGCGTGACCGATGTCGCCCAGCGTATTGCCTGGCCTGACTTGCTCGATAGCCAGATAGAGACATTCACGGGTTACCTCGACCAGCCGGCGGGCTTCCGGGCTGACCTCCCCGATCAGAAACATACGGCTGGAGTCCCCGTAATATCCATTCAGGATGGTGGTTACATCTACGTTGAGAATGTCCCCTTCTTTCAGCACGGTGCCATCGGGTATGCCATGACAGACGACATTATTGATGGACGTACACACGCTTTTGGGAAAGCCTCGATAGTTCAGTGGAGCGGGGACGCCCCCGTGCGATATTGTGTACTCGTGTACCCAGCGGTTTATGTCTTCTGTGGTAATGCCGGGGACTATGCGCTCCTCCAGCATGTCCAGGATTGCGCGTGTCAACTGGCTGCTTTTGCGGATGCCTTCGATCTGCTCGGGGGTTTTAATAATGATCTCACGCCCGTGTTCATCCACTACCACTCGCCGCAGTTGTCCTTTCGCCATGTCCTCTTTGAGATGGCAGTGTTTGTATTTCTTTCCACTCCCACACCAACAGGGAGCATTTCTTGACAATTTGGGTCCCATCCTCATTGGTTGCCGTCACCTTCCTGGTCGGCTGATCTGCACTGTTATTTGTTTTGCTTGACCTCGATAACTGAGTATAAATCAAATTGGCGGGATGGCAAGCCGTATTGTAACTATGGGGGTCCGTCATATTTTTGCGTCCACCCTGCTCAAGCCGTTCTCCAGACCGCGTCCGACGTTGCCGACTGACCACAGTGTAGGACAACTGCGAGCAGTTGTCCTGCACCGGCGCCGCCACGACCTGACCTGCTCTCGTTCATGCTTCATGCAAAAAAGTGACGGACACCCTCGGGCCACGCGCATATTGCCATTTTACAGTTTTGGTGGTATAATGTTCATCGAGGTTGGCAACGGGTTGCTGCACGGCCTCGGATCGAGTCCGATGAAAGATTCGTTCCTTCCGACAATTTCAGATGATCATCACCCAACACCCACCACCCTGCTCCGCGGTCCCCATTCTTCACTACTCAGGGTGGTAGTTTGGTTTGTGGTGGCCGCCTGGCGTGTCAGTGTAGACTGGCGTTCCAGACGCCCTTTTCTCAGCCGTGCTGTTGCTCACTGTAGCATTATAGCACTGGCATTGCTTGCCCTCTTAGTCGGCAGGATTAACCTCACACTCCCCCGTGCCTACGGCGGACCCCCTGATTTGGAAACCTGGTCCTCCAAAGCAGCCTATTCTAAGGGAGAGGTGACGCCTTCGCCTCAACCAGCTCAGTATGTTGACTCTGGCAGTATCACTCGCCAGCTCGTTCCTTATACAACGATTCCTGACCGGCTGAGAGCGCAGGTCATCACCTACACTGTGCAGGCGGGCGATACGATATTCGATATTGCTGCTAAATTTGGCCTCTCACCGGAAACCCTCGTATGGAGCAACCGCGAGGTCCTACAGGACGCTCCATGGCTCATCCAGTTGGGACTGGAGCTTTTAGTTCTTCCTGTGGATGGTGTCTATCACACCGTACTTAGCGGGGAAACAGTGGAAAGCATCGCTGCTCAGTACGGGGTGGACCCGGCCGTGCTGTATAACGAATGGAACAACCTGAAAGAAGGAGAGCCTCTCAGGGAAGGGCAACAGCTTGTTGTGCCGGGTGGTCGTGGAGAGGAGATCGTTTGGACGCCGCCCCAGCCTCAATATGCAGTGTCAGGTGCAAGCCGTTACAGTTACGGTGTGTGTGCTGGCGAGACGTTTACCGGACCGGGTGCCACCGGATGGTTCATCCTCCCTACCGGCAGCTCCCGGGTTTCGGGATGGTACTTCCGGGATCCGCGTAATCCGAGCCACATTGGGATAGATTATGCCTGCCGCTCCGGTGACCCAATATATGCCTCGGAGAACGGTGTGGTGACGATAGCGGGCTGGAACGGTGGCTACGGCATTCTGGTCGAGATCAGCCACGGGAACGGTTTCACCACGCGTTATGGCCATTTGAGTGACATCATTGTTGGGTGCGGTGAATCAGTCTTTCAGGGGCAGTTGCTGGGCTACTGCGGCAGCACTGGCTGGTCTACTGGTGCGCATCTCCACTTTGAGATCCGGTATAACGGTGTACCTCAGAACCCTCAGAATTACCTGCCTTAACGCGGAAGATGGAAGAAGCACCAAGAGCCCGGCCATTCTGTGGCTGGCCAGGTAAAAAGAGTCTCTCCCCCTATCACTGGTTCAAATGGGGTTTTCCTCGTGCCTTTGCCCGGGTATTGACTGCCTTATACGGCATTACAGGGGATCGGCGCTACTGGGTCCCTCTCCTGGCGCGCTTCAGTGCTCATCTGGCAATCATCCTTATGGCGTTACTGGCAGCCTGGATGGCCCGGTTCGAATGGCCGGCTCTCGCCTCCTCCCCACCGCCGGTTTACAGGCCACCTGAACCAGGCAGAAACTCGCTGATCTCCCTGGTAGCCAGGCAACACAGGCAAAGCGTGGGCCAGGTCGTTCTTGACACCACAGACGATGCGATTCTCCGCGAAGCTCAGCCCTACACCATCATTCCCGACCGTCCGCGTCTGGGGGTTATCACTTATACGGTCCAGCCAGGGGATACTGTGCTGTCTATCGCCGAACTGTTCGGTCTGCATCCCACCACCATTATGTGGGCAGACCAGGCTATCGAGGATGCCCCTGACCTGCTGCGCATTGGTCAGGTGGTGACCATACTGCCAATTGATGGTGTCTACCATAAAGTCGCTGCAGGAGAAACACTGGAATCAATAGCCGAGAAGTACAAGGTTTCCCCTGAAGCTATCGCCCAGTGTGAGTACAACAATTTGAAGCCGCCAGACTACGCTATCACAGAGGGGATGTACCTGATCGTGCCGGGCGGTGAAAAACCATATGTGCCTAAGGTGGTCACGAGTTACACTGGCTCTGTCCCAGAGGGAGCGCGTGGCACGGGGCGTTTCCAGTGGCCTGTGCTGGGCACGATCACGCAAGGGTACTGGTATGGTCACCGGGCGATTGACATTGGCGCTCCCACCGGCAGTGCAGTGCTGGCATCTGACGGTGGTTTCGTCAGCTTTGCAGGGTGGACGAATATAGGGTATGGTTATTTGATCGTCATTGACCATGCCAATGGTTTCGCCACTTACTATGCTCACCTGAGCGGTATATACGTTGCGGAGGGCCAGTCCGTCGCCCGGGGCGATGTTATAGGGGCTGTGGGAAGCACCGGTTGGTCCAGCGGACCGCATCTACACTTCGAGGTACGCTATTACGGGGAGCAGCAGAATCCAAGGGCTTATCTGCCCTGAGCGTTGACACGCTGACCGGCCCGATGGATGGTCCCCCACCGGGCCGGTTTTTTGTCGTTCATTACCTTGCTTTCCCCATGCCCTTGGAGTATAATCCTGGCTGGATTTGTGCCTGGCATGAGGCAGGTCCTGGGGGGATGACCTGGGCCGACGTATGCCGGCTTTAGCGAGAGAGGAAGCTATGCGCATTTTCGTCACTGGAAACAAGGGTCAGCTTGGACGGGCACTTTATCAGGCTCTGAGTGCGCAAGATAATATACTCTCTGGCTGCGATCTGCCGGAGCTGGATATCACTGATCGCAACGCCATCACCGTAGCTATACGCGATTTCGCGCCCGATGTGGTGATCCACGCTGCGGCCTGGACCGATGTGGATGGCTGTGCTCGTGACCCGGGGAGAGCCTATCTGGTCAATGCGATCGGGACTCAAAACGTCGCTCTCGCCTGTGCTGAGTGTGATGCTGTAATGCTCTACGTCAGTACCAACGAGATATTCGATGGTACGGCTGCTGAACCGTACTGTGAGTGGGACTGCCCCAATCCGATCAATCCCTACGCCCGCTCGAAGGCTGCGGGCGAATGGTTTGTCAGTCACCTGCTGACCCGCTTCTACATCACCCGTACTGCCTGGCTCTATGCTGTGGGGGGGCGCAATTTCTCCAATCCTCGCCGTATCATCGAGCTGGCCGACGAGCGTGGCGAGCTAAAGGTGGTGAGCGACGAGGTGGGCAACCCCACATATGCACCGGACCTGGCGTGGGCTATTGCCCGCCTCGTGCAGACCGGCGCTTATGGGATTTACCATCTGGTGAACTCCGGTTATTGCTCGAGGTACGAGTACGTCTGTCGGGTGCTGCAACTGGCAGGTCGCAGCCATATCCCGGTTACGCCGATCTCCCTGAGTGATTTCAGCAGGGCCTCTACCCCCCCCCGTTTCGCACCACTGGCCAACATTGCTGCTGCTGCGCTGGGAATCACGTTGCGGCCGTGGCAGGAGGCGGTGGAGGAGTTTTTGACCTCTACTGCCGGTCCGGCAGGGGCACTGTGAAACCTGGTTTGCGAGGCTGAACGTGACCCGCAGCCTGGTATCTGTGGTGATCCCCAACTGGAACGGCGCCCGACACCTGCCCGTATGTCTGGAAAGCCTGCGCAATCAGACGTACCCTCACGTCGAGACCATCGTTGCCGACAACGGCTCTTCCGATGGTTCGCTGGAGTTGCTTGCAGAAGGATATCCGTGGGTGCAGGTGCTTACGCTGGGAGAAAATCGCGGCTTTGCCGGCGCATGCAATGCCGGCATACGGGCCGCCCACGGGGAGTTCATCGCCCTGCTCAATAACGACACCGAGGCTGACCTGCGATGGCTGGAGGAGGTTGTCGCTGCGTTCGTTCGTCACCCCGAGGCTGGCATCGTGGCCTCGAAAATGCTCCTCTTCGACCAGAGGGATACGTTCCACACCGCTGGCGACTTCTACCGTCTGGATGGCATTCCCGGCAATCGAGGGGTCTGGGAAAGGGATGTCGGGCAGTATGACCGCGAGGAGTACGTCTTCAGCGCCTGCGGGGGAAGTGCCGTTTACCGGAAAGCGATGCTCGACCAGATCGGGCTGCTGGACGAGGACTTCTTTTTCTCGTGCGAGGACGTTGACCTGGCCTGGAGGGCCCAGCTGGCCGGTTGGCGCTGCATCTATGCCCCACGTGCTGTAGTTTATCACAAGCTGAGCGCCACCGGCGGCGGACCGACCGCCAGCTTCTACGACGGACGGAATTTCATTTACCTGCTGGTCAAAGATTACCCCGGTGACCTCTGGCGTATGCACTGGCTGGCCATCCTGCGGGCACAACTGCGCATCACGATTGCGGCATTGCGAGCCTGGCGTGGCAGGGAAGCCCGGGCGCGTTTGCGCGGACAGTTAGCTGGCCTCTGTCACATTCCCAGGCTGCTTGCCAGACGTCGTATGGTCCAGCGTAGCCGTACCGTTGACCGCGCGTACCTGGAGCAAATCCTGACCGCCGGGCAGGTGTAGGTGGCGTGTGTTGCGTGTTGCGTGGTGCGTATTGCGTGTTGCGTATTGTGTGGTGCGTGTGTGGATAGTTGCGTATAAGTTCACGGAGGAATGATCATGAAAGGCCGAAAGTTGCTTATGATCCCCGGGCCTGTGGAATTCACCCCTGAAGTTATGCAGGCGATGGGCATGCCCACCACCAGTCATGTGGCCCCTAATTTCATTGAAGTTTTTGGTCAGGCACTTGAAAGGCTGCGCCAGGTTTTCCTGTCTCCCACCGGCCAGCCTTTTGTCGTGGCAGGCTCTGGCAGCCTGGCAATGGATATGGCTGCTGCCAACCTGGTGGAGGCAGGCGATGAGGCGCTGGTGGTCAATACCGGCTACTTCAGTGATCGGTTCGGCGCGATCCTGGAACGGTATGGGGCATGGGTGACACATGTGCGCGCTCCGGCCGTTGGCGGCGCCCCCACTCTGGAGGAAGTAGAGGTTGCGCTCAGTGCCGGCCGCTACAAGTTGATGACCATCACCCACGTTGATACCTCCACTGCTGTCGCTGCTGATGTAAAGGGACTGGCAACTTTGGGCAGGAAGTACGGTGCGTTGGTTGTGGTTGATGGGGTCTGCTCGGTGGCGGGAGAGGAGCTGCGGCAGGAGGAATGGGGAGTTGACCTGGTCCTCACCGCCTCCCAGAAGGCGCTTGGCACGCCGCCCGGCCTGGCTTTGGTGATGGCCGGTCCCCGCGCGATAGAGGCTTTCCGCAGGCGTGGCTCACCGGTGGGCTGTTACTATGCTGACTGGGCTAACTGGCTGCCGATTATGGAAGCTTATGAGGCGCGCAAACCGGCCTATTATGGCACGCCACCTGTCAACCTGATCTGGGCGCTCAATGTGAGCCTGGGGCAGATTCTGGAGGAGGGGATGGAGGCTCGCTTCACCCGTCACCGCAGGCTCAGTAACGCCTTCAAAGCAGCCGTCGCTGCTCTGGGCCTGAAGCAGGTCCCGCTCAGCCCGGAGCTGGCAGCCACCACATTGACCGCCGTCTACTACCCCGACGGCGTTGACAGCGCACTGCTGGGTTACGTCAGTGCAGCCGGGGCTATCCTGGCCAGCGGCCTGCACCCTGAGATCAGGACACGCTACTTCCGTGTCGGCCACATGGGCGCGGTCAGCCCTTCCGACATACTCGCCACTGTAGGTGCGATCGAGCAAGGGCTGGCCCAGGCGGGGTACAGGTTCGAGGCCGGGGCCGGCCTGGCTGCTGCGCAGGCTGTGCTTGTGGCGTCTGCCTGACCTGTCCACTTTTGAGATAACAGGAGTTGAAATGGTCTGTTACAACAAAGTGAGCGCTGCTACGGTCGCCGAGCTGCGCCGTATCGTTGGTGAAGGCAATGTCTTTCTGGCCGATAGTGATCTTGAGGCAGTGGAACCATATACCCACGACGAGACGGTGGGACTCCGCGCCATGCCAGAGGTGGTGGTGCGTGTCTCCTCGGCTCAGCAGATCGCGGAAATCCTTAGACTGGCCCGGCGGGAGCGGATCCCCGTGACGCCGCGAGGGGCTGGTTACGGGCTGAGCGGCGGCGCCGTCCCGGTACTCGGTGGCATCGTCCTTTCCACCGAGAAGATGAACCGTATCCTGGAAATTGACAGAGAAAACCTGATGATCACTGTCGAGCCAGGAGTGATCACGGGCGATATTCACCGCGCGGTGGAAGCCGAGGGGCTGTTCTACCCACCCGATCCGGCCAGCCTCGATTCCTGCACCATCGGTGGAAACATCGCCGAGTGCGCGGGTGGCCCGCGGGCGGTCAAGTACGGGGTGACCCGGCATTACGTATGCGGCCTGGAAGCGGTGCTCCCCTCCGGCGAGATCATCACCTGCGGGGGCAAACTGGTCAAAAACGTCACTGGCTATGACCTGCTCCAGTTATTGATCGGCTCGGAGGGCACACTGGCCGTGGTGACGAAGATCACTCTGCGGTTGCTGCCGCTGCCCCGTGTGCAGGTGGACCTGCTGGCCCCCTTCGACGATTTCCAGGCCGCTGCCGATACCGTCTCCGACATCATCGCCAACCGCATCCTGCCCACCACCATCGAGTTTATGGAGCGGGATAGTGTGTTGGCGGTAGAGCGCCTGAGTCAGAAGGAAGTCCCCTACCACGACGCAGCGGCCCACCTGCTCATCCAGCTTGATGGTAACACCATGGAAGCGGTAGAGGCGGATTACGAACTGGTGGCTGAGCTGTGTCTGAAACATGGGGCGAGGGATGTGCTGGTGGCAAGGGACCGACGCACCCGCGATCGTCTGTGGGAAGCCCGCCGCCTGATCATCGAGGCGCTCAAGCACGAAAGCCCCGTCAACCATATGGAGGATGTTGTCGTCCCGCGCGCGGAGATCCCGGCGCTGCTGAGGGGCATTAAGGAGATCGCTGCGCGGTATGGTGTGCGCATCGTGTGCTTCGGACATGCCGGAGACGGCAACGTGCACGTCAACGTGCTGAAGGATTCCATCCCCGACCGGGAGTGGGAAGCGCTTGTGCCGCAGGTGACCGGGGAGACCTACCGGCTCGCGCTGTCACTCGGCGGGGCGATCACGGGCGAGCATGGTATCGGTGCCACCCGCCGCAACTACCTGCCCCTGGCGTTGGACAACACACAAATCGCGTTGATGCGAGGGATTAAAGCGCTCTTCGATCCCCACAACATCCTGAACCCGGGCAAGATTTTCCCTGAGGACGATGGGCCTCCCTCCCCTGTCTGATTACCAGCTTGCGCTTGCCGAAAGCCCTGCCGCAGGCAGAAGATTCCTGGAAGGCCCTGCCGGCGCCGGGAAAACGACCGCGGGCGTCGCGTACCTCATGCATATGCTGGCCTCTGGTGTTCCTGCCCGCTCCATCCTGGTGCTTGTACCTCAGCGCGTGCTGGCAACCCCTTATTATGATGCTCTGCGCAGCCCGGATGCTGCGGCCGGCGCTCAGGTGACGATCTTCACCATCGGTGGCCTGGCCCAGCGTATGGTTGACCTCTTCTGGCCGCTGGTCGCCCGGGATGCCGGCTTCTCTCATCCGGAGCGTCCGCCCGTCTTTCTCACCCTGGAGACCGCCCAGTACTACATGGCACGCCTGGTACGTCCTCTGCTTGACCAGGGTTACTTCGATTCGGTAGTGATAGACCGCAATCGCATTTACAGCCAGATTCTGGACAATCTGAACAAGGCTGCTGTTGTTGGTTTCCCTAATACCGAGATCGGTGCGCGGCTCAAAGCTGCCCTGGGCAGTGATCAGAGCAGGCGGCGCATTTACGAGGAAGCCCAGGAGTGTGCCGATCTTTTCCGTGCCTGGTGTCTGGCCCACAATCTCCTTGATTTTTCGCTTCAACTGGAGGTCTTCAGGGATCATCTGTGGAAAGGCCACGGTGCTGCTGCCTCCCTGTGTCGTGACTACCTGCTGGGCACCTACACCCATCTGATTGTAGACAACCTGGAAGAGGACGTACCGCTCACCCACGATATTCTGAAGGAGTGGTTGCCTCATTGCCACTCGGCGCTGCTCATATACGACTGGGATGCGGGCTACCGTCGCTTCCTGGGCGCTGATCCGGAGGGTGGCTATACCTTATCTGGGATGTGCGACGAGCGTATTACCTTTGCTTCTTCCTTCGTCACTCTGCCCGGGCTGGAGAACCTGGGCGGGGCGCTGGCTCACAGCCTGAACCGGCTCCCGAGGGAGAAGGCGCAATATGCCGGGATACGCACAGTGTTGAGGCACGAATATCACCGCTACTATCCCCAGATGCTGGACTGGGTTGCCGACGAAATCGCCACACTGGTACGGGAGGAGGGCATCCCACCTGGAGATATAGTTGTGCTTGCGCCCTTTCTGAGCGATGCCTTGCGCTTCTCGCTGATGAACCGGCTTGAGCAGAGGGGCATCCCGTCTCGCTCACACCGCCCTTCGCGGGCCCTGCGAGATGAGCCGGCCACGCGCTGCCTGCTCACTCTGGCGGCGCTTGCGCATCCCTCTTGGGGCATCTCCCCCAGCCGCTTTGACGTCGCCTACGCCATGATGCAGGCTATCGAGGGGCTGGACCTGGTGCGGGCGCAGCTGCTCACCGACATCGTGTATCGGGTCAGGGAGGGTAAGCCCTCGCTCAGCTCGTTCGACCAGATTATGCCGCCTGTACAGGAACGGCTCACTTTCGTGCTGGGGGGAAGATACCAGCGCCTGTACGAGTGGTTGCAGGCCTGCCAGCGCGGCGAGGAAGGGGAGCTCGATCACTTCCTGGCCAGGCTGTTCGGGGAAATGTTGTCGCAGGAGGGCTACGGGTTTCACACCGATTACGACGCAGCGCGCGTGGCGCACGAGTTGATCGAGTCGGTGCGTAAATTCCGCTGGGTGGCCGATGAGAATGTTGTCGCCGGGGGAAAGCTGGGGCAGGAATATCTGAGCATGGTCCGGGATGGCGTGATTGCCGCCCAGTATGTCCTGGGCTGGCAATTCAGGCCGGAGGACGCGGTGCTGCTGGCCCCGGCATATACTTTCCTGATGTACAATCGGCCGGTCGAGGTCCAGTTCTGGCTTGATGTGGGAGGGCAGGGATGGTGGGAGAGGCTTGCCCAGCCACTTACCCACCCCTATGTGCTCAGCCGTCACTGGCCCTCGGGGAAGGTTTGGGGTGATGCCGACGAGGTCGCGGCGCGCAATGATGCGCTTTCTCGCCTGGCCCTTGGCCTGCTGCGCCGCTGCCGACGCCGGGTCTACCTGGCATTCTGCGAGCTGAGTGAACAGGGGTACGAGCAGAAAGGGGCGCTGCTGATGGCGGTCCAGCGTGTATTGTGTTGGATGGATGGAGCGGCCACATGATCTCTTTTGTGCCCAGGCCCAGCCAGCGGGAGGTGCTCAGCTATACCGGGGGGCGTATGGGGGTCGCGGCCGTGCCTGGCAGCGGCAAGACCGTCACCCTCTCGGCGCTGGCCGCCCAACTGGTGTTCAGCGGAGTCCTTGCGGACGACCAGGAGGTCCTGATTGTCACGCTGGTCAACTCGGCAGTAGACAATTTTGCGGCCCGGGTGGCCGGTTTCATCCGCCAGCGTGGCCTGCTTCCCCACCTGGGCTATCGGGTGCGCACGCTGCATGGCCTGGCGCATGACATCGTCCGTGAGCGCCCGGGCCTGGTCGGACTCTCCGAGGACTTTCAGATTGCAGACGAGAGGGAATCGGAGGAGATACTCCAGAACGCGGTAGAGGCCTGGCTGCGTGCCCACCCCCACAGTGCCGATCCCTTCCTGTCCCCTGAGCTGATAGAGAAAAAGAACGCCCCCCGCGACCAGTGGGCTGCCCTGGTGTTGGACACTGTACGCAGTTTCATCCGCCAGGCGAAAGACCTTCAGCTCGCTCCTGACGAGCTGTTGCGGCGTATCTCCCCGTTGTCGGGCCTGGAGGAAACGGACGATGTCTTTCTGTATGCCGGAGAGGGTCATCCGTGGCTGCTGGCCGAGATGTGCTGTGCCATCTACGCCGATTACCAGCACAGCCTGAACTACCGGGGGGCTGTTGACTTTGACGACCTGGTCCGCCTGGCGCTTCAGGCCCTCCAGGCGGATCAGGCGTATCTTGAGCGTCTGCGTTACCGCTGGCCATTTATTCTGGAGGACGAAGCGCAGGATAGCAGTCGCCTCCAGGAGCAGCTCCTGCGTATGCTGGTCGGCCCGACGGGGAATTGGGTGCGCGTGGGTGATCCCAACCAGGCCATCTATGAAACTTTCACCACCGCCAGCCCCTATTTCCTGCGCGATTTTCTGGAGGAGCAGGGAGTCGTCCGTCGTGAGTTGCCTGACTCCGGCCGCTCAACCAGAAGCATTATAGAGCTGGCCAATTTTTTGATTGACTGGACGCGTATGGAGCATCCCGTGGAAGCAGTACGGGACGCGTTGAGGCCTCCCCACATCCGGCCAGTTCCCGCTGGAGACCCGCAGCCCAACCCGCAGGATACTCCTGAGCAGGTTCACATTATTGTCCGCCGTTTTACGCCGCAGGAAGAAGTGCGGGCGGTTGTTGATTCGCTGTGCCGGTGGCTGCCGGCGCATCCTGATAGCACCGTCGCCGTCCTGACCCCCCGCAATCAGCGTGGGTTCGAGGTGGTAGAAGAGTTGAAGAAACGCGGTCTGGAGTATGTGGAACTGCTCCGCAGCACCATGTCCACGCGTCAGGCGGCGGAAGTTTTGGGAGGCATTACACGCTATCTGGCCGACCCTGCATCTCCGGGCAAACTGGCGGCGGCCTACAGAGCGTGGCGTCACCGCGAGCTTGAGGAGCCGGAGAGGCAGAAGCTTGTAAGGGATGTCGCCCAGGTACTGCAACGTTGCCGTCAGGTTGAGGATTTTCTCTGGCCGCGGGCGGGGAGCGACTGGCTGGAGAGGGCGGAGATACTTTCTCCGGAGATAAACGAGCAGTTGGTGGAGTTCCGCGCGCTGGTACGTCGCTGGCATGAGGCAACATTGTTGCCCGTTGATCAACTGCTGCTCACACTTGCCCAGGAGCTTTTTAACGAGCCGCCGGATCTGGCGCTGGCCCACAAACTGGCCGCTCTGTTGCGCAGGGCAGGCGAAAGCCATCCCCAGTGGCGTTTGCCGGAGTTGTCGCAGGAGCTGATGACCATTGCCCGCAATGAACGGCGCTTCCTGGGGCTGAGCACGGAGGACACCGGCTTCGATCCAGACCAGTATAAAGGTAAGGTTGTGGTCGCCACTGTTCATAAAGCCAAGGGGCTGGAGTGGGATCGGGTTTACCTGATGTCGGTTAACAATTACGACTTCCCCTCCGCCCAGCCTGGTGACCAGTTCATTTCCGAAAAGTGGTTCGTGCGCGATGGACTGAACCTGGAGGCAGAAGCACTGGCACAGTTAGCAGCGCTCCACAACTGGGGGGCTTACGAGGAGGGGGTGGCGACGCAGAGAGCGCGTCTGGACTATGTCGCCGAAAGGTTACGTCTTCTGTATGTGGGTATTACCCGTGCCAGGAGGGAGCTTATCATAACCTGGAACAGCGGTCGGCAGGGGGATTGTCGGCCGGCGCTTCCATTCCTTGCGCTGCGGGCATTTTGGGAGAAGAGGGTATCCTCGCAGAGTGAGGGGGAAGAGGTGGTATGAGTTTACCTGCGGATTTTCAGTTCAGCCAGTCCAGTCTTCAGGACTACGTGGACTGCCCCCGGCGCTTTCAGCTCCGTTATATCCACCAACTGGCATGGCCTGCCATTAGGGCGGAGCCGCCTTTAGAATACGAGCGTTATCTCCAGCAAGGCCGCTTTTTCCACCGTCTTGTTCACCAGCATATGCTGGGCATTCCGCCGTCGCGACTGTCAGCTCAGATCACAGATGAGGAGTTGGGCCGCTGGTGGCGTAACTATCTGGAACACGGGCCGGCCGATCTGCCGCAGGCTCGCTATGTTGAGGTGCTCCTATCTGCGCCGCTGGGTGGTTATCGCCTGGTGGCGCAGTATGACTTGATCGCTCTGGAACCCGGTGGGAGGGCGGTGATTGTGGACTGGAAGACCTCGCGCCGTCGTCACGAGCGGGCCTGGCTGGCCGGTCGCCTGCAGACGCGGGTCTATCTCTATCTTTTGGTAAGGGCTGGTCGCGAGTTTAACGGTGGCCGGGAGTTTGCTCCAGAGCAGGTGGAGATGGTGTACTGGTTCACCGAATTTCCTGTCGCTCCCGAGCGCTTTGTCTACCATACTGCTCAGTATCAGGAGGACGGGAGCTATCTGGGCGAGCTTATCAGGGAGATAGCAGGGCGCAGGGAGAGCGTTTTCCCTCTCACCACGGAGGAGCGGCACTGTCTTTTTTGCCACTACCGCTCGTTTTGCCAGCGCGGCACCAGGGCCGGTCTGCTCGATGAGGCGGAGGAGCCAGAGGACGATGACTTTGGTCTGACGTTCGACCTGGAGCAGCTCACCGGGTTTGAGTATTGACCTGTCCTGTCTGGCCAGCAGGGCATGTTTCACGTGAAACATATGCTGCCGTCCGGTGAGTCATGCTCACCGTCCTGCTCTCAACTGCTTTTCACATGCGGCCCGCATCACCTCTGATGGAGCTGGCTGACCGGTCCATATCTCGAAGGCCAGCGCTCCCTGCTCCACAAGCATCCCCAGCCCATCAATGGTCTGCGCACCAGATTTTCTTGCCTGTCGCAGCAGCGATGTTTCCAGCGGGTTGTAGACCAGGTCGAATACGGTCAGACGTGATGGTACCGGCACTCCAGCAGGCCAGATAGACCCCTGCACATCAGGCCACATACCAACTGTGGTCGTGTTTACCAGCAGCTCAGCGCCGTCGGCAGCGGTGACCAGGGACTCCGGCGTAAGCTCCTGGGCCGTCAGTCTGGGATCGCCCAGGTCTGAGATGAGTCTCAGGGCGCGTTCCAGGGTGCGGTTAAGTACTGTGATCTGGACGGCACCTGCTGCCAGCAGCCCGCGTACCACAGCCCTGGCCGCACCACCGGCTCCCACGACGATGACGCGCGTCCCCTGTGGCTCGAACCCTCCCCGGCGCAGGGCATTGATAAAACCCTGCGCGTCCGTGTTGTACCCGCTGACGGTCGCCGTGGCGTCCGGACCGCGAGTGATGAGGATGGTGTTGACCGCGCCGATCGCGGCGGCCTCAGGAGCGGTGGAATCAAGCACGGGCATCACACTCTGCTTGTGGGGCACGGTAACGTTGGCACCGCGAAAGCCAAGCGCTACCAGACCGCGCACGGCCGCCTCCACCATGCCGGGCGCGACCGGGAGCGGCACATAGCGCCAGTTCAGCCCCAGCGCCTCGAAGGCTGCGTTGTGCATGGCTGGCGACAGGCTGTGCTCCACCGGCCAGCCGATCACGCCGACAAGCTGTGTCCGCCCGTCAATCATTTACCCTCTGCTCAATAGATGTCTGACCACTTCAACTGCCTCATTGGCGTTCTCGGCGTACCCATCCGCACCGATGAGCTGTGCCCACTCGAGGCTGGCAGGCGCGCCGCCGACGATGACCTTGACTTCGTTGCGCAGACCGGCTTCCTCAAGCGCTTTGATCACTACCTCCTGATTGCGCATTGTCGTGGTCAGCAGCGCCGACAGCCCGACAACATCGGCACCGACCTCCCGTACCTTGGCCACGAAAACGCTGGCCGGTACATCCACGCCCAGGTCGTGCACCCGGAATCCTGCCGCCCCCAGCATCGTCGCCACCAGGCTCTTACCGATCTCGTGAATGTCCCCCTCGACGGTGCCAATAACAACGGTGCCGGGTACCTGCTGCTGCTCCTGCCGCGCCAGCAAAGCTGGTTCAAAGACCTGCATGGCGGCCTTCATCGCCTCGGCAGCCATCACAAGGTCTGGTATGAAGTAGTCACCATTCTCGTAGCGCTCGCCCACGAGCTGCATACCCGGGTTCAGCCCCTGTTCGATCGCCACAAGTGGGGCGATACCGGCCTCAAGTGCCTGTGCTGCCAGTGTCCGTGCCAGTTCAGGGTCGCCATTGACCACTGCCTCTTGCAACCGGATGAGCATTTCCTCCATCTTTCCCTCCGTGATTATTCGGTAGCGGCTGCGGGCAGGCGCTCCATGCCAGCCGCCCGGGCTGCTCGCAGCGTGATCCGGAGTAGTTCTCGCAATACCTCGGGAGGCCGTTCCTTTGGCCGGTAGGCAGCGAGCACCTCCTCGACGCGGCGGGCAGCCCTTTCGGTGGTGCTGAGACTGCCCTTTTCCTCCCATGCGCTGCGGAAATCGCGGTCTATCACCGATGTGGGGATAAACAGCTCCTCACGGAACCAGCGGCGTGTGTGTGGGAGGCTCAAGAAATTGCCCGCATGTCCTGCCTGACGGATGATGTCCAGGGCCAGCGGAGTTCCGCGCTCGACGAACCCGGCCACCAGCCGTCTGGCCATCCCGATGATCTCGGCGTCGATCACCAGCTTTTCCAGGCTGAAGCAACTCTCGAAGTCGAGCATCCCCGGCCCGGAAATCATATTGATTCCCGCCAGCGCTCCGAGTATCGCGCCGATGCCGGATTCCAGTCCGCATTGGGCATCCACAACCTTGGCATCCGACATTCCCAGGTAGGCGTGGGTGGGCAGCCCCAGGGATTTGCCCACTTCCGCGCAGGCACAGTCTATCATCACCGTTTCTATTGCACCCATGGGGGTCGTGCCGGTACGCATATCGAAGGCTGCCGGGCTGGCGCCCCAGACAATCGGTGCCCCGGGGTTGGCCAGTTGGTGGATGGTAATGCCGCTCAGGCATTCGGCTGCGTGCTGGACGACGATGCCCAGGAGCGTGACCGGGCCCGTGGCACCTGCAAGCGGCATACTGACCAGCTCCGCCGGCACCCTGTGATGAGCGCAGTCAATCAAATTCTCACACGTGATCTCAGACCACTGGAGCGGAGGAGAGGGGCAGACATCGAAAACGGCGCGCGGCTTCTCCTGGAGCGCTTCTTCGCTCCCCGCCGTTGCCACCAGCAGTTCTTTCATGGTGTGCCAGGTTGCGATCCCGAACGCCCCGGTGATCACCGGCTTATCGGTATAGCACAACACCAGGTACAGCCGGTACAGGTCGGCGATCTCCTGGGGCACGTCTGCGCACACGAGGGAAGTGGCGACTGCGTCCAGGACCTCCAGGCCATCGGCCAGTTTGATGAAGCGGATGCAGTCGGATGTGAGCGGCGGGCGGGAGCGGCCGCTGTGTGGGTCAAGAATCTCAATGGCAGCTGATCCGGGATCGAAGTGCACCGCGTCTCCGCCGTAATGGACTACCGCCCTGCCTCCGGCATCATGAAGTTCAAATGAGGAAGGGACTGTTTCCAGTGCCTGGTGGACCAGTTCGTTTGGGATGTGTGCCACCCTGCGCTCAAACTCCACTCTGGCGCCGTGTCCGGCCAGCAAATGGAGTGCCCGGGCAGAGTGGATAAGCACTCCCGGTTCCTCCAGCAGGGCGCAGGCTTCGTCCAGGATGCGTGCGATGGTCTCAGAGGATAGAAATTGTAATCGCGGTCTCATGGCAGAACGTAGCCTCCATCGCGGTCCACTCTTGGGGACGCGGGTTCACAGGGCTATGAACTCTCAACTCCGGCTTTCGGCTCCTGTCCTCCCTATGGCTTTCAGCCGTTCCTGAAGGAGGCCATATCCGCCCTGGCGCAGGAGGTAGGAGGCCAGGTAGAGTTTCCGCTCCTCCGTGGAATATGCATGCAGTCTGGTCAGGTACTCATCAACCTGCTCCGGGGTGTGGATGGCAGAGGCATGGGCGAACAGGCGTACCTGGCGCTCCAACTCCTCTACAGGGAGGTGGGTTGCCTGGTCGAGAAGAGAGGCATGGCCAGAGAGAAGGCTCCGGTCTATCTGTTCCCTGCAGAACTGCTGAAAGCGGTTATAGAGGTCAGATAGAGAGAGAGAAACAGCCCGGTCGTCGGGGGTCAGTGGCTGGAGAAGGTTAACGCGGGTGCGGAGGAGAGCCTGCCAGCCGGCGCCTACCCCCAGGGCCAGAAGATAAGGGCTGGTCGGCGGGGGACTGATGGAGCGCACCAGGGCAAAAACCAGCAGGGCGAAAGCGATGTTTACACCGAGCAGCAGAACGCTCCAGCCGCTCCGCAACGCCCGGCGGATGTCACTGTGGAAGGTCTGAATAACTTCGGTCAGGGCCCAGAGGAAAGCAAGCACCGCTACGAGCAGATAGGGGCCCAGCGCTGTTGCCACATCCTTCACGTCCATCACGGATGCCTTCCACACCATTTATCGCATCGCACGCTTTGTGCGTTGTTTATACCCGCTCTGCTTCCTGGCGTCCACGGGCGGTGAGGAAGACCTGTTGCCATCCCTGGAGCGTCCGGATTTCGACCAGCCCCTCCCGTTCCATGGTCTGCAAGACTGGCCGGATTTCGTCCGGTAAGGAGAGCGTGACGGCTGCCAGTTCGGTGAAAAGGGCTGGCCCACCCCGGCGCAGGACCCTCAGAATATCCCGCCGCAGTTGCTCTGAGCGAGGAGACCCCGTCTCCGCTGTTCCTTTAGCCTGCTTCAGCTCCCGTGAGATGTTCTCCAGCTTCTCCTGTGAGGATTTGAGTGCCTCCGCTTCCGGGACGTCCCCTTGTGCGCAGTAATTGACCACAATCTGACTCAATTGTACGGAAATCTCGGCCAGGGTTCTGATGACCTCAGCCGGCAACGTCCCTGGTGCGCGGGCTCCCTCAGTAGTATCTGGACCGGTCATTGTCCCACCCCCTATACCTGCAGTCTGGCCCATACGTGCACCTGAACATATCCAAAACGGTGACCTGTCTTGGGCGCGCATTCCGGATGCCGGCGCGAGGGAATCCCTTCCCTCACCCCTGATTAAGAACCTGTCCGGAAATCGTAACCGACGCATCCCTATACGGTTTTTCGGACAGGTTCTGAGAACCGGACATAGGGGGCGCATCCGAAGCGCCCACTTTCGACTCATCCGGTAATCACCTACCCGGCTGCCTGTTGTCGTATGCTGATTGGAAATCAACCTTTACGGGCGCCCGCGGCGCCGGGCGTCGCCCTGCGCCGATGCTGAAACAGCGGTCGGCGCAGGCCGACCGAAGGCCTGCGGCCCAAAGTGGGCAACTTCAGTCGGCAGGGGTAGGCAGTTACCTTCCCGCTGTGCCCTCAATTCCTGGCGGCCCAACCACTACCATTTTACAACGTCGGCCGGTAAATAGCAATCAGGCAACGGCCGCCTGTGCCGAGGCTTTCAGCACCCGCCCGACTAACTGGCTGCCCAGGATCGCCAGGCCGTCAATAGGCAGGTAGTGCGGAGACGTGTCCTCAAAGAGCACCTGAGCCTGCGATGGCAACTCTTCATCTCCTGCCCAGTATACCAGAGCCAGGTGCACGCGCGGGAGAACGGTAAAGGAATAGCCTGCGTCGCCGAGGTTCAGTGGGCGGCCTCCCAGCATCTCGGCGGCTCTGCGGAAGGCTCTTATCCCGCCTCCCAACTCGCGTACCAGGCGGTCACCGGAGTAGCTCTGGAAGGCGCGCACGTAAAACGTGCCACCCGGCAGCTCACGGAAGCTTACCCAGCGGCCGGAAGGGGTTGTGCCATCGGCCGTGACCAGGTAGGTCAGCAGCAGGCTCTGAATGAACGCAGGAGCCTCTTTACCGGTGCCGGCTTCGCGCACCAGGAAGTCGTGGTGAGAAACGATGTATCCCTGGTTGAAGAAAGTCAGGCGAAAATTGCCTTCCTGGTCCAGCTCACATCCGCTGTAGAGTGCCAGCTTACCAGGTTTGATCTGGCGCAGCTTTGCACGTGCGCCCGCTACAATGGCTGTGAGCTGGTCAGCCCACTCCTGTGCATGTCGGCCAGGCTCATCCTTCTCCTGCATTTTCGATCAACCTGAGGAACTCCTCCCATTCCTCACGAAAGAAGTGCACCGTGACGAAGCCCAGCTCCAGGTGGTACGTTGTCTCACCATCCGGCTCTTCAGAGCGCCACACGCTGAAATTCTCGGTTTCGGACAGGATGTCAATTGCAGGTTCTTGCATCGCTCAGCCTCCATAAAATAGATTAACGGCGCAGACGTTTGAGCACGTCGGCCAGTTCCGGGGGGAGCGGGGCTTCGAGCGCCACTTCCTCACCGGTGATGGGGTGGGTGAAGCGCAGCCTGGCAGCATGGAGGAAATGACGTCCCTGGAGCAGGCGCTGGCGACGGTGACCGTACACTTCGTCGCCCACGACAGGATACCCCAGCCAGGCCAGGTGTACTCTTATCTGGTGGGTGCGGCCGGTGATCGGACGCACTTCCAGCAGGGTATGTTCTGCGAAGTATTCGGCGACACGGTAGATAGTGCGGGCCTGCCTCCCGCTGTGGGTGACCATCATGCGTTTACGCCTCACACTGTCCCGGCCGATTGGCACTTCGATGATCCCTTCGGGGGGCTGTACCTGGCCTTCGACCAGTGCCAGGTAAGTCTTTGTTACCCCTCGCCGCTTGAACTGACGTTGCAATGCCGCGTGGGTTGCTTCATCTTTAGCGACCACGATCAGACCGGAGGTGTCTTTATCCAGTCGGTGGACGATGCCGACCCGTTCCGGGCCGCCGACCCCGGCGATCCCGGGATAGCGGGCCAGCAGAGCGTTGACGAGGGTGCCGCCAGTGTGTCCCGGGGCGGGGTGAATCACCAGCCCGGCCGGCTTATTGACCACCAGGAGTGTGGCATCCTCATAGATTATATCAAGCGGTATCGCCTCAGGGAGAATCTGGGTGGAAGGCTGGGGGGGAAGTTGAACGGAGATCTTTTCTCCAGCCTGGACGCGATACCCTGGTTTGGCGGTTTTGCCGTTGACTGTGACTGCGCCGGTTTTGATGAGGCGCTGAACCGCTGCGCGTGTCAGGTGGGGCACACTTGCCGTGATGACTTTATCCAGCCGCTCACCGCTCTGCTCCGGTGCCGCGACAAAAAATATGGTAGAAGGAACGGCCTCAGTTGCCGCCATCTCCGACCACCTGATGGCTGGTGCGCTTTGCCTGTTCCTCCCACAGCATTAACAACACGAGCAGCCCCACCCCGGCAACAATGGCGCTATCGGCCAGATTAAAGATGGGCCAGTGATGCATGGGCCAGAAATTCAAATCAATGAAGTCGGTCACACGCCCCTGGCGCAGCCGGTCTATCAGGTTGCCTGCGGCGCCTCCCAACTGGAATCCCAGCGCCACCCGCATAAGCCATTGGCCATCCGTCACATGCCTGTAGCAGGCCAGGATGGTCACGATAACGATAATAGCCACTCCGATAAATAAGTCACCCCACCCGGGGAGGAGGCCGAACGCAACCCCTGTGTTGGTAACGTGCGTGATGCGTAAAATCGGGGTCAACCAGGGGAGCAATTCACGCGATTCTCCTTCACCCAATCGGGCAGCCACCAAATGCTTGGTGACCTGGTCGGCGAGCACAACAAATGCTGCCACAATGAGTAGTAACAGCAAGCCCGGTTTGCGTTGTTTCAACTCGTTGTCCTCGTGCTGGCCTGTTCCTTGCGGGATTGACACTCCAGGCAATATCTCACATAGGGCAGCGCCTCCAGACGGGCCCGATCAATTCTGGCGCCGCAGGCCTCACAGAGGCCGTAGGTGCCGTTGTCAAGTCTGGCAAGAGCCTGTTCCACTTCTTCCAGTGTGGCTTCGATTTTGCGCTTAAGAGCCACCCCCACCGTCTGCTCGAAGGCTTCTGTGGCATCGTCGGCGATATGGTTGCGGTAACCGATGCTGTCGTACTCGGCTGCATCGAGGCTTTCCAACTGTGCCATCAATTTAGCCCGCTCTTCCAGCAGTTCCTGTCTTGCCCATTCGTATGAGAATGACATGGCACCCTCCTGAGCCTTGTACCCCTTTATGTTTATTCTACCTTACCCTATCCGAAATGGCAAGTACAATTTCGACGGCATGTAGGACAACTGCTCGCAGTTGTCCTACTGCCGTTACTTGCGAATACGCTTTTTCCGTGGTATAATTAGAACAAAAGTTCTAATTCGCAGTTTTCCAGTTGACCAGGCTGCCCTGGCGTGGTACAATTAAGCGCCCTGTGCCGGACTGTTCGAGAGCAGGGCGTAAATCAGGTTGCCAGACCGCACAGACAGAACGACCGCGGAATCAGGAGGAAAAGTGGCTTCCAGGAGACAGCAATACACCGAGGCTGCCATCCAGGTGCTGGAGTACCCGGAGAATATCCAGCGCCGCCCGGGTATGTATGTCGGTGGACGGGGAGCGTCAGCGCTGCACCATCTGGCCATCGAGGTGATTGACAATGCCGTTGATGAAGCGCTGGCCGGCCGGTGCGATTACATCGAGGTCACCATCCGCTCCGACGGCAGCATAGTCATTTCCGACAACGGCGATGGCATCCCGGTGGGCATGCATCCGGAAAAGAATAAGCCGACGCTCGAACTGGCCTTTACCGAGCTGCATTCAGGTGCCAAGTTCGATGAGGGTACCTATTCCACTTCAGGTGGTCTGCACGGTGTGGGTGTCAAAGCCACCAATGCGCTCTCCTCCTGGCTGGAAGTGACTGTTAAAAGGGATGGTGTACTCTACCGACAGCGCCATGAGCGTGGTCTGCCAGTCACCCCGGTGCTCATCCTCGACCCACGTACTCAAGAGGTCATCGGCCAGGTCGGTGTCCGTGGGGAGGTCAAGGCGGTCCAGGAGCACAGGGATAAGAGTATCGGCACCGGCACCACGGTGGCCTTCATGCCCAATCCGGAGTTTCTTGACGTGGTGGAATTCGACTTCGCCACGCTGGCTCGCCGTCTCCAGACGGTCGCCTTCCTGATACCCGGGCTGCGCGTGCGCATAGTGGATGAACGCAGCAAGGGGCAGGAACGGGAATACTGCTACCAGGGCGGGCTGGTCGAGTACGTTGAGTACCTGAACCGCGACCGCCGGGGTCTTCATCCCCCTATCGAGATCCGTGGCGAGGCCGAGGATGGGACTCAGGTCGAGGTTGTGCTTCAGTACCACACCGACGAAGATGAGGAAATCGTCTCCTTCGTCAACACGATCCCCACACCAGATGGGGGTAAGCACGTGGCCGGCTTCCGTTCTGCGCTGACCAAGGCCATCAATGTCTTCGCTGCCGAGAAGAAATTGCTCCAGAAGGGGGATGAGATCACCGGCAAGGACACCACCGCCGGCCTGACTGCGATAGTGAACATACGGATGCGCGATCCTCAATTCACCTCCCAGACCAAGACGCAGTTGGGTTCTGACCAGGTGCAGGGACAGGTGCATTCCATTGTTTATGAGGCGCTGTTGACCCGCTTCCGCAAGAATATCCCATTGGGCAAGAAGATTGTGGAGCGTTGCCTGGCTGCCTCACGCGCCCGTCATGCTGCTGCCAAAGCCCGTTCGCTTGTCATGCGCCGCTCGGTGTTGGAGGTGGATGAGCTGCCCGGTAAGCTGGCCGATGTCGCCAAAGGCAGCCCGGTCGAGCAAACCACTCTCTTTATCGTCGAGGGGGATAGTGCGGGTGGTTCCTGCAAACAGGCGCGCGACCGACGTTACCACGCCATCCTGCCGCTGCGTGGTAAAATCCTGAATGTAGAAAGAGCGCGGTTGACCAAGGCGCTGAGCAACAAGGAGATCAAATCTATTGTCGCTGCGGTAGGAGCTGGCGTGGGAGCCGATTTCGACGTGGAACAGATGCGCTATGGTCGTGTGGCGATCCTGGTTGATGCCGATGTGGACGGCGAGCATATCAAGACGCTGCTTTACACGCTCTTCTGGCGGTTGATGCGCCCGCTGGTGGATGCCGGTCGTCTCTATGTGGCTCGGGCCCCCCTTTATCTGCTGCGCAACGCCCGCGAGAGCCGCTATGCCTATAGCGACGCGGAACGGGACCGTATATTGGAGGAGTGGGGACATCCCAAAGGGGTGGTCATCCAGCGTTACAAGGGTTTGGGCGAAATGAACCCGGAGCAGTTGAGGGAGACGATCTTCAAATTGGGCGATGGAGATAATCCTGCTCTCAATGAACACATTGTCCAGGTGACCGTGGATGAGGTCCATGCCGCCAATGCTGCCGTCTCCCTCTGGATGGGAGGCAGCCCCGGCCGCCGTCGCCAACGGCTGATGCGCCACTGGGATGGCACCGGCCTGGTGGATGAGAATGGCGCTGGCTATTTAGAGGAAGACGAGCTGATGGACGAGCTGGTGGGTGAGGAAGGCGAAGAATGAGCGACGGTGCATCCATAACCAGGGACCTTGCGACGATCGAAATAGAGACGGTGGAACTGGCCGATGATATGACGCGCGCCTACATCGGCTATGCCCGTGAGACGATCACTGATCGTGCTCTCCCGGATGTGCGCGATGGTCTCAAGCCGGTCCAGCGGCGTATCCTGTACACGATGCACGAGTTGAGGCTGTTCCACGACCAGCCGTACAAAAAGTCCGCTCGTGTGGTGGGAGATTGTCTGGGAAAGTATCATCCCCACGGTGACCAGTCCGTGTACCTTTCTATGGTGCGCCTGGCCCAGCCGTGGGTGATGGCGGTGCCACTGGTTGATGGGCAGGGCAACTTCGGTTCCATTGACGGCGATAGCCCGGCCGCCATGAGGTACACCGAGGCCCGCCTCACCGCTGCTGCCGAGACCATGCTGCAGGACCTGGAGATGGAGACGGTGGACTGGACTGATAACTTCGATGGCTCACTCCGTGAGCCGACCGTCCTGCCCACCGTCCTGCCCAACCTGCTGGTCAACGGCACCGATGGGATTGCCGTGGGCATGGCCACGCGTATGCCACCCCATAACCTGGGCGAGGTTTGTGATGCGATCGTCCATGTGGCCCGCAACTGGGACAGGCGTGATCAGATCACCGTGGACGAGTTGATGAGGTTCATCCCCGGCCCCGATTTCCCCACCGGTGGCATTCTCTACCGTTATCGTGATGACGGCGAGGGTGTGGTTGACACGATCAAACAGGCTTACGAAACCGGCCGTGGCCGTATCGTGATGCAGTCGCGGATCAGCATCGAGGACATTGGCGGAGGCAAAGCCAACATCCTTGTCACCGAACTCCCTTACGGGGTTCTTAAATCTACCGTGCTGGAGAAGATCGCCAGAGAGGTGCGTGAGGGACGGATCACCGGCGTTACCGACCTGCGAGATGAGTCAGATCACACCGGTATGCGCGTCGTCATTGAAGTCTCCCGCCAGGCAAGCCCGCAGGAGGTGCTGAAGCAAGTCCTCAAGTACAGCCAGCTCCGCGAAACGTTCGGGGTGATTAATCTGGCCCTGATACCTGCTGGAAACGGTATGACCCGGCCGGCCTACCTCTCACTCCGTGACCTGATCGTCCATTTTATTACTCATAGATTGGAGGTCATCGTCCGGCGCAGCCGTTTCGAGCTGGAAAAACGCCGTGCCAGGCTGCACATTGTGGAGGGTTTGCTGAAAGCCCTCGACGTGTTGGACCAGGTCATCGAGACCATTCGCCGCTCTCAGACAGCGGATACTGCCCGCACCAACCTGACGAAGAAGTTCGGGTTCACCGAAGCACAGGCCACCGCGATACTCGATATGCAACTGCGTCGCCTGGCTGCGCTGGAACGTAAAAAACTGGCCGACGAGGAGAAGGAGCTGAAAGCACGTATCAGGTATCTGGAAGAGCTGCTGGCTTCGGAGGCCAGGCGGCTCGAAGCGGTGGCAGAGGAAATGACGGAGCTTAAAAGCCGTTTCGCCGTGCCGCGCCGCACAATCATTCTGGAGCGCGAGGAGGCTGCTGCGGGAGTTGTCACCACCGAGGCTGATCTGGTGATGCCCGCGGTCACCCAGATGCTTGTGCTCACGCCCGAGGGCGTACTGCGTACTGCTGCCGCCGGGTTCTCCTATCGAGCCACCCGCGGGCTGACCAGGCAGGCGGTCCGGGACGTGCACCTGGCCCACGTCACCGCCGAGCCGGGCGATGAGGTGCTGCTCCTGACCAGCCGCGGGCGGGGCTGGAGGGGCAATGTGGGTTACATCCCCGAGCAGGGGGGAGCCAGAGAGTTGGGTCTGGAGCGCGACGAAAGGCTTATCAGCATTGCCGTCCTCCGGCCTGACGTATACGTGATTATGGGTACCCGCCTGGGCCGGGTCAAGCGCACCGCCGTCTCAGATCTCTCCATGCCTGAGCGTGCCTGGGAGACGTTGATGGGACTGGGCGAAAATGATGAGCTCCTGTTCGGTGCAGTGGCTGGCGCAGGAGCGCACATCCTGTTCTACACTGCTGGGGGGCAACTGCTCAGGCTGGATGGGGATGAGATCAATCCTCAGCAGACCGGTACGGCGACCGGCGTGGTCGGTATCAAAATCAAACCTGGCGACCGCCTGCTGGGCGGTACGGTGGTGGCACATGCTGCGCAGACCGAGAACAAGTCGCAGGTAATTATCTTCTCAACAGCCGGTTACGCTCATCGTGTCCCCCTTGCGGAGTTCCCGGTGCAGGGAAGGGGCGCTATGGGTGTGCGCTGTCTGCGTCCTTCGAAAAGCGGCGGCGATGTGGGAGGGGTCGCAGTCTGGCAGGAGGGCACAATAGACGTGTATCTCTCCGATGGGCGCAGGCAGCGCTTTGATTTAAAGGACATCCCCGAAGGAACCCGCGACGCACTGGGCAAGAAGCTGCTCGATGCCGGCAAGGCCACCGTCGAACGTGTTGTTGTACTGATGTAGTAATGTCCGGGGCAACGGGGCCAGATGAGCTGAGCTGGGGAATTGTGGGGCACGGATGGGCAGTAAGGCTTCTGCAGCGTGCCATCCTGACGCAGAGCGTTTCCCACGCTTACCTCATTACCGGTCCCTCCGGCACCGGCAAAATGACACTGGCGCGGGCATTTGCCACTGCCTTGCTGTGTCGGGAAACCGGAGCAGTGCCCTGCGGCAAATGCCGTGCCTGCCGTCTGCTTGCCACCTCTGCCCGTCATCCCGACCTTTATGTGGTTGAGTCCGAGCATGCGGGTGCCGACCTGAAGATCGAGCAGGTACGTGAGCTACAACGGCAACTTTCAGTTTCTCCGCTGGAGGGACGCTGGAAGGTAGCGATTTTAAATCGCTTCGAGGAGGCCACTGCTTCCGCAGCGAACGCGCTGCTTAAGACACTTGAAGAGCCTCCCGCTTATGTCGTAATCCTGGTGCTGGCGGCAGAGGCAGAGTTGCTCCTCCCCACCGTGGTATCCCGTTGTCAACAGGTAAATTTGCGCCCGCTCCCTGTGGGCGCGATCCAGCAGGCGCTTGTCGAGCGGGGACTGGCGGGGCCGGAGCAGGCCGGATTGCTGGCGCATCTCTCCGGTGGAAGGCCGGGTTGGGCCATACGCGCCGCCAGGGACAGAACGTTGCTCCAACAGCGTGAGCAGCGTCTGGATGAACTGTACAGGTTGCTGGGCGCCTCTCTGAGTGAGCGCCTCCTCTATGCCGGGGAGCTGGCGCGTGACCTGGGAGCCGCCCGGGAGACGCTCGATCTTTGGGCCCGTTGGTGGCGCGATGTGATGGTGGTCGCTGCCGGAGCAGATGCGCCGTTGACCAATGTGGACCGCCATGTTCTGCTGAAGGCCCACGCCGACCGCTTCGGGCTTATGCGAAGTGCTGCTGTAGTGGAGGCAATGCTTGCAGCAGCCGACAGGTTGGAGCGTAACGCCAACCCGCGCCTCACACTCGAGGTTTTGATGCTTGACCTGCCCCGTCAGTAAAAAAACCTCCGACAGACCGCCGGTCTATCGGAGGCCTCTGTGCTCACCTGCCTGGTTGCCTGTGCCACGCTATGTACTGGATTGACGTCTCTGGACGTTGATCCGTACCGCTGTGCGTTCCTGATCGTCAATGTTTACCTCGACGAACGAGGGCACACAGACAATATCAATGCCGTCCTCCTCCAGGTAGCCCCGGGCGATGCAGATCGCTTTGATAGCCTGATTGACCGCGCCGGCTCCAATAGCCTGTACATCGACCTCCCCCTTTTCTCGCATCACGCCAGCAATGGCCCCAGCTACTGCAGTTGAGCGAGAATTGGCCGCGACTTTGATGACATCCATTTCTCCTCTCCTCTTGCCTTGTGGTCCCTTGGGTACATTACGTCAAGATTTGCTCGGACCTATGACCAATATACATCAAAAAGCATCTTTACGCAAGCGCTGTTATCCACCCGGGTATGGATGTCCATTATGTTTTTGCATCCCCTCTGGCTCGGGCCGGTCTCCAGGCCGCACCCGACGCCGGACTGGCCGCAGTGTAGGACAACTGCGCGCAGTTGTCCTACAATCTTTGCATCCCCTCTGGCTCGGGCTACTCTCCAGGCCGCACCCAAGACCCGGTTGGAGACCGGTTGCAGCGTGGCGGTGATAGGCGGTCGGAAACCCACAGCCTGGCCGGCGGCGATGTATAAAGCCGTCTGGCGTGGCGGTGACGGGGCTGGTGTTGCCGATTACATGGTTAGGCATGGTGAAAGATGCGTGGCGGGGAGTGATTTGTGTTTCACAACCTGGGATGGTTCATCTTCACCCCAAAATTGGTTTACACTTTGAGCTGTCTTGAAAAATCGGCTGCGAAAGCCTGCGGCTTGTGGACAGCCTTTCCAGGCTGTCGGCAGGCTGGAGAGCCTGTGGCTTGTGGGACAGCCTTTCCAGGCTGTCGGCAGGCTGGAGAGCCTGTGGCTTGTGGGACAGCCTTTCCAGGCTGTCGGGACAGCCTTTCCAGGCTGTCGGCAGGCTGGAGAGTCTGTGGCTTGTGGGACAGCCTTTCCAGGCTGTCGGCAGGCTGGAAAGCCTGCCCCACACGGGAGAGCAGCCCTGCGCTATAGCTATCGATAGGAGGAGCAGTTTTTGGCTCTATGCTGCACGCCCTACCCCAGGCGTAGGGGGTCAGGGCCGTTCTGCCAGGGTAACCTGGACGGTCAGCTCCTCTCCATCCCGTACCAATGTAACTGTGATGGTATCTCCTACCTGGGTTTGGGTCTCGAGGTAGGCGATGAATTCCTTGGAACTGGCGACGGGCCTGCCATCAAGTGCGGTGATGACGTCGCCCCCTACCGGTATGCGATAGCCGCCCAGTCTTACCATCTGGGTACCGCCCCGGATACCGGCACGTTCCGCAGGGCTGCCGGCCACAACCTGTAGCACAAGCAGGCCTGTGTCCGGCACGTTTATTCCCCCCTGGCGCAGGGCTTTGCTCCATTCTTTCGTCAGTGGCAGGTATTCTATCCCAAGCCAGGGATGTGGGTAGCGGCCATGGGCGATCAGTTGTGGCACAACGCGCCGTACCGTGTTCACCGGCACAGCAAAGCCTATGCCGGCCGATGCCTGACTTGGGCTGATAATCTGAGAGTTGATCCCGATCAGGCGACCACGCAGGTCGAGCAGTGGCCCTCCAGAGTTGCCGGGATTGATGGCTGCGTCGGTCTGGATGGCCTCGCCGATGAAGCGGCCGTCGGGGCTCTCGATGATACGCCCCAGCGCACTGATCACTCCCACCGTGAGCGTCCCCACCTGACCAAACGGGTTGCCGATGGCGACGACGAACTGCCCCACCCGCAGGCTGTCAGAGTCACCCAGCGGGATTGGTTGGGGCAGGTTATCCGCCTCGATATGGAGCACTGCCAGATCGTTGGTGGGGTCCACACCCACAATCCTGGCCTGATACGACCGTCCATCAGCCAGCGTAACCGAGAGCTCCTGAGCATTCTCAACTACGTGGTAGTTGGTGACGATATGTCCTTCAGTGTCGTAGATGAACCCCGAGCCGGTACCTTCCTGGGGCACCGGATTGAAGAAGAAGTCGTAGGCGTAGCTGATGCTGCTGATGTGCACTACGGCCGGACCGGCCAGTTCGTATACTGCTTCTATCTGGGCCTCGAGTGCATTGGCCTGCTCCTCCGGTACCACCGATACCTGGGGAGGAGCCTGGGTTGGCGTGGGTATCAGGGTAGGTAACGGCGTGGCAGTGGGGCTGACCAGTTGATTGACCCGGTTACACCCCAGGCTTACAATAGCCAGAATAATTAACGCCAGGAATATCAGCCTGAGTTTGCTCATTTAACAAACTCCTGTTTGTTTACAACCATTATTTGCTGCCTGCGGTATTGTACTACACTTCCCTTGCTGCAGCAGGGGTTATGCATCGCTTGCGGGCAGAGCCTTCAGCCGGATTTTCCGCCTGAAGGCTCGATTCCCGAGCGTTATTGTTGGGTGCGACAGCCTTTCCGGGCTGTCGGGGCAGACTGCACCTGCCCCTACTGCGGACGTTGGCCAGAAGCCTGCTCAAAGGTGATGCGGCCATCGCGGACATCAACCATCACCGTGTCTCCCTCGGCAAAGCGGCCTTGCAACAGCTCAAGCGCCAGCGGGTCCTGCACTTCTCGCTGGATGACCCGTTTAAGTGGCCTCGCTCCGTAGACCGGGTCGTAGCCTGTCTCCGCCAGGTATTCCCTGGCCGCACCGTTCCATACCAGGCCGATACGCCGTTCGTCCAGCAGCTCGCGCAGGTGGTTCATCTGAATGTCCACGATCTGCAGCAGGTCCTCGCGGGTCAGGTTACGGAACAGGATGATCTCATCAATCCTGTTCAGGAACTCGGGCCGGAAGGTGCGGTCGAGTTCCTCCATCACCCGCTCACGCGCAGCTTCTACGCCAAGCTCCTTGATCCAGCGGCTGCCGATATTGCTGGTCATGATGATGATGGTGTTGGTGAAGTCAACCGTGCGTCCGTGACCGTCGGTGAGTCGTCCCTCATCGAGCAGTTGAAGCAGTGTGTTGAAGACCTCGGTATGCGCTTTCTCGATCTCGTCGAACAGTACCACGCTGTACGGGCGACGGCGTACTGCCTCGGTTAACTGGCCTCCCTCTTCGTAGCCGACGTATCCGGGCGGTGCCCCGATGAGCCTGGAGACGGTATGGCGCTCCTGATATTCGCTCATGTCAATGCGCACCATAGCGTCTTCGGTGTCGAAGAGGAACTCGGCCAGCGCACGAGCCAGTTCGGTCTTGCCCACACCGGTCGGTCCCAGAAAGATGAAGGAGCCAATAGGACGCCGTGGGTCCTGAAGGCCGGCGCGTGCCCGCCTGACGGCATTGGCAACGGCCCGCACTGCTTCATCCTGGCCGATCACACGCCGGTGAAGCGCCTCCTCCATGCGCAGCAACTTCTCCACTTCGCCTTCCAGCAATCTGGCAACGGGGATGCCTGTCCATTCGGAGACCACCTCGGCCACATCCTCCGAGCTGACCTCCTCTTTGAGCAACGGCCGGTCGCCCTGCAACTGACGCAGCCGCTCCTCCTGCTCGCGCAACTGGCGTTCCAAATTGACAAGCGTCCCATACTGCAGCTCTGAAGCCCGGGCGTAATCCAGCGCCCGCTGTGCCTCCTCGATCTGGTGACGGACGCGCTCGATCTGTTCCTTTGTCTCGCGGATGGCCTGGATGGCGGCTTTTTCTTGCTCCCAACGCGAACGAAGAGCTGACGATTGCTCCCGGAGGTCGGCCAGCTCCTTTTCCAGTTTCTCCAATCGTTCCTTGCTGGCCTGATCCTTTTCCTTCTTCAGTGCCTCTCGCTCGATCTCAAGTTGCATGATGCGCCGATCCACCTCGTCAAGCTCAGCAGGTTTGGAGTCTATCTCCATGCGCAGGCGAGAAGCGGCTTCATCAATCAGATCGATCGCTTTATCCGGCAACTGGCGGTCGGCGATATAGCGCTCGCTGAGCGTGGCCGCAGCGATGACCGCACTGTCCTGAATGCGCACACCGTGGTGCACTTCGTAGCGCTCCTTGAGGCCGCGCAGGATACTGATCGTCTCCTCGATCGAAGGCTCGTCCACATAGACTGGCTGGAAGCGACGCTCCAGCGCTGCGTCTTTCTCAATGTATTTGCGGTACTCGTCCAGCGTTGTCGCACCAATGGCGTGCAGCTCACCGCGGGCGAGCATGGGCTTGAGCATATTGCTTGCATCCATCGCGCCCTCGGCTGCGCCGGCCCCGACGACAGTGTGCAGTTCGTCAATAAACAGAATGATCTCCCCGGCAGCGTCGGTGACTTCTTTGAGCACGGCCTTAAGACGTTCCTCGAATTCGCCACGGTATTTGGTGCCCGCGATCATGGCGCCCAGATCGAGGGCGACAATGCGCTTGTTTTTCAGCCCCTCGGGCACATCGCCACGCACGATACGCTGAGCCAGTCCCTCGACGATAGCAGTTTTGCCAACACCGGCGTCGCCGACCAATACCGGGTTGTTCTTGGTGCGGCGGCTCAGAATCTGCATCACGCGTCTGATCTCCTCATCCCGTCCGATCACCGGGTCAAGCCTGCCCTGGCGAGCCAGTTGCGTCAGGTCGCGGCCGTATTTTTCCAAAGCCTGGTAGGTGGACTCCGGGTGCTGCGATGTGACACGCTGACTGCCGCGTATACTCGTCAATGCGCGCAGGATGGCGTCCTCAGTAATACCGTAGGCGGCCAGGAAGCGAGATGCTGCCCCACCTGCTGGCCCGCAAAGTGCGAGCAACAAGTGCTCGGTGCTGACATACTCATCGCGCATGCGGCCGGCGATCTTCTGTGCCTCGTCCAGTGCCCGGCTCAGCTCCCGGGAAAGCCCCACCTGCGCCGTAGCTCCGTAGACCTTGGGCTTGCGTTGGAGTTCCCGCTCCAGTGCAAGTGCCATCTCGCCGGGATTGGCTTCCAGCTTTTGGATGATCTGGGGCACAATGCCGTCGGACTGGCGCAGCAGGGCGAGCAACAGGTGCTCAGGCTCAATCTGGCCATGGCTGTGCTCTCCCGCGAGCGCCTGTGCTCCAATCACAGCTTCCTGCGCTTTTTGTGTAAAGCGGTTCAGATCCATATCTTTCCCCCTGCTTTCCTGAAATTGCTGCTGCGATTGTAGCCGCTTTGTATTAGATTCCCAATAGCGACATGTTTGATTTATATAAGAGGGTCCTGGCCATTATCTGCTCCAAGCACTGCCCGGTATACATCCAGCGTGATTCGGGCGGTGTGCTCCCAGGAGAAGCGGGCTGCCTGTGCCAGCCCCTGCTCACGCATACGGTTTCGCAATGTCTCGTCTGTGATCACGCGGGCCAACGCTCCGGCAATTTCTTCCGTCTTCTCCGGGTTTACCAGCAGGCCGGCTTCGCCCACCACCTCGGGTAGCGAAGAGCGGTCGGAGACGACGACCGGGGTGCCGCAGGCCATGGCCTCCAGTGCCGGCAGTCCGAATCCTTCATAAAACGAGGGCGTGGTCAAAAGTATAGCCGCGTTGTAGATAGCGGGCAGGTCGGTATCCGGCACGTTGTGGAGAAAGTGTACCTGCCCTGTTAATCCCAGGTCCTGGATGCACTCGAATATTGGGTGGTACAGCCAGCCGTGCCCTCCGACCACTACCAGTGGGGCCTCGGTCACCTGCTCATCCAGGAGTAAGCGATAGGCCCGGAGCAGGCCGGGCAGGTTTTTGCGTGGTTCCAGCGTCCCTACGCAGAGCAGGTACCCTGTCTGCAGATTGTAACGTGCGGCCACTCTTGCCGCCTCTGTCGCTGGCATGGGGTGAAAGATCGGGTCTGCGGCCAGATGTGCTACCGTGACCTTTTTCTGCGGCACCCCCAGCAGCGCTACCAGGTCCGCTTTGGTGGCGAAGGAATCGGCCAGGATGTGGTCGGCGCGCCGTACTGCCCACACGATCTGGCGATTGTAGTACGCGTAACTTTCGGGGGTGATGAATTGAGGATAGTGCAGGAAGGTCAGGTCATGGACGGTGATCACCGAGCGACGATAGCCGAAGGCTGGTGGGATAAAATCAGTGGTGTGGAGCAGGTCGAGCCGCAGGCGCGCGATCTCCGCTCCCAATGTCCAGCGTTCCAGCCGATGGTGTGAGGGGGTCCAGCAGGGGACGGCACGGAAATTCGGCCCCGGGACAAAGGGAGCACGTTCTTTACGGCTGTGTAACGCGAAGTAATCTGTGGCCCTGTCCAGTTGCGCCAGTGCCTTGAGCAGATGCAGTGTGTAGTTACGGATGCCTCCCCGGGCATAGTACACTATCCGTGCATCAATCCCGATGCGCATCTGTCGTTCCGGTGTCATTTTTAGGGCGCTCGTAAATGCTCAGGCCGGTCGAAATGCTCTCCTCGGGCATTTCGCGCCGGGCGTCGGCGCAGGCCCAGAAGGTGTACGGGCTGCATCCAGTGGACAGCCTGAAAGGCTGTCCTGCATCCAGTGGACAGCCTGAAAGGCTGTCCTACATCCAGGGTTCACTGAGCTGGGCTTTCCACCACCTCCTCGGGAGGCACATAGCCGGGGCCGTAGTGATAAACTGCGCGGCGCGGGGCGTACCTGCTGACGAACGTGTCTTTGTAGAGCAGATTACCTGCTGCATTATAGACCCGTCGCACAATCGTTGCTGTCAGCCCGTTCACCGCCGTCTGCCACTGCTTCACAGTTCCCGCTGCTATCTTTTCGTCAAGCTGATAGAGCGGCGGGCCGGGTTTTGTCTCATCGCTGATCGTGGGGCCATCCTTCTCCACCCGTCGCCCATCGCCGGTGGAGTAGAAACGAAAGATCAGCCGATGGGCCTTCTCTTCGATCTCTGTCTCTATAAGCAGTGGGTACGGACGGTCGTTCAGGAAACGGAAATCCACCTGCGGCGAGTAGATGGTGGCATCCATCCCCACCCCCGCATTCATCAGCTCGTAGTACCCCACACGATGATTGTGGGGCCAGCGTTCGAGAATGGGGTAGCCACCCCAGAAGGCCGCACGGAAGGCAGTGGTCGAGACCTGGCAGATGCCTCCGCCAACCTCAATGGCGAGCTGTTCCCCCAACGTGACGTAAGACTCGTCGTAACCTGCCGCGGCGCTCACCTCTCCCAGGTAGTGGTTGAAAGAGAAGACCTCACCGGGAGCAATGATCAGACCATCGAATTTACTGGCTGCCAGGCGAATGTTATGATCGCGCCCAGAGGGGGAGCCGATGAAGTAGGAATCTCCCTCGGCTACCAGTTCGGTAATGCCTGACTCCTCAGCAGTCAGCGTGTCCGGATACCTGGGCGGGACAGGGCGGACAACGAGTGGAACCTGGTGGTGGCCGGCCATCAGCTCCTGCACAATTGCGGTCAGGCTGCTTTCTACGTCCAGGGCACGCCCTTCCCTGCTGGGACTGATGGCCTCCAGGCGTTTCGTCTTCTCGTTGAAGTGAAAGCGGGCATTAACCGGTTCAATTGCCAGAGTGGCAGTCAGGCTGTTCAGGAAGGAACGCAAAGGCTCCTTGTCCAATGTGACGTGCAATGCCCCGTCCCTGGCTTCAACCACCAGCATGGTTGCCAGTTGCTCGGGTGGGATCACCCAGGGGCCGGGGTCACCCTCCAGCGGCTGAGCCAGGGTCAGGGTGAGCGGGCTGCTCAATATCATCGCGGCCTCGGCACGGCCCGGTTCGGCGTCGCTGATGGCGGGTTGTACTTCTCGGACTACCAGCCTGACGCCGCCAGGCGAGGGGCTGGTCAGAGCCGGATATAGCGCGGCGAGTGTCGCTTCGATGTCCAGCATACGGCCAGCGTGTGCTTCTTTGATCAGTGGGGTGAGGCCATTGAAGGAGAGCGCGGCGTCTGTGGGGGGAAAGTTCACTTGTCTGGCCAGCGCCTCCAGATACAGTCGTGCGAACTGTTCATCGTAGACCAGGACAGGGGGAACCTCTGCACCGAAGAGGAGCAGTTTCAGATGATCGGTGAAAATCTCGGGCAGGGTGGATGCACGGCCAACGGCGTAAGCGGCAGCCACTGTGGCCTGTGTGTGCAGTTGCAGGCCCAGGTCGGTAACGCGGACGGACCACGAACGGTCAGGTCCGTACAGCGTCAGCCTGGGCATTTTAGAAGTCAGCCCACTCTCGAGGGCGGCGGCTGCCTCCTCTGGCCTCATCCCACCCACTTTTATCCACCAGACGGAGACGCCCGGGTAGATGCGCTTTGCATGATACCACTCAAAGGCTGCTACCGATCCCGCCAGAAGGCATGCCGCCGCACACAGGAGCAAGCCAAATGCGAGATTAATCTTTTGACTTCTCGTCACCTGCACGGTAAGGAACGGGAATGTATTGCACTGAAGGGCGGCGCTGTGCAGGCTGGCGGTAGAGGGTCATCAGCTTGTACACCGTATCCGGCATATCTGTGCTGACCGGCAGCCCCAGTTCGCGGGCTTCTTCCACAGTGATGGGGTAGTCATGGGTCCAGCGCCCTTCGGAAAGCGTCTGAGCCACGATCTGTGCCCGTTCCGGTGGCATATGCTCGGACAGAATCGCCTCCACCCGTGTGCGGACCTGGGTGATGGCTTTACGGGCCACATCTGCCAGGATCAATGTTTTATCATCTACCTCGTTAATATCTTTCTGCTCTATTACTTTCAGGATCGAGGCAGCCGGATACTCTCCCAGTTGCGGATCAACCGGCCCCAGCACCGCGTTCTCATCCATCACGATCTCGTCGGCTGCGAGTGCCAGCAGCGTGCCCCCCGACATGGCGTAATGTGGCACGAAGACGGTCACCCTGGCCCGATGGCGGCATAGTGCATGGGCGATCTGCTCCGAGGCCAGAACCAGACCACCGGGCGTGTGGAGGATAAGATCTATGGGGATATCTGGATCGGTCAATTTGATGGCCCGGAGGACTTCCTCGCTATCGTCAATGTCAATGTAGCGAAAGATGGGGAAGCCCAGCAATGCCATAGTTTCCTGGCGGTGGATCAGGGTGATGACGCGGCTTTTCCTTTCTCTCTCCAGGTCGTGGATCAGTTTAATGCGGGCTGCCTCCAACATCCTCTTCTGGATGGCCGGCAGGAGGCTCGTGACGATGAAAAACAGCCAGAAGAAGTCGAAAATAGACATCCTCACCTCCGCTGAATTACCATGGTCTGTATTCATCGAGATATGTACGGCAGGGTGGAGGGCATATAGGCCTGATAATCATTAAACCGAAAACGAAGCCCCCTATATGTGCCCACCAGGCCACACCGCCGGTCTGGAAAACGTTGGCTGCGGCCAGGGCGAAGATGCCGTTAAACAACTGGGAGATGAACCAGAAGCCCAGGTAGAGCAATGCCGGCAGTTCGACGATGCGGATGAAGTAGAAGAACGGCACGAGCGTGATCACACGTGCATAGGGGTACAGCACCAGATAAGCCCCAAGCACACCTGCTATCGCCCCGCTGGCGCCAACCGTAGGGAGTGGGGAGTTATGGTAAGCTACCAGGTGAGTGGCACCGGCTACAAGTCCGCTGAATAGATAGAATAAGGCGTAGCGGAACGACCCCAGGCGGTCCTCGATGTTGTCGCCAAAGATGTAAAGAGCGAGCATATTGGAGATCAAATGCCACCAGCCACCATGCAGGAACATAGAAGTAAACAGAGTCAGCATTCCCCCTATAGAGACACCTGCCCAGAAACGGGTTGGTATCAGTCCCCAGACGCGCAGAAAAAGCTCCTGTTGTTTTGGGGTCAGGGCGGACTCGAACAAGAAGACCAATACGTTCAGTATGATGATGGTGGTGTTGACAATCGGAAAACGTCTGGATGGAATTGTATCACGTAATGGGATCATCTCACTCCTTAACCGTTACTTATCTGAGCGGTATCTATTCAGCCTGTGCCCGCCGGACTAATGGACTTTAAAAAATTAAGCCGGACATAACAGGCATGGGAGAGCAACCCGATGTCTGCCGGTTTTTCCCTTTACGGAGGGTCATTGCGAGGGCGCAAAACGCCCGAAGCAA